>CAIXPS010000279.1 GCA_903921365.1 uncultured bacterium | reverse complement strand
GTAGAACGGCGATGGAATCGTCGGGTAAACGCGGTACACGTGACGGAATACGTCTTCCGATCTGGTATGGACATCTTTTTCCGTGTAGCAGTCCACCGGCAGACCGGTCTCGTCGCTCCACAGGAAGTCCCGGATGGCAATTCGCACGGCATCCCGGGTGGACTCCTTGTCCCGCCAGTGGTCAACTCTGAGTTTTTCGGCCTTCAGCACCTCAAGCAGCCCGACAGCCACATCCTTGATCCGCTTGATTTCGGATGGTCTCAGGTCCTGCTTTTTCAGAAGATCGAAAATTGCCAGGGACTCTTCATCCAGACCTTCGCGTACGGCCCGGCTGTCTTCTTCATCGAGCGCATTGACAAGGTAAAGCAAATCCGCGAACGTCTTTTCGATGGTTAACCGGTCTTTCTCGCGATTGTACCCGGCCACAATCTCCTCATAATGCCGCTGGAAGTCCGTACGTAGCGGGTTTTGTCCGAGCAGCCGCCTCAGTCTCCGTTCGATGGCCTGCTTGAGGTTCTGGACGGTCGTGTGCCTGGCCGGGCTCCGTTCAAACTCCCGCCGCAGCCGGTCAACATCGATCTTGCTGATATCAAAGGGTGTCTGCGCTGCGGACACCCTGTTGGGCTGCACCGCAATCGCCTCGTCAACCACCCGTTGCAATTGGCGGATGATATCGGTGATGTCGGCCTCATCGCGATCCTTCTGGAGGCTCTTATAGACCACGTTGATTGCGTCGTACTCCCCGCGATGCATGTTCACGCCCTTGATGTTGATACATGCCTTGAACTTCTTGAATACCTCCCGGCACATTACCTCAAAACGCTTGCGCGTCTCGTCGTTCTCATTGGCTGCTTCCTTGGCGGCAAGGATTGCGGCATTGCGTCCGAATCCCGTTTTGGTGACAATTTTGTCCAGCGAAGCGCCACGATCACTCAAGAATGCGCAGATCAAACCAACGGCCTCGGCCAGGTCAGCCAACAACGCTTCATCGGGTTTGGCCGGATCGGTTTCACCCCCTTCACCGCCATGGCCGCCGTCTCCTTGTCCGGCGAACGTCGCCAGGGCTTTGCGCAGGTTTTTGAAGATGCCGCAGTAGTCGACGATCAGGCCGTTGTTCTTCCCCTCGTTGACACGGTTGGCGCGAGCGATGGCTTGCATCAGCGTATGCGCCTTGAGCGGCTTGTCCAGATACAGCGTCGACAGGCTTGGAACGTCGAAACCGGTCAGCCACATCGCACATACGATAGCGATCCGGAACGGGTGTTCTTCCACTTTAAACGCCTCGTCCAAGTCCATGCGCTGCATGTTTCGAAACCGGGGCTGCAGCCGCATGGATTCCGGCAGATCGATCCCCTCCTTGATCAATCGGCGGTGAGGGATGATGTCCAGGCCCCACTGCCGGAATTTCCCGACTTCACCCTGCTCTTCGCTGATGACAACCGCCGTCCGTGTCTCGCACATCCATTCGATCTGCCGACGACGATACACTTCCTCCTGCTCATCCACCGCAGCACCCAAGGCAGCCTGCAATTCTGTAATACGTTCATCCCAGTACTTCACGATCAGGTTATACATCCGCACGCAGGTCAACTTATCGATGCACACCAGCATCGCCTTGCCGCTCTCCCATGCATTGGCGTAATGCTGCACAAAGTCCCGCGCAACCTGATCCAGCCGCTTATCGGCGGTGAGAATGTGGTAGTCGCGCTTGAGCTCTTTTTCGAGACGTAGTGCCACATCGATGTCTTCGGTCTCCACTTCCTCGAGCTTCTCGGCGATCCGTTCGTTCAAGTCGTCGACTGCCACGCCGAGCTTTTCCCCGCGGGCATCATAATAGAGCGGTACGGTGGCCTTGTCCTCGACCGCCCGCTGAAAGTCATATGTCGAGAGGTAGTCACCGAACACCCGCCGCGTAATCTCGTCGTCCTTGAACAGGGGTGTGCCCGTAAAACCGATGTAGCTTGCGTTCGGCAGCGCATTTCGCATGTTCAGTGCCAGCGTACCGTACTGTGTCCGGTGCGCCTCGTCGGTAATGACGATGACATCGTCACGATTCGTATAACCCTCGTCCGGTTTCACGACCTGATTGAATTTTTGAATCAGCGAGAAGATGTGCGACTTGTGCTGAGCCAGCAGATGGTTCAGGTGATCCCCGCTGGATGCCCGGCACGGATCACGGTCATTGTCCACCACTCCGCAGCCGGCAAAAGTCTTGTAAATCTGCGTGTCCAGGTCGTCGCGATCGGTCAGGATCAGGAAGGTGAAGTTGCCACCGAGTTTACGGTGGACTTTACGCGTGAACATCACCATCGAGTAACTCTTGCCCGCCCCCTGGGTGTGCCAGAACACGCCCAGCTTACCCTGCCGGCTGTTGCGCTCACTGACCGCATCGATGGCCCGGTTGACTCCCAGAAACTGGTGATTACGGGCCAGAATCTTTTTGGGTGCGCCGGAAGAGTCATCAAAAACAATGAAGTTTTCCACCAGATCCATGAAATTGCGCTTGTCGCAAACGCCTTTCAGCAGCGTCTCCATCTCCACCGCGCCCGGCTGATCTTCGGCCAGGCGTTTCCACTCGTGAAAATGCTCGAATCGGCTGGTCATGGCACCCAGCTTCGCATCCACGCCGTTGGCCAGCACAACAAAGACGTTGTGGTGGAACAGGTGCGGAACGGTGTCCTGGTAATCCTTGAAGTTTTGCTCGTAGGCCGCCCGGATGTCCTTGCTGACATTCTTCAGCTCCATGAACAGCAGCGGCAGTCCGTTGACGAACCCCACGATGTCGGCCCGCCGTCGATACAGATCGCCTCGCACCCAAAGCTCCCGCACACACAGAAAATGGTTATTCGCCAGATCGGCGTAATCGAACACCCGCAACCGCTGCCGCACGCGCTCGCCCTTGTTGTTGCGGAACGTGACCTGCACGCCGTCTTTGATCAGCTCGTATTTTTCCCGGTTCGTCGCCGGCAGTGTTTGGGTCGCCACCGTCGTCACGATCTGACGTACCGCATCGTCGTAAGCGTCTTGAGGCAACCCCGGATTCAGCCCGACCAACGCGGCACGAAGATAGCGGGTCAACACCACCTCGCGGTCGTCTTTCCTGCCCAGCAGACCGTTTGGTCCGAACGTCTCCGTGTTGTAGGCATACACCGACTCCCAGCCGAGCTGCCGCTCCAGGTACTCCGCCGTGGTTTGCTGGACCAGGGTGTCTTCGGTGTACAGTGCCGGGTTCACAGGCTCCCTCCCAGTTTTTCAAGAAATGCCCTACCCTTCGCCGTCAGCCGATAGCGCTGCTTGCTGCTGCGAGGCTTGTCGGGAATGGTCATCTCGACAAGTCCCTGTTCCAGAAGTGATGCCAAGACTTGGTTCCTGAACTTGGTGCGATCCGTGCGCCCAGCGATCTCCATCAAGGCGGTCAGCGGTTGAGCTTCAGCACATCTGGCGAGTATTTCAACCTGGTGCTGACTTAGTGCCGACTTAGTGCCGACTTGGTGCCGACTTGGTTCTGTCCTGGTTCCAACTTGGTCATCGGTCGCACGAGGAAACACCACCGTCAACCAATGTTCCGACACCTCAAACCTGGGCTCGGCCACGCCATACCCCCGGCACAAATCGCGAATACGCTGAATGCCGCTACCGATCTTCTCCACCAGGTTCATCCGGTAGAACAGGCTGAACAGCAGCGGATTGCGCGGCACGCTTCTGTGGCCCAGATCTTCCTCCTTCATGCCGGCGGGCAGTCCACCGGGCGTGATGATCTCCAGGCGATCATGATAGATATGCACCTGCACATTGGCAGTGGAACGGTAATCCCGATGCGCGATGGCATTGACCAGCGCCTCGCGCAGAGCCTCTTCCGGCAGCTCAAGCCGCTCATCCCGCCCCCTGGCGTTGGGGATAAGCGCGGTGTTGAGTCTGGACTGCATGTAGGCCATACAATCCTCATAGATGGAATAGAGATCGCCGGTAAAATCCCTGCGATCGAGAATGTGCACATTGGTCGTGCCCCGGAAAAAGGCGCAAGTCACACCCGCGCGCAGAGTATAGCGGGTGATGTCGTCACACATCAGCCAGGCACCGGCGTGAGTCATCCTGCCGTCTTTCACCAGGTGCAGGTTGCGCAGGGCAGGTTCCCTCTCCATATTCGTGGGAATATTGGCCAGTGTGGCAAAACGGCTCCAAATTGCCGGAGTCAGATCCTTGCCCAGCTCATATTCGGGGCAAACTGTCTCATCGAAATGGATCAGCCCCTCCTTAAAAAAGAATTCGCGAATCTCATCACGAGACATCTGCTGTGATGTAGCCCCTTCGCGCAGGAAGAACTTGCCGCCGAACGAGTAAGGGTTGCTGTGCTGCTCTGGCACTATGACGCACAACACCTCGCCCACGCTCTCGACTACCACCGAAATTGGCGGATCGGCCGAACGAGCGATAGCCTGAACTTCCGATTTCAGCCGATTGTGGTCGATCACCCCTACGATCTCACCCTGATCGGTCACGCCAATCAGAATCACCCCACCAGTAGCATTGGCAAAGGCGCAAATCTCCCGCCCCAGATTGGACGTACCCGCCCGCTTAAACTCGGCGGTGAAACCTTCGCCCAAGGCAATCAGATTGTTGAGATCCTGTTTGTTCAAACCGTGATTTCTCCATTCATCAGGCGCGGCAGGAGAATGTCGCGGGCATGCTGAAGTGCCTTGTTGGTCCGTACAAGCGTTTCTATCTGTCGGCAGACAAGACTTGCGTTCTCATCAAATAGCCGAAGAGCCTGCCTATTTGGACATAGCTTTTCCACACGGTGAACATCGTTCCGATTCAGAGTCGGCACAGCCGCCCCCCCGTTGTACTGTTCTAAGTGCATCTCAGACAGAAGATGGATGGCATACAGTGGACTGACTCGCTTGAACTCCTTCACCCACAAGGCTGTGTTGAGCGGCCAGAAGTCTCCTGGTACGTACATCACGCACCCAAGCGATCCAGATCGACCTGTGACAACTCCAGGACCTTTCACCCTTGCGACTTCATGAAAACCGTTGATCCCAGTCGAAGCGTAGATTGGATATGGACCTTCTTTTCTGTGCTTTAAAGGCAGATCAAATCCCCTCTGAAGTGTAAGAAGATCGCCGAGCGGCATCCTCTTCCACCCCTCGGGTACACCACTTTTGATCTTGACGTGTTCATGGCCGGGGAAGCGGAGGTGGACAAACCACTCCTTGTAGAGCAGCCGTGCCGATTGCTCCAGCAACTGAATCCGCCGCCGGTTGTTTTCGATCAGGTCGTCATAAGCAGAGAGGATGTCGGCAATCCTTTTCTGCACGTTCACTTTTGGGACCAAGAACTCAATCGAG
>CAIXPS010000278.1 GCA_903921365.1 uncultured bacterium | reverse complement strand
GCATTCCGGCGCATGTGAGTTGGCGGCATCCGGTCACGTTGCAGGATGAGCCCTTGCACGATGATCATATGCTTTCGGCTTCTTTGGTTGCGGTGATGTCTGATTCTGATTTGCGCCCGCGTGAGCTGGTGTCAACTCCCGCTGCCCGGCGGCGCATGTCGAGACTGGAGGATATAGAGTAATGGCGCGCAGTGATTACATGATCGACGTTCTGGCCGCCCAGATGGGCATGTTAGAGCAGACGTTAGGCGCAGCCCTTGCCGGGATGCAGGCTGACCTGGCCGACTTGCGTATCGCGTTACAGTCGCTCGATGAAGGCGGTTCGCCCGCGAATGCCGTGCCCGTGCATGACCCGAATGCCTTTCTGGATTATCTGACTTCCACCGGGTTTATCGACCTGATTTTGTGTGACGATTCGGGAAATGTGTTGGCCGATGACAACGGCAATGTTCTGACCGAAGGATAAGGACTTCAAACATGAGCAAAATATCCGCAGCGCCCAATATCCCAGGGATTCAATTCACCAAGCAGGCTTTTCTAGGCACACCCGCCGCCAACTATCTGCAACTCTACGCCCGTGGTGATGCTTTCCTGCACAAGCGTTCTGATGGCACACTCGCGCCTTTATCCATCCCCAATCCAGGCGGACGCCTCACGCTGACCACTGGCGTTCCAGTTACGACCGCTGACGTTACAGCAGCCGGAACGATTTACTACACGCCCTACACACATGACCTGATTGACCTATACGACGGCACTTCTGATTGGATCGTGTATCAGTTCGGTGAGCCTTCACTGGCGCTTACGCTTACCTCTGGTCTGGTCTATGACATTTTCATGTATAGCAACGCCGGAGTCCCGACGCTTGAATCTCTGGTGTGGGCATCCGCGACCGCGCGCGCGACCGCTTTGGTTTCGCAGAATGGCCGTTGGGTGAAGTCCGGCGCGCCGACGCGTCGTTACATGGGCTCTATCTGCGCATCCGGCGCGAACGTGTGCGAGGATTCGATCACCAAACGATTCCTGTTCAACGTCAATAACCGCGTCATGCGCCAGGTGTTCAAGCAGGATGCTACGGCGACATGGACAATGTCCTCGTCCTCATGGCGCCAGGTGCGCGCCACCGCCACCAATCGCGTTGAATGCGTTATCGGTCTGACCGACGCGCTTTCTTGGTTCCAGTTGACTCAGCAGCAATCCGGCGGCGAGGCTTTCGGCGGCATCGGCCTCGACACAGTCACCCCCGACGACCAGATAGTTTATCTGTATAGCGGCATGGGGACATCTTTCTACACAAAGCCTCTGCCCGTCGGCTATCACGCAATGAATATGTGCGAACGCGGCATCAGCGCTGCCCTCGTAACGTTTTACAGCGGTTACTCCGGCGCAAATGTCACGGTCCTGTCAGGATGGGTACTGCAATGAGCAATATATCAACCCGACTACATCAGGCATTGGCCGACGCCAATCTGCCCGTTACAGCAGTTACCGTGATCGACCCCTCCAATCGCGCCACCTG
>CAIXPS010000277.1 GCA_903921365.1 uncultured bacterium | reverse complement strand
TTGCCCATTGCTGGTCAACACAAACGTGAACGTGAGAATGTCGCCGAGTCTGACGGTGTTGGTGTTGACAGTGTACGAACCGCTGAGTGACGTGGCGGGGTTGTCCACATTGACAAAGCCGACATGCGCTACCCCGTGCTTACCGCCGCTCGTAGCCGTCACCGTCACCGTCTGCGAGATGATGCTCGACAGCAGTGTCGTCTTGAACACGCCCGCTGTGTCGGCTGAACCACTTGAGGTTCCTAGCGTCCCGCCCGTGGCAGTGAGAGTGATCTGCGCGCCCACAACCGGGTCGCCGTAGATATCCGTCACTGTGACGGTGACATTGGTCGCGCTGATGCCGTTTGCGGCGATGATCGCCGGCGCGGCGATTGCGATCACACTGTTCGGCGCGCGCACCGCCATGACAGCGTCAAGCGTCGCGCGGGTTGTTGCCGGATCCGTCGCCAGGTCGACAACGCTCACCTGCACTGTAGTCGTGCTGGCTGTGCTGAACTGGATGCGGAAGGCGGTTGTCGCGTCGTAGGACGCCGCCATGACGAAGCCTGCTTCGGCGCCAACGAATGCGTGCACATCTGTGCCGCTCTGCGTGTAACTGACCGGCGTCCATGCAGAACCGTTCCAGAACTCGAACACTGCGATGTCAGCCGCCAGCGTGTTTGAGAAGGTCAGGTCGAGTCGCGCCTGGGTGTAGTGCGCGCCTGTCGACGGGTTGGCCACACTTATGCTGAATGGTCGAGTCACACCCATCGCGTATGGCCCGGCGATATCGCTGGAACTCAGCGTTGGGTAAGCGTATATAACGACGGTCGTCGTGATACTCTTCGAACCGCCTCCGTTGGAGGCAGTCAGCGTCGCAACGTAGATGCCGGCGCTAGTGTAGATATGGGTTGTGTTGACATCGCTGCTCGTGCCGGTGTCGCCGAAGTCCCATGCATACGTGACGTTTGTCCCGCCCGTCGATGTGCCCGTGAATAGCGTCGTCGCGCCAACGTAGTTCGGGCTGCTGTTGATCGCATCAACGGCGCTGATCAGCGTGTCCACAACGGTCACTACAACCGTTGCCGGGGCGCCCGCTAGGCCGCGATAGTCGGTCACGGTCAGTGTGAATGTCAGGATTGCCGGACTGCTCGGCGCAGTGAAGGTTGGCGATACTGCCGTTGCGCTACTCAGCGTCACGGTGACCCCACCGGTTTGTATCCAACTCTGCGTGAGTGGCAGATGCCCATCTGGATCCGTGCTCGCACTACTGTCAAGCGTCACCAGGCTGTCTACGTACACGGTCTGATCCCCGCCGGCATTCGCCGTTGGCGGCAGGTTGGTGACGGTTACTTCCGTCGTTGCGATTTGCGTAGTGATCGAGTTTGTGGCGGTGACGCTTGCCGTATACACGCCCGTGAACGCGTACACATGCGTAACAACGCGACCCGCTTCTATCGCACTGCTGTCGCCAAAGTCCCACACGTAGGAGACGTTCGTTCCAGTCGCAGTGGCTGTCAATTCAGTCACACTGTCAAGCGTGGTCGGCCCGCTGTTAGCAGCGGTGAGGCCGCTGATCGGCACGTCCACAATGGTCACTGTGGTGGTGACGAATTCGGAGCCGCGCCCATTCGAGGCGGTGACGGTGACGACATACTCACCAATGGCTGGGAACGTGTATGAAGCGTTCGAGCCACTGGCCGTGCCGCCGCCGAAGTCCCACGCGTACGTCACGTTGCTCCCACTGGCCGTGGCTGTGAAGTCGGTCGCGCTGTTGAGTTCGGTCGGGCTGCTGCTGGAGGCAGACAGACCGCTGATGAGTCTGTCCTGGACGACCACGACCGTGGTGTCCCACACAGATCCAACCGAGTTGGTTGCGGTGACAGTGGCGGTATAGGCGCCGACCTGACCGTATGTATGAGTGGTATTTGCGCCGGCAGCGGTACCGCCATCGCCAAAGTCCCACGCATAGGTGATGTTGGTCCCGTCCGTGGGCGTGGCTGTGAAGTACGTAGTGCTGTCGAGATCAGTCGGACTGCTGCTCTCCGCACTCACCGCAATGATCCCGCGATCAACAACCGTGATGATTACGCTTGCCGGCGTCCCAACAAGTCCGCGCGCATCCGTAACCGTCAGCGTGAACGTCAACACTTCCGGTGTCGCCGGCGCCGTGAATGTCAGTGTGATTCCGGTCGGGTCGCTCAGCGTCAGCGTGTTTCCGCCCGTCTGCACCCAGTACTGTGTCAACGGCAGATGCCCATCCGGATCCGTGCTCGCACTACTGTCAAGCGTCACCAGGCTGCCTGCGTACACAGTCTGATCCCCACCCGCGTTTGCGATCGGCGCTTCGTTGCTGATCGTCACATAGGTCGAAGCGGTGAGTGTATTAACCGAGTTCGTCGCAGTAACAGTCGCAACGTAGTACCCCGTTGAAGCGTACGTGTGTGTTGTCGGATTCCCCGTGCCGGTCGTGCCGTCGCCAAAGTCCCAGTCGTAGCCCACGTTCGTCCCGACTGTTGCTGTCGCTGTGAAATCCGTGGCAGCGCCAAGTGTGGTCGGGCTGCTGTTCGCCGCATCGACCGTGGCAATCCCCCGATCATTCACCGTAATACTGACTGTTGCCGGTGCGCCCGCTAGTCCGCGCGCGTCGGTGACGGTCAGTGTGAACGTCAGGATTGCCGGACTGCTCGGCGCAGTGAAGGTTGGCGACACTGCCGTTGCGTTGCTCAACGTCACGACGCCCCCACCCGTCTGTGTCCAGCGCTGCGTAAGTGGCAGATGCCCATCCGGGTCTGTCGAAGCAGAACTATCCAGTGTTACCTGTGTGCTCACGAATACAGTCTGATCTGATCCCGCGCTCGCGATCGGCGCAAGGTTCGTGATCGTCACCGGCGTGCTTGTGACCATCGCGCTGATCGAGTTCGTCGCGGTCACGCGCGCGCTATAGGCGCCTGTCGTCGCATATATATGCGTCGTGTTGCTCCCACTCCCCGTCGATCCATCCCCGAAGTTCCACGTGTAGCTCACGTTCGTCCCGCCGCTTTGCGTGGCGCTG
>CAIXPS010000276.1 GCA_903921365.1 uncultured bacterium | reverse complement strand
CTTGTGTCCATCCTTGCCGCTTAAGTTCAACAGCTTGTAGCCGTCGAGATTCCGCTCTTGCCTGCCTTTGCGATATGCGTGCCACCATGAACTGGTTGTAACATCAATTTCAGTTTAGTGATTTACTGGACGGTCAGTAAGTAATCAGGAGTCATCGATTTGCGCATTGCGGTAACGTAAGCTTAAATTATCGTCATGTATCCTATTGAAGCATCATTTCTACTAACAAAACAGTATCGGGGTGGACTGATGGTGGCGTTATTCGTCCTGCTGATGGGAGCCGCCCTGCTCTGGGCAAAACCGGCACACGCGGCGACGAAATGGGTGACGAACACACTCGACAGTGGTGTGGGATCGCTGCGCAATCAACTCGCCGGCACTTCGGCAGGAGACACGATTGCATTCAGCGTGACCGGTGTGATTACCATCAACCGCGAACTGTCGATCACCCATTCGGTCATCATCAGCGGGCGCGGCATGGACTTATTAACCATTAACGGCAACGACGCGAGCCGTGTTTTCACGGTAGCAAATAACATCCCGGCGCAAATCAAGAACCTGACGATCGCAAACGGGAGCGCCGACACTGGCGCTGGTATTCAGAATGCCGGCGTATTGACGGTAACCGGCGTCCGGTTCATAAACAACAAGGCCACAGGCACCGGATTTGGCGGCGGGATATTTAATGACGGAAGACTCATCATCATCAACGCCATTTTCAGTGGAAATAACGCCATCAAAATCGGAGGCGCGGTATTTAATCAAGGCATCCTGACATTAACCAGCAGCACGCTGGTGGGCAACTCGGCATACTATTTCGGAGGCGGCGTGTTCAACGTCATTCCCGGAATGGTTTCGGAAGGCAGCGCCAGCGGTGTATCTGGCTTGAGCCTCATCAGCGATTGCAACGTCCTCACTAATACGACGACGCAGGGTAGTTGGGACGCTGGCGGCGGGATTTTCAACTACTACGGCGCCATGACGGTTACGGGCGGCCTGGTGGCTTACAACTCAGCGCTGCGCGGTGGCGGCTTATATAACTTTTATGGCTCGCTGAGTGTTAATAACGCGTCGATCACCGATAACGCAGCGACGCTGTCACCGGGCAACAGTCCCGGTGGCGGAGGCGGTATCTTCAGCAGCGGGTATGTGACATTGGTTAACACGCTGGTTGCACGCAACACCGCGAATTCGGGCGGCGGCATATTTCACTACGATGGCGGACAAATGAGGCTGATCAGCAGCACGATTGACAGCAACTCTAGCGGCGGCATCTCCATCAATACCCAGAGCCAGCTCGTTCTGATCAGCAGCACCATCTCCAACAACAGCGGCGGCATTCGCGCCGATCATGTCCAGATGTGGATTGACGGCAGCGCCATTCACAACAACACGTTATACGATGGCAGCGGTATCTGGATGTTTAGCTCGGCACTCACCATGACAAACAGCTCTGTTTATAGCAATCATGGCTCAGGGGATGGGGGCGGAATATCGAGCGTGATGAGCATTCTGCTGATCAACACCAGCACCATTTACAGCAATACGACCACAGGATGGGGCGGCGGCATCGCAAGCCAGATGGGTTACTACCGGGGCGCGCTGACGATCACGCAAAGCACGATCGCCGGAAATCATGCGGATGGCGGCGGCGGCGGGATTTACGCGGGGTATGGCGATGCGCTCCTCAACTACGACACGATCGTCAGGAACACAACTGGCGGCTCCGGCGGCGGGCTTGTGGTCAATGTCGGCGCCGCGGTGGTGACTGGCGCCATCATCGCGGAATCCACAGGCGGCGACTGTTCCGGCAGCGTGCAATCCATCGGCCATAACCTGGACTCCGATGCGACGTGTTCGTTCACTGCCACAACGGATATCAGCAATACACCTCCAATTCTCGGCCCATTACAGAACAACGGCGGTTACACACTCACATCGATTCCCCTGCCCGGTAGCCCGGCAATCGATGCCGGCGGCAACACCTGTCCGGCAAAGGATCAGCGCGGCAAGAGCCGTCCGCAGAATCACGCGTGCGACATCGGCGCGGTAGAAGCACTTATGAAATACGGGTTGCTGCCTACCGTGATTCGTTGAGTATTGTTGGAGTCCAATTATTTGAGCAATGTGCGGCCGAATTGATTGCAGGCGGTTAATGGACTGGGCATCTCCATCCGACTCAGCCAACAGGGCCTGTTTTGTGGTCAAATAACTCGGACGGGAACACGACCGGGCCAGTGACGCGCGCCGTCGAGCAGGGGTGAAAAAAGAATGGGGCATGCGGATATCCGCATGCCCCATCAAGATATAAAAACTGATTTTGGCGATGACCTCTCACTTTCGACTGAGCGCTGTGCGGCTCTGATGTCAGTGCGAGATCATCGCAAGGAATTCGTTACGGAGTAGTAACGGTATTGGCGTCTAATGTAACCGCGGTCTGCGCCAGTGCTCTGCCATTCAGCGTTGCGCCAGTTTGCACAGCGATATTTGTTTTGTCCAGGATATTTCCATTGAACGTAGAGTACGTTCCAAGCGTTGTTGCGCCAGCGACTTGCCAGAAAATGTTCTTGGCTTGTGCGCCGCTTCTGAGAATGACCATTTTGCCAGAGCTTATCTTCAGTGTCCCGGCAATCTGGAATATCCAGACATCGTTTTCGCCGCCCCGGAGTGTAACGTTGGTTGGGATGGACACACCAGAACTCCATTTGTAGACGCCAGGGGCGAGTGTCAGCCCGCCGATGTTTCCAGCGCCCAGTTCAGTGACGCCAGCCGGCCGTCCTGCGGCGTCGGTATAGGCGGTTTGCATGTCGCTTACAGCCGTGGTCAGATTAGCAGGAGTTGGAGGCGCATAGGTGGCTGCATATACTTTTCCAGTCACAAGCGCTGATCTCGAAAATGTGCGCGAGCGATCCAGCACCAACCCAAAGCCCGTGATGGCAGTCGCGCCAATTGGACTGACTCCAATGTTCCCGGTAATTCTGGTGACGCCAGTGGTTGAGACACCCGATTTCGAGAGGATGACAAAACCACTCGCTGTTCTAAGATTGACGGGTGTAGGACCTGCCGCGAACGCAGCGATTGGACTGGTGAGACCCATCACAAAGGAAACGGCTAACGCAATTGTTGTCACAATGAAACTATTTTTAAGCTTTCTCATTACTTTATAGTAGACCTTTGCTACTTTGCTGTCATCCACACATTGGGGACTTTGAGTTCCCCCCACTTGGGGGACATAGTCGTAGCGCGCCAACCCCGCTTCCGATACCACGGCGCTTGCCTCAATTCACATCCGGATGTACATTAACCGAGATGTAGGGGCAATCCTTTACGGTTGCCCGTGTACATTAATCGAGATGTAGGGGCAATCCTTTACGGTTGCCCGTGTACATTAATCGAGATGTAGGGGCAATCCTTTACGGTTGCCCATGTACATTAGTCGAGGTGTAGGGGCAATCCTTTACGGTTGCCCATGTACAT
>CAIXPS010000275.1 GCA_903921365.1 uncultured bacterium | reverse complement strand
GTTCATCTCTGGCGCAGCCGCGTTGATCGCCTGCGGCATCGCGCCGGCCGCGCAACCGTATCTGGTTGCGGCGCATCGCTCGGTCGAAATCGGGCACCGCGCGGTGATGGAGCATCTGCGACTCGAACCGCTGCTCGATCTCAACATGCGCCTGGGCGAGGGTACCGGCGCAGCGTTGGGCATCTCGTTGTGTCTCGCGGCGTGCAAAGTTCTTGATGAAATGGCCACATTCGATGAGGCGGGCGTTTCGGAGAAAAGCGCATGAGTGCTGACACACGGCGTGCCATGAGCGAAGGGAGGCAGAGATGACCAGGCGTTCCCGCATCATGCTCCTGGCCGTCACGCTCGACTGGCTATTAGGCGAGCCGCCGAATGCACTTCACCCCGTCGCATGGTTCGGGCGCTTCGTGCAGGCTCTCGAGAGTCGCGCCCCGCGCGGTGATCCGCGCCGCGAACTGGTGGCTGGTGCTTGTATCGCTGCGAGCGGCATTGCCGTCGCGCTCGTGCCCACCGTAGTGCTCGAACGCGCGCTGGGACCGCACCGGCGCGGCTGGGCTGGAATCCTCATTGGCGCCACGGTGTTCAAGGTAGCGTTTGCCTGGCGCGACCTGGTGGGCGCGGGCGAGAAGGTGCGGCGCGAACTGGAGGAGCAGGCGCCGGACGCCGCGCGTTCGGATCTGCGCGCATTGGTGAGCCGCGACACCTCGCAGCTTGATGCATCTCTCCTGGCCGCCGCGGCAATTGAATCCCTGGCGGAGAACGCGAGCGATTCGTTCGTCGCGCCCCTTATTTATTACCAGATCTTCGGCTTGCCCGGCGCGTTCGTCTACCGTGCTGTGAACACGATGGATGCGATGATCGGTTACCACGGACGATACGAGTACCTGGGCAAGATAGCAGCCCGGCTTGATGACGTGCTGAACGTGATCCCGTCGCGCGTCACGGCGCTGCTCATCGTTGCCGTCTCACGGCTGGCCGGGGCAGACCCGCGCCGAGCGTGGCACATACTGCAAAGCGACCACGCGCGCACCGCCAGTCCGAACGCCGGCCACCCGATGAGTGCAATGGCGGGCGCACTCGGCGTGCGGCTGGAAAAGGTCGGTCACTACCGCCTGAACGAAAATGGCCGCCCGCCGCAACCCTTCGACATCCACCGCGCAGCGCGGATCGTCTCACTCGCGCTGGGCCTGGCACTCGGGCTCAATGTCCTGGTTGAGTTCGGGCGGCGCAGATGGGGAGGTTCGAGATGAATACCATTCGCCCACGCCAGCAAATCGACCGCGTTGCCGCGGTTCTCCACGGCGGTTTTAGCAGCACGCGACCGCCGAACCTGCTCGATTTCAGCTCCAACGTCAACCCATTTGGCCCATCACCACGAGTGTGGGAAGCGCTGCACAGCGTAGCCATAGGGCAACACCCCGACCCGCGCGCGACGCCGTTGCGCAAGGTGTTGGCGCAGGCTCATGGCCTCGATGCGCGAGAAGTCCTCGTTGGCAACGGTTCGGTCGAGTTGATCTACCACATCGCAGTCGCTTTCCTGTGTGCCAGCGACCGCGTGCTCATCGTCACGCCCACCTTCGGTGAGTATGCAGCGGCCACGAGCATCATGGGTAGTGAGGTTGTCACGTATCGCGCAAGTGCTGAGGCAAACTTCGAGGCAGATATGGAAGCGCTGCTCAGCTTAGCGCGTGAAACACGTCCGCGCCTCATTTTCCTGTGCAATCCCAACAACCCGACCGGCGTTTATCTGCCATGCGAGGCGGTTGAGGCGCTGCTGCGCGGCTGTCCTGATTCACTGCTTATCCTGGACGAAGCGTTCGTGCGCTTCACTACCGGGGCGTGGGATTCGCGCGGGTTACTCGCGCACGGGAATTTGCTCATACTGCGCTCTCTGACGAAGGACTATGCGCTCACTGGCTTGCGCGTAGGGTACGCCATGGGTGCGCCGGGAGTCATTGAGGCGCTTGAAAAAGTCCAGCCGCCGTGGAGTGTGAACGCCTTCGCCCAGACCGCAGCCATCGTCGCACTGCGTGACGAGGATTACCTGCTGGCAACACTGGTGGAGATCGCCCAGGCCTCGGCGGCTTTGAGGGCGGCCCTTGCGCAGGGAGGCTGGCGCGTTATGCCCACATCGGTCCATTTCTCCCTCATCGAAGTCGGTGCTGCCAGCGCCTTTTGCGCCGCACTCGTGCAGCGTGGAATGGCGGTGAGGGATTGCAGTTCCTTCGGGCTGCCGGCATTCGTGCGGATTGCCACTCGCAAGCCGGAGGAGAATGCGCAACTGGTGTCAGGGCTGGCGGCATTGCGACAGGCAGGATCATGAGGCTCCTGCTCGTTCGGCACGGTGCGACGACCTGGAACGTTCAGGCGCGATATCAAGGCCATCAAGACGTGCCCCTTAGCGCGCAAGGTCAAGTCGAATCGGAGTACCTGGCAGAGCGACTTACTGGCGAGGCAGTCGCCGCAATATACAGCAGCGATTTGATCCGTGCGCAAGAGACAGCAGAGATAATCGCAACCAGACTTGGTAAAGCCGTCAACCTGGAGCCTCGGCTGCGCGAGATAAGGATGGGCGAGTGGCAAGGATTAACGTATGAAGAAGTACGCCGTCGTCACTTTAACATATCAGACCCACTTCCATGTTACGCAATCGATCAGCCACCAGCCGGTGGTGAGACACTGCGGCAAGTGCAAGTGCGCGTTATGGAAGCATTTCGAGAGATTACAGCACGACATTCAGAAATAGATAAATGTGTACTACTCGTCACCCATGGTGCTTGCCTCAGGGCGTTGACATGTAGCTGGCTGGGGATCGAACTTCACGCGTATTGGAAACTGGCGTTTGCCAGCGGGTCTGTATCTGAGGTGTTCGTGTCTCCAGCAGGCGCAGTCTTGACTCGCCTGAACGACACGTCGCACCTTCGGGCAAGGAGGAGATGATGACGGCAAAAGTCCTTATGGTTCAGGGTGCCATGTCGTCTGTCGGCAAGAGCCTGATGGTCGCTGCGCTCTGCCGCATTTTCAGACAGGATGGCTGGCGTGTGGCGCCTTTTAAGGCACAGAACATGGCGTTGAACTCATTCGCGACGCATGATGGACGTGAAGTCGGGCGTGCGCAGGCGATGCAAGCCGATGCTGCTGGTGTCGATGTGACGGTCGAGATGAATCCGGTCCTCATCAAACCTGAAGCCGATTCGTTCGCCCAGATCGTCGTACTCGGGAAACCGTGGGCGCGCCTTGCGGCGGGCGAATACATGAGCCGGCGTAGTGAGTTGTGGGGTATCGTGACGCATGCATTGGATTCGCTGCGAAGTCAGTATGACCTGGTCATCATCGAGGGCGCCGGTAGTCCCGCCGAATTGAACCTGCGCCGCGGTGATATCGTTAACATGGCGGTTGCTGAATATGCTCAGGCGCCCGTGCTATTGGTGGGCGATATTGATCGCGGCGGGATATTCGCGCAGCTCCTTGGCACCTACTGGCTTCTGGAGGAACATGAGCGTGCACTTGTGCGAGGTCTGATCGTAAACAAGTTCCGCGGAGACGCGCGCTTGTTCGATGACGGCGTGAAAATTCTCGAAGCGCACAGCGGTATAAGGGTGCTCGGAGTGGTGCCGTTCGTCCGCGATCTCCGGATTGCCGATGAGGACTCAGTGGCGCTGGATAACGCCAATCGTGTTTCACAATCGGCCTCCGGCATCGACATAGCGGTCATACGCCTGCCACACATAAGCAATTTTGACGACTTCGATCCGCTCCGCGCAGAAGCCGATGTGACAGTGCGGTTTGTCGACCGTGTGGAGGATATAGGCCTGCCGGATTTGCTCATACTGCCCGGGACCAAAACGACGACCGCCGACCTGCGTTACCTGCGCGAGCGCGGCCTGACAAGCCACATTGTCGAACTGGCGCACACCGGTGTGCCAGTGTTGGGGATTTGCGGCGGTTACCAGATGCTTGGGGAAACCATCTATGATCCGTCCGGCGTCGAATCGGATGAACTTGAAGTGAAAGGATTAGGCCTGCTGCCGGTCACGACAACTTTTACGGCGGAAAAGCAGACAACACGTGCGCGCGGCCACATCCAGGCCGAGTGTGGTCTCTTTGCAAACGCGCGCGGGCTCGATGTGACGGGCTATGAGATCCATATGGGGCAGACATCAGTGCTACCGCAAACGCGCAGTACGCTGTTACTCCGTGTCGTGGCCCGCGGTGAGGAAGATGCAGCTGATGACGACGGTGCAGTGAGCGATGATGGGATGATCGCCGGAACCTATTTTCATGGCTTGTTCGAGAACGACACCCTGCGCCACGTGCTGCTGGTGAATCTAGCGGCGCGCAAAGGTTGGACGCGAGCGACCGCTCCGGCGCGGTTTGATCGCAACGCAGAATACGATCGGCTTGCGGAAACAGTGCGGGCACATCTTAACCTCGACGAGGTATTGAAGATACTTGGCGCTACCCCGTGACACATTTCGCGTCCAGTTCATCACGCAGGAGACATTCAATCTGCATTTAGCGCCTGCACGGCGCAAGGTGCGCTATTCGGGATCATTTCTGATGAGCAGGAGGTTGAAACGCGTGTTACGATCATAGGCGTCCACACCCTCATGCCGTTTCAGAAATGCCACTGCCGCATGAGTTAGAGGCGTCGCCGCAATTTCATATGCCGACTTAAACAGCCATTAGGTAATCACGGCGCTGAGTAAGCCATCATTCGGTATCGTGCCAGTGCGAGTTTATGGCAAAACTGTCTATGATTGCGGCTGATGGCAGCCCTATGAGTCGACAACTCACCTTCCCGTTTCGCATTGCGCCGGCTGATGGGAAATCCGGCTAAAGCCTCGGCCCCAGGCAACGCGGGAAGTTGAAGCTTAAGCTGGGATATGATGTCAGGCGTGATGCGAATGGTTGCTCACGAAACGCGCCGGTCGATGGCGTTTTCCGGCTGAAGCCTCGGCCTCCGCGAGCGCGTTCCGTGAACCTCAATCTCCAATCTCCGATCCCTACTCTTTCTTCTCCAACTCTATCTTTGCCACCAGTCCCTTGGGTTCGCCGCCGAGCACCTGCCCCGGCTGCAGTGAGCTTGGCTTCCACTCGCCATGACCGCTGGCGGCGTCGTATAGTAAGACGTCGTGCTTGTCGCCAGCAGCGCCAACGTTTTCGGTGTACTGCGTTCCATACAGTGACGTGGCAAAGCCGAGTTGCCTGTGCACAGCTTCGCAGGTGAACGGGATGAACGGCGACAGCAGAACCGATAGCGAATCGATGATGCGCGCGGCCACGTATAGTTGCGTCCCGGCGCGCGCTTTGTCGACCTTGATCGTCTTCCATGGCGCTTCGTGATCGAGGTACTGATTCGTGGCGGTGGCTAGTTCAACCGCCCCGCTCAACGCATCGCGCAGGTGCACAGCAGTAATTGCCGCGCCGATGCTGTCGAAGGCGGCCTCGCTTTGCGCGATCAACGCCTTGTCGGCATCGGTCAGATCGCCCGGCGTCGGGATGCGCTGATCAAAATTCTTCCATATCTGTGACAGCGTGCGCTGCACCAGGTTGCCCCATTTCGCCAGCAGTTCACTGTTGTTGCGCTGCACGAAATCGGTCCAGTTCCAGTCAGCGTCTTTCGCCTCAGGCATAATGCTTGTGAGGTAGAAACGCACCGGGTCAGGCCCGTACTTGGTCGTCAGGTCGAGCGCGTCTACCGATACACCCAGACTCTTCGAGAACTTCTGTCCGCCCATATTCAGGTACTGGTTGGCCGGCACGTCGAAGGGCAGGTTGAAAACCTTATTCACGTCGGCGCCGTCCCACGGCTGTCCGAGCCGTCCCATACCGAGCAGGACAGCCTGCCACAATACCGTATGGAACAGGATGTTATCCTTGCCGATAAAGTTGTATATCTTGACGTCGCTCTCGTACCAGAACTTCTTCCACTCGTCGGGCTGGCCCGTGATCGCGGCCCACTCAACCGTCGCGGTCAGGTAACCCAGCAACGCCTCATACCATACGTAGATGCACTTGCCCTCCGAGTTTGGCACGGGGATCGGGATGCCCCACGTCAGGTCGCGCGTAAAGGCGCGCGGTTCAGCCGTGGACGCGTAGTTGCGCGAGAAGTCCAGGACAGTGCTGCGCCAGTAACTGTCCTTGTCCGCCAGATAGGCCACCAGCTTTTCCCGCAACTCGGGCAGATCGAAAAAGTAGTGCTCCGATTCGCGCACGACTGGCGTGCTGCCGTCGATGCGGCTGCGCGGGTTGATCAACTGCGTGCCATCCAGCAGGTTGCCACAGTGGTCACACTGGTCGCCGCGCGCCTTGTCGTACCCGCAGATCGGGCACGTGCCTTCGACCAGACGGTCGGGCAGGAACTTGCTCTGTGTTTCGGAGTACAGTTGCTTCTGGCGCGCCTGATACAGATATTCATTTTCGAGCAGGCGCGTGAACATTTGCTGGCCGATGCTGCGGTGGTTTTGCGTGTCGGTGTGCGTGAAAAGGTCGTAACTCACGCCCAGGTTCTTCTGGGTCACCAGGAAGCGCCCGTGGTAGTACTCGAACACCTCGCGCGGCGTCTTCCCTTCCTTGTCGGCGCGCACCACAATCGGGGTGCCGTGCGAGTCGCTGCCGCTGACCATGACGACGCGATTGCCCTTCAACCGGTGATACCGCGCGAAGATGTCCGCGGGCAGATACGCGCCCGCTACGTGTCCGACGTGCAGGTCGCCGTTGGCGTAGGGCCAGGCGACGCAGACGAGAATATTTTCAGATGTCATTTTTTACTAATCCCTTTTACCGCTCAAACGCTCTATCCATTCAGTCATTGCGACAGGGCGATCTACTTGCTGAGCGATCGGCTATTCCGATGTTCGACCGCCCGTTATTGCGCCTGTCGTCAGCAACAAAAAAACCGCCCGGCGTTTGCGCGAGCGGTAGATAATCGATCAACCAAATGCTGAGAAGCACAGAGCAGCAGCACATTGGCCCGCGCGTTAGATGACGCCGGGCATGCGCATCGACTTCAATACCACGAAGACCAGGAAAGTCAAGTTGCTGCTCATATATTTTTGGAGTATACCACGCGAGGGCGTATTCGCGCAGTGTATGATAGTCCCTTCACGCCTGCATGTATTGCTGAACAGTCTGTCTTTGTTCGCCCGACAGTGCAACTGCCGGGCGTGCCACAGCGGCGCAGTGCAACTGCGCCTGGAACAGTTGGATGTTGGATATTTGGAGTCAGTATGCAACCACACTCTATTTCGTTTGATCGCGCCGCTAGCTTTTATGATGACACGCGCGGCCTGCCTGCCGATGTCGCCCGACGAGTGGGCGATTGCGCTGCCGATCTACTCGGCGCAGGCGCGCGCGTGCTTGAGATTGGCGTTGGCACCGGGCGCATCGCGAAGCCGCTGCTGGCGAGTGGGTTGCGCGTCACCGGCATCGATTTGTCGCTTGGCATGATGCGCCGGCTGATCGAAACGTTGCCAGCTGGCGCGCCAGAGCCGATGTTGATGCAGGCCGACGCCACCCGCATCCCATTGCAGGATGGCGTGTTTGACGCGCTCGTTGCCGTGCATGTCTTCCACCTCATCCCAGCCTGGCAGTCCGCGCTAGATGAGGCCCGGCGCGTGCTGACCTCGCACGGCGTCATTCTGATAGGCAACAATGACTCTGGCGAGGACACCCCGTATCGGCGCGTGCGCAAGCAGTGGGAGGCCTTCGTCGCTGCGCGCGGCTACGCCATGGATCACCCGGCAGCTAACAAGGTGGACTTCGTCAAAGCAGCCATCATCGCCAGCGGCATGCACCGCGACGAGCGCGAAGCGGTTGCTGCCGAGTGGCCCACGCGTCACACTGTCCGGCGCGTGATTGACGACATCGAAAATCGCATCTGGTCGCAAACATGGCAGGTTCCCGACGAACTCATCCCGGCCACCGTAGCCGAAGTAAGCGCCTGGGCGGAGGCAGAATATGGATCGCTCGATCATGAATTTGAGGTTGTGAATACGTTCACATGGGAGCGATATCGCTCTTAGCGCTTATCTGTCCAGCCGCCGCCATGCGCCTGTTCTTTGAACTTTTCAAGCGCTCGTTCCAGCGCGCGGTCACGTATCGCGCCGCAACCATTGCCGGGTTGTTGACGAATCTGTTCTTCGGCCTGCTGCGCGCCGCGGTCATGGTCGCGTTGTACGGCGCGCGCCCGGACGTAAGCGGTCTTTCGCTGCAGGCAGCGATCACCTTCACCGGCGTCAGTCAGGCCATCATCGCCTGTCTGAACCTGTTTGGTTCTTATGAGATTATGGAGTCGGTGAGTAGCGGTGAGATCGCGGCCGACCTGCTCAAACCGTACAGCTACTTTGGCATGTGGATGGCGCGCGACTTAGGTCGTTCAGTGAGCAACTTCGTCTTGCGCGGGCTGGTTCTGATGGTTGGATATGCCGCACTGTTCCGCATCACGGCTCCAACGACTATTGTGCAGTGGCTGGCGTTACTCGTCGCACTCGTGCTGGCATGGGCGGTCAGTTTCGCCTGGCGCTTTCTTGTGAACCTTGCAGCATTCTGGTCGCCAGAGGCGCGCGGCATCGGGCGCATGGCCTTCGGCGTAACGATGTTCCTGTCGGGTTTTTTGTGGCCCCTGCGCTTCTTCCCGGACTGGTTTGTCTCGTTGTGCAACCTGACCCCCTTCCCGGCGATGGTGAACACCGTGATCGAGGTATATCTGGGCGGCGTGAGCGGACCAGCGCTGGCGCAGGCGTTGCTGACCCAGGCCATCTGGCTGGTGATTCTCATTGTCGTCGCACAGCTCGTCATGCGCGCCGGCGTGCGGCGGCTGGTGATCCAGGGCGGCTAACTATGCGCTACACACTCGATATTTACCGTCGCCTGATACTTGTGCAGATTCGTTCGCAGTTGCAATATCGCGCCTCGTTTTTACTCGACACATTGGCCGCCGGCTTTATGAACGGCATTTCGTTCCTTTCGCTGGCGCTGATCCTGCAACGCTTCGAGGGCATCGGCGGGTGGTCGCTGGCCGAGGTCGCCTTTCTCTACGGCATGGTTGAAACCGCCTTTGGCATCATGGACATGCTCTTCAGCGGCTTTGACCCCGGCAACTTCGGTCGCTATGTGCGCCTGGGCGCGTTCGACCAGTTGTTACTTCGCCCGATCGGCGTCACGTTACAGGTATTTGGTTCGCAGTTCGTCATCCGGCGGTTGGGGCGCATCGCGCAGGGGCTGGCGGTGCTATTCTTCGCCGCCACGAACCTGAATATTCACTGGACGCTGCTCAAACTGTTGTACATGCCGGTCGTGCTTACGAGCCTGGTGTGTTTCTTCGGCGGGTTATTTATGGTGGGCGCGACAATCACGTTCTGGACGGTCGAGTCGATCGAGGTGGTCAATATCTTCACCTATGGCGGCAGCGAGATGATGGCTTATCCCATGCACATCTACCCGGACTGGATGCGCCGGTTCTTCACCTTCGTCATCCCGGCGATCTTCCTGAACTATGCGCCAGCGCTGTACTTCCTGGACAAGTCCGATCCGCTTGGACTCCCGCCCTTTGCCGCGTTCCTGGCGCCAGTCGCGGGAGCCGCCACCCTTCTTGCCGCCACACTGTTCTGGAACTACGGTTTGCGTCACTACCAGAGCACCGGAACCTGAAAAGACGGGGGGTCAGGGGAAAAACGTGGACTCAGTTTCTCCTCCGTTCCCCCGATCCTCCGCTCCTTCTCACCTCTTCTCCCCGCTCTACTCTTCCCAACGCGGCACGCGGTTCCAAACTGCCGGCGCGGCGTCGCCGGAGTAGAACGGGATCAGCGGTTCCATTAACCGGCCTTCGTCGCCGGCCCACCAGTCGGGCAATTCGAGCGGTTTCTTGCGCCCCGCGTAGGCTTTGATCGAATCGGGCAGGAGGTCATAGTCAGGAAAATACCATAGCGTCAGCAACGAGCGGTGGCGGTCGGTCTGGTTGGCGTGCGCTGCGTGCAGGATGCGCGCGTCGCCGATCAACAGATCGCCGGCCGTCACCGGCACATCGATCTCATCGGGACGTTTGGAGAAGATCACCGAGTTTGGGTTCGCCTCGTACGTCTCGCGCGTGTGCGCCGCCGGGAGCAGCTCGTGGAGCGGGTTGCGCTGGTAGTGCGTGCCGGGGATCACGCGCAGGCAGCCGTTGATCGGGTTTGTGTCGGTGAGGTAGTACATCAGGAACACCTGTGCTGGAACCGGGCTGGCGCTGATCGGGTCGTCCCACGCCCACCAATCCTGATGCCAGTACAACGGTGGCGCATGCGGGGGCTTGCTGAGCAGAAAGGTGCTCCACCACTTTGGCGATGTGAACCCGAGCGCGCGAAGTGCATCCAACGCCTTAGGCAGCGCAAAAAGTCGCGCGAAAACCGGGTCTTGATATGCGGCGGAGATGTTGCTGCCCTGATACTTGTAGCGTTCGGCGTCCTCGGCCGATTGCTGCGCCAGCAGCCCGTCCGTCACGCGGCGCAACTCATCGAGCAGCGGTTGATCCAATACGTCCTTGACAATCACATACCCTGACGAAAGCAGTTCTTCACGATCCAACACCACAATCCCTCCTTCGCTCATCCCAAATGCACAGAGTGCACAATGATCACAGTGTAGCATGCGCCGGAATATGCCCAGTACCGTAACAGTTCACACCGCCGCTGAAGAGCAGGCGGGTATACCGCAGATTCGTGGACTAGGCATAGGGCACCGACTTCCAGGCGATTTCAAAGCGATCGCTATGTAGTTCGC
>CAIXPS010000274.1 GCA_903921365.1 uncultured bacterium | reverse complement strand
CATACATCGCTGCCGCTCGCGTTATGAACTCCTCACGCCTTTGTACTCGACTCTTTACTGCCTTTCCCATGCTTGTCAACCCTCCGTTCTCCTATTCTCCCCCAGTCGCCGAAAAGTTACCCACGAATCTGCGGTATACCCCGCGATGTCAAGCGCCTTGACATGCCATTATCTGCGTGGTATTCTCTTGCATCGATTTTACAGATGGCAAGGGGCCATACAACTTGATCACAACGATGCTTTCACTTGCGATCCCGCCCGTCAGCACCCATGCGCAACAGGATGCGGCGGCGCGCCCGGCTTCTTTGATTGAACTTGCCGGAACGCCGAATATGTTGCACGAGATAGCCGCCTTCGACTGGGTCGGAGTGAGCAAGGATGAGTGATGCTGAGCGACCTGGCGAATGCGTTTTCATTTCTGACCGTGCTCCCTGTGGCCTGGCTTAAGCCAAAGGGCGACCGGGCGCCGGGTTACGCGTTCAGCTTCTTTCCGTTCGTGGGACTGATGATAGGGCTGTTGGCGAGCCTCGTTGCAGCGATCCGTTTTCTCCCGCCGGATTTGACAGCTTTCCTCACGCTTGCCGTTTGGGTTGTCCTGTCTGGCGGGCTGCATCTGGATGGCTTTGCGGACTCGTGCGATGGACTGCTGGCAACAGTCGGCCCCGAACGGCGTCTGGAGATCATGAAGGACCCGCGCGCCGGGTCGTGGGCTGTGATCGGTGTGGTGCTATTGCTGCTCGGTAAATGGGTAACGATCGGCCACGTCGCATTCCCAATGCTTTTATTACCGCCGATCGCGGGGCGCTGGGCAATGACGCTCGCCGTCGCGCTATTCCCCAACGCGCGACCTGGCGGGATAGGCGCGTACTTCCGCAACCGCCTTGGGCGCGCGCAGCTCATCATCGCGACTGTGATTCCGCTTGCCGCCGCTCTGGCGCTTGGCTGGAGAGGTGTGGTTGCATTGGCCGCCTCGTTTGTCGTAATGCTTCTCTTCGGGCGCTGGGCGTCTAAACGGTTGGGCGGCGGCCTGACCGGAGACACCTATGGCGCAATTTGTGAACTCGTGGAGCTGGTATGTCTGATCCTACTCGTATAAAACACTTTGATACAACATTCCGCCTCGGCAGCACGTCGTACGTATATCCCGACGACATATTGCCAAATGTCCAGAGACTGGCGCAGGCCGGCGATGTAGATGATATCGAACTGGTGCTGTTTGAGGTGGACGATGGGCCGAACAATCTGCCCGACGACAAGACGATAGCGGCATTGATAGATCTGGCGACTGCGCACCACCTGACATATACCGCACACCTGCCGCTCGACCTTCGACTTGGCGCCAATGGAACAACCCAGCATGCCTCGTTGCAGAAAGCGGAGCGCGTGATCAAGACGACGCTGCCACTGGCGCCCTACGCATATGTGTTCCACCTCGATGGTTCGGACGCCATGACGCCTGGCTGGGTGGGGCGCTCCTTAAGCGCGTTGGAGCGGGTCATCACATGGGTCCAGCAGCCGGAGTTGCTTGCGGTGGAGAACGTGGAGGCGTGGGACCCAACGCTGCTTGAACCTGTTTTGAAGGCGCTGCCCATCAGCCGCACTACTGACATCGGCCATCTGTGGAAGATGGGGCGTGATCCGCTCACCGTCCTGGACGACTGGCTGCCACGCACGCGGGTGATGCATCTGCACGGTTTAGGCGAGCGCGACCATCAGAGCCTGGCGCTCATGACCGCAGAACAACTTGACCCGGTGATCGAACGGCTCAGGAATTACACAGGTGTGCTGACGCTGGAGGTGTTTTCCACAAGCGACTTCTTCGATAGTCGCGCCACGCTACTGGAATCCGTGAAGAGGGTGGGACGTGGCTGAATTGATCCTCATTCTGGGCGGCGCGCGCAGCGGCAAGAGCACGCTTGCGGAACAAATGGCGCGCGCGCGCGGGGGCGATGACGTCCTCTTTGTGGCAACTGCGCAGGCTTTCGACGACGAAATGCGCGAGCGCATCACCGCCCATCAGCATAGCCGCCCGTTGTCGTGGCGCACACTGGAGGCGCCGCTTCAACTCGCTGCAACGATGCGGACGGCGCCGCTGGCCGGCACAGTAGTGGTGGACTGCATCACGCTGTTAACCAGCAACGTCCTGCTGTCGTTGCCCGAAGACGCCCCGCAGGCGCAGGTTAATCAGGCAGTGGCAGGGGAGATCGACGCATTCATCGAATTGCTCAAGTCAAGCCAGTCTATTTGGATTGTTGTGAGCAACGAAGTAGGCATGGGCATCGTGCCAGCCTACCGCCTCGGTCGTTTCTATCGCGACGCCCTGGGCATAGCAAACCAGCGCTTAGCCAGGGCGGCGGATCGAGTTCTTCTGATGGTGGCAGGGCTGCCGTGGGAATTGAAGCCGTTTAAGCAGATTGTGTGATTTTCGTCTGCTCTTCGCTGAGCGCCCACAGGCGTTTTGCGGCTTCCAGGTCATAGGCTGCCGGCGACGCCTTTAGCTCGTGCTTGTCGGTGAAGTATTTGCCCGTCACGCCTTCGACTTCGGGCGACGACGCCAGGTAAATGTTTGTCTCGGCGCCCTTCTCCGGCGAGCGCGCCATGATGCGTTGCGCCACTTTCATTCCGACGCCCAACAACCCGCCGTTATTGGCGCCGAAGCCGGTCGCCACGAACCCGGGGTGTAAAACGTTTGCGGTGACTCCGGAGCCTTCCAGACGGCGCGCCAGTTCGAAGGTGAACAGCACGTTCGCCAGTTTGGAATGACTGTACGCCGACCAGCCGGAGTACCCAGTCGCAAAACCGGTGTCGGCGAAGTTTATCTCGCGCGCGCCAGTGTGTGCGCCGGACGAGACGTTGACGATGCGCGCAGGCGCGCTGGCCTTGATCACGTCCAACAGCAGGTTGGTGAGCAGGAAGTAGTTCAGGTGGTTGAGCGCCCAGGTCATCTCGATGCCTTCGCCAGTGATCTGATGCGTGGCGTAGAAGCTACCCGCATTGTTCACCAGCACGTCGATGTGCGCGCACTTGCGCTTGATCACCTCGGCCAGGTTGCGCACGTGCGACTGGAGCGAGAGATCGGCGACCAGAAATTCAACAGCCGGGTTGCCGGTGGCGCTCTTGATGCGATTGGCCGTCTCAGTGCACTTGGCGGGGTTGCGCCCCACGCCAACGACCGTTGCGCCCATATTGGCGAGCGCCTGCGCGGTCACTTCGCCGATGCCGTTGGTTGCGCCCGTCACAATGCAGATCTTGCCTTCCATTTGAGTATTCATGTTTGTTTTCCTTTTAGCTCACTAACAATACACCCACACACGAAACCACCCCGCACAGCGGGGTGGTTATTCTGCTTCTTTCTTCTTTTCGCGTTCTTCGCGCCTTCGCGGTGAATCTTCCTAAGCGAGAGACAACGCGTAGGCCTTAGCAAAGGGCAGCCCGATTTCGGTCTGCCACTGGCCGGCGGCCCAGAGCATGCCGCGCTCCATCATCTGCAGCGACTGCGGCATGGCGAGGATATCAGCATGGTGGCCGAGCGAGGTGTAGAACACGCGCCCCTTGCCATACAGCTTGGTCCAGGTCACGGGCATGACCGCGCCGTCGTAGTCTTCAAACGCCGTCGTTGCCATGACGCGGATGGCGGGATCGACGTGCATGTAGTATTTCTCGCTGCGCACCTCGAAGTCCGCCAGCCCTGCCGTGATCGGGTTCTGGTCGATGATATTGACGGTGTACAGGCGGCCGTCGTTCAGCGGATGCGCCACCCACTGCCCGCCCGTCATGAACTGCCACTCGGTCTCCTGGCGAAAGGCGTCGCACATGCCGCCGTGACAGCCCGCGATGCCTACGCCGCTCTTCACTGCTTCGAGAACGGGGGTGAGCTGCTCGCGCTTGATGCTGCCCATCGTCCAGACCGGCACGATCAGATCGAGCTTCTTCAGTTTCTCGCCGTCGAGAAATGCGTCAAGCGTGTCGGACATTTCGACCTCGAAGCCGTTGCGCTTGAGCGCCGCTTCGCACAACTGCGATACCTGGACGGGTTCGTGTCCATCCCATCCGCCAAATACGATCAATGCTTTTTTCATGATGTAACTCCTGCGTGGTTTTCGCGCCACGGATATGATGTGCTCAAAGGCCAGCGAGGTTGCTGCATTGCACCGCGCATGACCCTGTGCTGATTGTAGCAACGATAGAAATTCGCGTGCTCGCGAGATTTCGGGGGTGTATGCGTTTACTGACGCTTACCGTGGCTGTAAGGATCTAGTGGCTAGCGGCCCATACGCCTGGCCGGGCGCGAACCGGGGCGGGATGGGCTGGATGATGCTGCGTTGCTCTTCGGACAGGCTGGACAGCAGTTCTTCACTCGGCACATATTCAAAACGCGAGCGCAACAACGCCGGCGAATAGCGATACAACACGATGCGTCGATGGCCCGGATTGGTGCGCGCTGCCGATCCATGCGTAATCGAATCCGTGAACATGAGCACATCGCCCGCCTTCAAATACATCTCGACCATACCCATCTGTTCACCGGCGGCTGCGTCACTGCGATAGACCTCTTCCAGCAGCTTGGGATGCCGCAACGCCGATTTGTGGCTGCCGGGAATGACGGTCGTCGCACCGTCGCCCGGGCCAATGTCCTGCAACGCCATGATGATATTGATCTGCCCCACCATCCACTCACCTGTGTTGGCTTGCCGAAACGTCATGTAACAGATTGGCGTTGCGCCGCCGCTGTGGATGCCGATATACCCGCCCAATCCTCTGACGTTGAGGAAGTTTTCGTGGATCGACAATCCATTGTCCGGGTTAATCCAGCGCCGGCAGCGTTTTATCCAGGTTGGATAGGTGATCAAGCTCCGGAATACCGGGCCGGCTTCGACGATATTCTGAAAGTTACAGCCATCCGCACCACTGTAAGTATGCGTCTCCACATTGCCAATCCAGGCGCCGGATTCCTGCGTTAGGCTGCGCCGCTGTGAATCCACATAATCCCAATGATCGTCAGCCCACTGGTTCATTTCCTTGAGATCGTCCGGCGCAATTGCGTTTTTCAGGACGATATAACCGTTCAGATCGAACAGATAGTCGCCGAGGTATTCGTCCTTTTCATCCGCATTAATCCAATCTTGAGTCATAAAAATCCACTCCATTACACGTGTGAAGCCAGTTCATTTCATCTTACGCTAGAGTTTACCTGAAACTTATTTTAAAGGTGGCGCTCATGTATGGCTTGCAGGAGACGGACCTTGTCGTCAAGTACTACGACGAAGCTTTTGGCATCAGTAGAGAGTCCAATGTCGCAATTGTGCTAGTCATTGGACGCCAATTATCGGCGATTCTCACTACTCTGTTTCACTGCCGCCAACTGCACTACCTGCTGCACCTTCAGTGCCAGCCCATAAACAACATAAGCGGCCGCGCCACGCTAAGTAAAACGAGTCGGTTTCTTTTCATGTTCATTGCTTTAGAATTGTATGAGCAACATGAGGAGTTTAGTAGTAATGACTAACAAAAACCCGGCTAGCTATCCCATCGACGCACAGCCGCGCGCCGACCCCGCCGCCATCGTCCGCGGGCCAAGCGCGCGCTTCACGGTATTGACCTCGCGCCTCATCCGCATGGAGCACAGCGCGACTCAGAATGTCTTCGAGGATCGCGCCAGTCAGGTCTTCTGGCGCCGTTGCCAGCCTGTGCCGCCGTTCAAGGTCACGCAGACGGAAGATCAGATCGACATCGAAACGGAGCACCTGCACTTGCGTTACCAGGTCACCCTAAAGGGTTTCAGCTGCCACAGCCTGACTATCGAATTGCGCGACAGTGGCGCCGTCTGGCACTTTGACGACCGTGACCGCGCCAACCTGGGTGGCACTGCCCGCACGCTCGACGAAGTCGACGGACGGACGAGGTTGAGTCAGGGGCTGCTGTCGCGCTCTGGTTGGTCGCTCGTGGATGATTCGGCCGGCCTGGTCTTCGACGCTGACGGCTGGCTGGCGCCGCGCGCGGCGCCGGACAACCTGGATTTGTATTTCTTCGGCTACGGACAAGCCTACCTCGACTGCCTGCGGGATTTCTGCCGCATCGGCGGGTCGGTCCCGCTGATCCCGCGCTGGGCGCTCGGAAACTGGTGGTCGCGTTACTGGGCGTATAGCCAAGCCGAATTCATGCAGCTCATCCGCGACTTTCAGACCCACGATGTGCCGCTGTCGGTATCCATCATCGACATGGACTGGCACATCACCCAGACTGGCAACGAATCAACCGGCTGGACCGGCTACACCTGGAACCGGACTCTGTTCCCCGACCCGCCTGACGCATTGAAGTGGCTGCATGCGCAAGGGTTAAAAGTGGCGCTCAACCTGCACCCGGCCGAGGGCGTGCACCCGCATGAAGCACAATACCCGGAGATGGCGCGGCGCATGGGCATCGACCCGGCAAGCCGGGCGCCGGTGCCTTTTGACATCGCCGACCCGCACTTCACCGCGGCTTACTTCGACGTTCTGCATCACCCGATGGAGGCGCTGGGCGTCGATTTCTGGTGGATGGACTGGCAGCAAGGGGTGAAGGTGGCGCATACAGCCCGCCCGGAGTTGGCTGGACTCGACCCTCTATTCTGGCTCAACCACCTGCACTTCCATGATCTGGGGCGAACCCCTGAGAAACGACCCTTCATCTTCTCACGCTGGCCGGGGCTGGGCAGCCGTTACGCCATCGGCTTCTCGGGCGACTCGGTGGTGAGTTGGAAATCGCTTGCGTTCCAGCCGCGCTTCACCGCCACGGCGTCGAATGTGGTCTACCCGTGGTGGAGCCACGACATCGGCGGACATATGCAAGGTGTCGAGGACCCGGAGCTGTACACCCGCTGGGTTCAGTTGGGGGTCTTCAGCCCGATTCTGCGCTTGCACAGCACCGCCAACCCGTACCACGATCGGCGCCCATGGGGGCATGGCCCAGAGGTGCTGGCGGTCACGCGCGAAGCGATGCAACTGCGCCACGCGCTGATCCCGTATCTATACACCATGACATGGCGCTGCGCCTTCGAAAGCCGCCCTCTCGTCATGCCGATGTACTACCTGCACGCCGGGGAGGAGGACGCCTACCATTGTCCGGACGAGTACTACTTCGGCAGCGAGCTGATCGCGGCGCCTTATATCACACCACGCGACCCCGAGACGCGCCTGAGCCGTCAACCGATGTGGTTGCCTGAGGGCGAATGGTTCGATTTCTTCAGCGGTAAGCGCTATCACGGCGGCGACTGGCGCACGTTCTACGGCGGTCTGAGCGACATCCCCGTGCTGGCGCGCGCTGGTGCGATCGTGCCGCTCGCGCCAATGAGCGGTCAGTTTGGCGTCGCTCTGCCGGATGAGTTGACGGTGGTCATTTTCCCCGGCGCCGACAATACCTTTGAACTCTATGAGGACGACGGCGAAAGCCAGGCTTACAAGCGCGGCGTGAGTTGCGTCACGCGCATGGAGCAAACCTGGCGTCCGGGACAACTTCAGTTTCATATCGCGCCTGCCCAGGGCGACGCCTCGGTCATCCCTGCCGAACGGCGCTACCGGCTGGTCATCCGTGGTGTGTGCCGCCCGGACGAGGCGTCGGTGCGCGTCAACGGTCAGCCCCGTGAAGTGTCTGTCGCGCACGATGAAGCCGCGGATTCACTCACTATCGGCGAGATTGTCCTCGCACCGGGCGACGAACTGGCGCTTGTCATCAGTGTAAAGACCGGAGAATTGCTCTCGCAAACCGACCACCGCCCCGACGCCTGCCGCAAGCTCTTACGCGCCTTCCGGCTCGATACCAATGTAAAGCACCGTATCGATCGCGCGCTGCCAGAATTGCTCAACGGACAGACTCGCCTGGCGCAGTTCAGCAGCGAACTTAGCGATGCGCAACTGCAGGCGCTGACGGAGACCCTGCGGTAGTGTGATGACTACACCTTGGATTGGTATTCTGTGCCAGGCAGTGCCACAACACTCTGCCACACAGATGCAAGAGCTGAGACGGTGTAGCTCAACTCCTCGGATGTTGCGCCCGGATACGCCAGGATCGCGCGTATCTGGGCAGTGTATCGAAGCGGGACACACTCAAACAACGCAATCTCATCCAGTGCCTTTTTGTCGCTGATGAAATAACGCTCGTTCAACGCAAACAAGACCTGGGTCAGAACGGACGCGACGCGCGTCAGGCAGCCGATGGTGTTATAGACGTCTGAAGCAGCAGCGTAGTTGCGCGCGGACATTAATGTGAACTCGGCGATCCACAGCATTTCTTGCACAATCCCTGCTTTTAACTTTGGCGGGTACAGTTCGACGCGGCGCTTGAGGCGCGCGATATGACCGGCCGGGTCGTATAACGGGTTGCAGATGTGGGTCTCAGCCAGGTAAATGACGCTGAAAAAGCCGAAGGGCGGCTGCTGCAGATAGTCATGACGCAGGATGCCCTGGCTGGCCTCCTCGATCGTGCGCTCGACCTGGTCGAGATTGCGGTAGAGGAAGTCCACCTTGCCGGCCGCAGTTTGAATCCACGCCCCGCCGTTGACCCACGCTCCCCACTCATAAAAGTCCGTTACGACCGGGTTGCCATGAACCGAGACGGCATCGGCAATGCGCCGGACAGCGGCGATTGCAAATGGCGCATCCTCAAAATAGCACAGGCCGATATCGAGGTCCGATGCTTCGCGCGCCGTCCCGCGCGCATAGGATCCTCCGAGGACAACGGATTCGATTCCCGGCGTCTGAGAGAGCGCGCCGACCAACTGATCGAGTACAGCCCGTTTACTTTCTGGTAGAGATATTGGTAGATTCAACGTCAGCCTGCCTTTGAATGACTGTAAAGATACTATGTTATACGTTATCTGCCTCCTGACATGATTACACCCCAATAGAATGATCAAAAAGTGAGCACCAAGTGGTCTTTCATGCGGCGCATGCAACCTGTATACCCATGATCGTAGTGACGTTCGAGCAGAAACATATACAGGGTAAAGGTTAAAAATGAAAGACACAAGACTGGCACTGGTTGGGTTCTCAGGAGCGTTGATCATCGGGTTGGCGGGTTGCGCGACTGCGCCTCAGGCGGCGCCAGCGGGCGCAAAGCCGGCGTTGGGCAACGAGGTTGTCGCATCGGCGGACGTGGTTACGAAGTCAGGCGCGTTCAAGAATCCGCTGGATTCAGTGCCAAACCCGTCCGAAGACACGATTTACTTTACAGCGACCGGCAATAACGGCAAGGGCGTGTTTCGCGTTCCGGCGGCGGGCGGCGCCGCCGAAGAAGTCGCGACGGGCGCGCCATTCGTCGCGCCGCGCGGAATCGCCATCAGCACGGATGGCAAACAGGTTTTTGTGACCGACGCACAGAGCGGGCAGATTTTCGTCGTGCCTGCAATGGGCGGCAAGCCGTCACCGTTGCGCGGCACGCAGGGCACTGCCCCGCGCGGGATGGATGTAGTGAGCATGGGCGGAGCCGACGTGGTGTACTTTACCGGCAGCGACCCTGCGGATGGCAAGCCGGCGGTGATGAAGATTGCTGCAACGGGCGACACTGCGCCGACCGTGGTTGCCAAAGGGGCGCCCCTGGTTGCGCCTGATGCTGTGGTGATAACCAAAGCGGGCGTGTTGTATGTGAGCGATCAGTCCGCGGGTAGCGCTAACAGCGGCGCGGTGTTGAAGGTGATGGGTGGAACAGTGACGAAGATCGCCGACGCGCTGAAACTAGGCGAACCGGGCGGCGTGGCGCTGACACCCGACGACGGCGTGCTACTCGTCTCGTCGATTGACAAGGCCAAAGGGACCGACCAGGTATTGCTGATTGAACTCAGTTCGCTCCAGACCGGCGTGGTGACTGCGGTGGTAAGTGAAAACCATGCGGCCGGCGGCGTGCATCGCGCATCGGGCAAGGGGTTGTTCTCGTGGGCCGACTACAGCGGCGGCGGCGACGGTCGCGTGTACGGGATTCGGCTGCACTAGGACAATGGAAATTGCTTCTACAAATATCATTTTCCGTGTGTTCCGTGGTTGTGCTTCTGATTGCGGCTGAACGCTGAGTATCTACCCCGATACAACCGGGATGCTGTGGCTGTTCAGAATATGCCGGCGCAATCCCCAGGTGTCTGCATAGCGCACATGGTTGATCCAACCTTGCACACCGGCATCCAGTTCCGCAAAGCTGATGCGCCCGGCGCGATAGTCCGTCAGATTACGCGTTAACCGTTGTGTGAATCTCACCGCGTTGCGGCGCTTCAAGCGCCTGTGCGTGGGGCACAGAACAAACCCCAGCCATGGCGCGCCGTCGGCGCATGATACAACCTGCGCCTGAGTTTCATGCAGGGTTAAGCGCAGGCGCGCCAGATGATCGATGATCGCGCGTTTCCATGCATACAGTTGCCGTTTGCTATCGCTGAACAATGCGAAGTCGTCCACATAGCGCAGGTAGGCCGGGCAGCCCAGATCGCGTTGCACGAACCAGTCGAACGGGTTCATATACACGTTCGACCAGAACTGCGAAGTCAGGTTGCCGATGGGCAACCCGCGCGGACGCGTAAGCGCAAAGAGATCATCACCCGGAAATAACACCGGTGTGTACTCATTGACCAGTACGCCCGCGCCGCTATGCAGGATGGCATCCACCAGACCCATTGTGCGTTCATCGGCGATGGCAGCAGCGATCTCAGCCCGCAGGATGGCATGGTCGAGTGACGGGAAATGCTCCACGATGTCGCCGCGCAATACGTAGCGATAACGCCGCATATGAGTTTGAAAACAATCCAGTGCGCGGTGAGTGCCTTTGCCAATACGATTGGCAAAACTGTCCGGGATAAAGCGCTGCTCGAAGATCGGCGTGATGACATTGCACAACGCGTGATGTGCGACCCGATCGCGAAACGGCGCTGCACTGATCAACCGGCGCTTGGGTTCGTGAATGAAGAAATTCGTGTACGCGCCGGGATGATAGGTTCCATTGCTCAGATCACGTTGCAGGTTAATCAGCCGGTCGGCGACCTGATGCTCAAACCCCGCCGCCGCGTTGCCGCGCCGCTTTCCGCGCGCGGCAGTGTGGAACGCTGAACACAGGTTATCCCAGCGTATGATGTCCTCATATATGGATGACATGGTGATCTTTACTCAGACGCGCGACCTGTTGATGTGGCTGTTGCCGCATTGCGACGATTTCCCGAAGAACCAGCGCTTCGTGGTGACGCGCCGGCTGCAGAATGCCGCGCTCGATTTCCAGGAGTGTCTGTTTGATGCCAACGCGCGCAACGGATCGGCGCGCCTGGGCTGTCTGCAGGATGCTGATGCGCAACTCAACAAGACGCGTCTGTATCTGCGCTTCGCCTTCGACTGGCAGTGGCTGAACAGCGGACAATACGAACATGTCAGCCGCATGGTCGCCGAGATTGGAAAGTTACTGGGCGGCTGGCTCAAACAGACCAAAGGGCGGGCATAGCGGGTTTTGCAACCAGGCTATGCCCAGTCTTTTGTATGCGCCCGGCGCTGGCGATGCCCTGTGTCGCCATGCCCTTGCGGGCCTGCGCGCGGACCAGACAATCCCGGCGCTGTTCCTCTCCCTTCGCCTCGGTGCGACCGCCGTAACGGGCGCACATTTCCGGAACGGTCTTGCGCGGGGGCGCACACCGCCGTCACACCCATGCAAGCATGAATGTGACCAGAAGAAGGGGCAGACGAACATGGGCAGAAACCGCCACCCGAAAACCGTTGTTATCGTTACGATTGTTCGGGTTGTTGTTGTTACGGTTGGCCGCGCGCACGTTGTTGGAATTGTTGTTCCACGACCCGCCGCGCAGCACGTCTGTTCCCGGGCTGCCTGACCGAGCCACCTGACCCGGCGCAGTCATCATACTCTATTTCCATTTTCACGCGTTTTTCTACGCTGGGGAGGGTCTCCCTCCCCAGACCCCACCCCTTCCCATTCAGATTCGGATTCAGAGCGGAACAGAGTTCAGAGCAGATTCAGAGGACAGAGATTAGGAACCAGGGGCAGAAACCGCCACCCGAAAACCGCCGTCATCGTAACGATCGAACGGGAGGTAGTCGTCACGGTAGGCCGCGCGCACGACGTTGGAAATGAAGTCCCACGACCCGCCGCGCAGCACGCGGTACTGGCCTGTTGTTGGCCCCAGCGGATTACTCGCGGGCGAACTGCCATAGTATGTATCACTGTACCAATCTGCTGTCCACTGCCACACGTTCCCCGCCATATCCGCTAAACCATATAGGCTATCGCCCGCCGGGCTGTACTTGCCCACCGCTGTCGTATCTTTGACGTTCATGTTGTAATTCAGTTTGCTCGCGTCCGGCTCACTATCACCCCATGGATACTTTAACCCTTTCTCTCCGCGCGCCGCTTTTTCCCATTGCGCCT
>CAIXPS010000273.1 GCA_903921365.1 uncultured bacterium | reverse complement strand
GGATAACCCTGGCATAGATGCCACGCAGGCGCATCTGTTTTCCAAGCGGCGAGTTCACCCACGCCTTGGCTGCTTTGCCATAACGCTCGATGAACTGCTCACATCCTGTATGCGCAATATCCGTGATCTGCAAAATGGCCGTTCCGATTGACAGTTGCTGACCCACCGGAAGATTATCCATACTCAGGTCAAGATCAACAAACAATTGATCGCCGGCCAGCGACCAGCGGTTCTTGTCCCCTGCCAGAAGCGCAATGCAGCGGCTATTCATAAGGGTGATCTGGACATCGGGATGGGGTGAGCCATCTGGCAGCTTTTTCCAGCAGCCGTCTGCCCACATATCGCCATGGACGCCAAGTGCCGCACTCACCTCACACTCGGTCAGGACAAGCCGCTCGCGATTCCTTGGCCTGATCACAATCATCTCAACGGCGCCCTGGTCCTTTGGAGAGACCTTTACGGACTCCAGCCCGGCCTGTAATTCCGATTCGGAAAGATGGTGACTCATAATCAAACTCCTGTGCTGAACATTTAAGAATTCACGCGGTCTGTCGTGTAATTCAAGGCGCCTTAGTATTCTCCTATTCTCGCCTATCTTCGAGAATGCCTTAAAATAGATTTCTACGGTCTTGTGAATAGGTGATATCGTGGCGCAATGAAGTTTGTGTCGCGGTAACGGAGGTAACAACCATAAAAGCAATCATTCGGAGTGGTGAACCCGTTCAAGTCCTTTTGAGTCCTGATCCTGCCTCAAGGAGGCTGCTGGGTTTCGTGCCGGGCGGTGTGGCGCTTGATGTCGCGGATGTCGTCACGAACGCCTCAGGTAAGTGGGCCAAGCTCAGTTTGACGGTAGGCGGCTCGCAGTTGTTCCAGTCCTCGGCGCAGGATTCACTGTTCGCCTATATCACAGCCGAGGCGTTTGTCGATGCGCTCGAACCACCCGCGGTCAAACCCACCAAGGTGGGGCTGAGCGTCATCTATAACACTGAAGCCGCGATACGCGCGGGCAATCTCGGCTGCCGCTTTTTCTCCATTGTGGGCCACCCTTCGCTGGGGTCGCAAGTCAAGGACACTTTCCCCGATGCGATCGTGATGGTGCGCCCTTACCTTGACGTGCATGCCCTGCCGGATTTCAACTACATCCTCACTCAACTCGAAGGCGCCAAGGACCCGCGCCTGATCTATACCGGCGTCAATGAATACGAGCAGATCGGTGGAGATCCGGACAGCATTCGCAAACGGGCGCAGTTCGACATCGAAATGGCAAACCGGATCAAGGCGATCAGCGGCGCCACGTATGCGGGTGGGACGTTTTCGATGGGCACGCCGGATTTCACCAAGCCAGAAGTATGCGCTGCGATTCAGCAATATTATGCGCCGGCCTTTAACGCAGGCGTGCTGTGGTGGGATCATCACCTGTACAGCCCGAACACGCAGCACATCTATCGCGATGATGTTCAGGTGCAAACGTGGAACGGGCAGAGACAAGTCATCGTGGAGCATGAGTGGTACGAGACGCGCTGGCATTTCCTGTATACCCGTTGTGGGTTTGATCCAAAGAGCGCCAGCCGAATCGTATCCTCGGAGACGGGCGTAGATGAGGGCGGCGTTGGTGGATTCCCGGCGCATCATGCCACAGATCAAGATGTGCTGATGTGGTGCAAACGGTTCATGCAGATATCGACTTTGCCGTTGACTGTCGGCGGCACGCAGTACCCGTCGCCGTTTGTGGGCGGCGCGATCTTCCAGGTTGGCGATCCGGTGAAATGGGGCGGGTATGATATGACCGCTTATGAGCAGGCGATGGGGCCGGACGTCTGGGGCAAGCCTTTAGTGCCTGTATCGAACTTCATGGAGGAAATCGGGCATACACAAATGGCTGATCTGGCCCAGCGCGTGATGAAACTGTCGCAGGACGTGGGAAAACACGCAGCGTTGATCCAGAGCAAGACCGCCAGGCCCAGCAACACCGGGAGCTGACTGGAAACAAAAAGACCCACGCCCCCATGGGCGTGGGTCTGACTCTGGGGTGCTTACTCAATAACGTCGCTATGCTTACGTGCGCGCTGTAGTTTCGCTGGCTTTCTCGCGTTGGACTAATTCCTGTTCTGCGGTCGTGTCGACGACTGGTTTTTCCTTCTGTTCGCGGCTGACCAGCGTGATCACGCGGAAGGCTTCTGCCGGCACAAGCCCTTTCCCGGCATCCAGCGCCCAGCGACGCACCATCTGGACGGTTTCCTCTGACACCTGACTGCGGTGCTGGCGCAACGCGTCTGCCTTGCGGTCGATGGTTTCACTGACGTCCACCCATGTGTCCGGCCGCTCAGTCCACTGGATCCACACCTCGCGCACTGTATGCGGGGCGCCCAGTTCGGGATACATCAACGGCATTGAAGCGACGGGAGCGATGGCGTCGACTGTTGCCACTGCTACGGCGCGGTGATCGGGATGGTTGATGTAATCCGAGCTGCTCAGGAATGCAGTGGGGTCCATCGAGAAAACCACTTCGGGTTTGTGCTTGCGAATCATGCGCACCAGTTCCTTGCGCAACTCCAGTGTCGGCATTACCTCGCCGTCGTTGTGTCGCAGAAACTCCACGTCGTGGACGCCGCAGACTGCCGCTGCCGCGCGTTGTTCTTTTTCGCGTTGTTCAGCAAGGCTGTCAGATGTGAATGCGGGATCGTGTGTGCCGATATTTCCGCTGGTGACGATAACATAGGTTACGTGTGTGCCGCGCGAAGTCCATTTGGCAATGGTGCCGGCGCAACCAAACTCAATATCATCCGGGTGTGCCACGATGACCATGGCCGAAGAGGGTATAAATTCCTTGCTCATAACGCTGATTGTACGCTGTGTCGGTTCGAAATACGCTTTTAGTGATTGTTCGCTAAACTAGATGTCATAATTCTGCACAGAGGTGTAAAGATGGAACGAAAAGTTAGGATCGGTTTTGTGGGCGTTGGCAATATGGGGCAGTGCGCTCACTTGAAAAATTATGTGACGCTGCCTGACTGCGAAGTCGTGGCGATCGCAGAGCTTCGACCTGACCTGGCGCAAAGGGTCGCCCGTAAATATGGAATTCCCCGCGTGTATCCAAATGCGGATGCCATGCTGGCAAATGAATCGCTGGATGGCATCGTGGCCGCGCAGCAGTTTGTGCGGCATGGGCAGGTGATTACGCCGCTATATGGGGCGGGGTTGCCAATCCTCACTGAAAAGCCCATCGCCAGTTCCGTATCCGTTGGCGCTCAAATGCTCGCCGCATTACAGGCCGGCGGTTCGTGGCACATGGTCGGTTATCACAAACGCAGCGACCCGGCCACGATGGCGGCACGACAGTATATTGACCAGTTCAAGCAGAGCGGCGAGATTGGCCGCCTGCGCTATGTCAGGATTTTGATGCCGGCAGGCGACTGGATTGCCGGCGGTTTTAACGATCTGCTGCAAACTTCTGAAAGCGTTCCGTTCTCTGAGCTTGACCCCGGCGCGCCTGACATGGATAAGGACACGTATCAACGCTACATCGCATTTGTCAATTACTATATCCACCAGGTGAACCTGATGCGCCATCTATTAGGCGAACCCTATCACATGGCATATGCAGAGCCCTCACAGGTTGTGCTGGCAGTGCGGAGCGACAGTGGCGTCGCGGGCATTATTGAAATGTCGCCCTATCAGACAACACTGGGCTGGCAGGAGTCGGCCTTAATCGCCTTCGAGCATGGCTATATCAAATTGGAATTGCCCACGCCCCTGGCAAGCAACCAGCCTGGGAGAGTCGAGATATTCCGCGACCCGGGGAACGGCAAGACGCCCGAAACCGTCGTGCCGGTTCTGCCCCCGGTTCACGCCATGCGCCAGCAGGCGATTAACTACGTCAGGGCGATCAAAGGCGAGATGAAACCGATGTGTGAGGCCGCAGAAGCCGTGGAAGACCTGCGCGTGGCGCGCGAGTACTTCACGCTGCTGGGCAAGTAAGCAATTGACCGTATCAGGGAGATGACAACCATGAAAACAACACAACTTGCAATTAACTCAGTTTCGACGATGCGGGCCGACCTGGAGGAGTGTCTTGCGGCGTATCACGCGGCAGGATTCCAGAATGTCGAGTTCGTGCTCAAGCATGTCAAGGAGTACCTGGCGCAGAACCACACTGTGGACGACGTCCGCGCGCTGCTGGATAAGTATGAGTTGAAGTGCATCGGCGGGTTTGAAACTGGCGTGGAGTGTTTCTCGCCGGCCGAGCAACGCGCCGCGAACCACGCGCGTATTCTTGAAAATGCTCAGCTCTTAAGCCAGCTTGGCGCAACGTGTATGGTCGTGGGCACTGATGGCCCGGCTGATCCCGCGAGTGTGGCCGATCCAGTTGCGGAGATTGCCAAAGTATTCGCGCAGGTAGCGAAGACGATCAAACCCACCGGCATCACGTTGTGCCTGGAGTTCAACTGGTCGCCTGTTGTGAAGTCGTTGCGGACAGCGGCTGATATCGCGCGCAAGACGCGCGCATCAAATGTGGGGGTGCTGTTCGACCCCGCGCATTATCATTGCACGCCGACCAAGTTCGACCAACTGAACGAACGCAATATCGCCATGATCCGGCATGTGCACGTCGACGACATGAACGACAAGCCTGGTGAACTCTCGAATTGCAACAGCGACCGCGCCCTGCCGGGCAAGGGTTGCCTCGATCTCCAGGCGATCTTCAAACAGATTGAGAAGTATGGCTATACGGGTTACTTCTCGATTGAGATGTTCAGCGAGAAGCTGTGGGCCATGCCCGCAAAAAAGGCCGCGAAGCTGATGTACGACAGCCTGTTACCCTACACGAAGCGCTGATTCGGGAAGATGCTGCAAGCGCAAGCGACTTCAGCGCCGACAAGGCAAAACCAGGGCCGCACATTAGCGATCCTGGTTTTGATCTGCCTTGTGGCCGTCTGCATACGACTGGTGAACCTCGGCGCCTTAAGCGTGTGGTTTGATGAAGGCGTCGCGATTCACGCGTCCGCTCAACCGGCGCTGAGTGGGGTTGTCCTCGACGACCCCACCAACCCGCCTGTCTATTACCTGCTGCTCCACGCCGCGATGGCGCTTTTCGGCGACAGCCAGTTCTCATTGCGCTGGGTTTCGATCATGCTTGGGATCGTGCTGGTCGCGGTGTGCTATCGGTTCGCGCGCCGCGCGTTTGGCGTCCGCGCGGGCATTTACGCCGCTGTGCTTGTGGCGTTGTCGCCGCCGCTCTGGTGGGCTTCGCGGGAAATCCGCATGTATGGCTTGATGGCGATTCTGCTCACCACGCTGGCCTATGCCTGGCAGCGACTGACCAAACTCCCGGTTACGCCGGGCAGCGACTCCTCCCGGCGGCGGCTGTGGGCGTTGCTTTGGTTGTCAGAGGGGCTGCTCCTTTATACGCACACTATCGGGCCAATCGCCGCCCTCTGGATCAACCTTGTGACGCTCGTCCTCTGGGTCGCGCGCCGTAAACCCACACAACCGGACTGGCGCGTCTGGTTGGTCGGCCAGGCCGGCCTTTTCGTGTTGTGGCTGCCGTGGTTGTTCTTTCGCTTTGTGCTTGTGCGCGATGCGAATCAGGTCGTCGCCGCGCCGCCTGTCATCGGACTTCCATTGTTGTCGACGATCTGGCAGGCATTCTGGGCGGGCAACTGGGACATGGTCAATCGTGAACCATTGCTTGGCATTGCGGCGATTGGGGTCGCATGCGTCACACTCATCCTTATACCGTGGAGGCTGGCTGTCGCGCGCTGGCAGATTTTGCATATCGCGGCGCTGGTTACCGGGTTGACCCTCGGCTTGATTGTTGTGCGCATCGGTCTGCATGGGCGTTACCTGGTGATGGTTGTTCCCCTGGCGCTGGTGCTGATTGCAGGCGGGCTCGCGCAATGGCGTGGAAGATGGCGTGTGATTGCGGTTGTGCTGGCCTTGCCAGTGCTGGCATTATCGGGCTGGAGTATCGCAGTCGCTGCCGGAGAACCGGCATATCAGCATGATGGGGTCGCCCAAATGGCGCAGTACTATGCGAAAAATCTCACGGATCAGGACACTGTTCTGGCATGGTCATATGCTGACCGCTATGAACTGGCGTATTACTGGACGCATCTGGGTGTTGCGGCGCGGCGCGTCACGCTGCCAGAGGGACAGGACATTGATGTCGTTGCCCCGCTGATTCCACATCAAGGCAAGGTAGCGCTTAATGTGTGGTTTACGCAACGCGCCGATCAACGCCGCATGATGCCGTGTCTGCTGGCGCATGGCAGCACGACGCAGCCCGTTGAATACACGGTCTACGGCATGTCCAATCTGCTCTATGCCGCGCCGCCAGCTGAGAGTCCGAAATTGCGCGCGGCGCGTGAGGCGGACGCACCGCGCGGTGATTTCGGCCTTGCCACGCTGACCGAAATCGCCGATCCCCCTGCGTTCACCGCGAATCAGGCGATGTGCATGCCGTTGCGCATCGTGTTGAACCAGCCGACACAGAGCGATCTCAAGGTTGCGCTGATCGTCAAGAACGGTTTGGGTTGGGAAATTGCCCGCGCCGACGCGATCTTTGCGCGGGCAGATCAAAAGACCAGCGCGCAATTGTCGCCCGGCGCACTGCTTGACGCCTATCCTCTGGTGTGGCTCCCATACGGAACACCGCCGGGAACGTATACGCTTGTCGCGCGCCTGTATGACGATAGTGCGATGTCCGGGTATGATGTCATCGACCCGGGCGGCGCTCCGTCAGGGAAAGACCTGCCAGTGGGCGACCTTCGCATTCTTCCTGGCGCTGATTGGGTCTCAGGTGGACGCGCGAATCAAATGACGCCGGCGCATCTGGAGACAGGCGAGGGGTTGACGCTGATCGGGCAATCGATGACTAATACAGCCGTCGCGACACCAGCAACAAACGGGGGCGTTATCAGGCTGTCGTTGCTCTGGCAGGGCACAGCGCCTTTGCCCGTGCTGCGTTTGAAATCTGAAGATGGACAATGGGAGGCGCCAGTCTCTACTACTGTAACCACACACGATGCAGTGACCCTCGACTGGCGTGAGGCGCGGGTTCCTGCGCAGGCCCCTTCCGGGCAAGCAGTGCTGGTGTTGCCCGATAACACTGTCGTGGCTCGCTATGCAGTCACTTCATTGCCGGGGCTGTTTACGCCCCCACCGTTCCAGACACCCGTATCTGCCGTCTGGCCTGGTATAGGGGAGCTAGGCGGAGTTTCACTGCGAAGTCCGACTCTCAAGCGCACAGAGCCATTCACGGTCAGCCTGATCTGGCATGGAATCGCGGCCACGCCCTCCATCGGCTATACCGTGTTTGTGCAGTTGATCGATGCCAAAGGTCAGGTCATCGCGCAGAGCGACGCACAACCTGTCAACGGCGAACGTCCCACGACTGGTTGGCGGCCCGGTGAATACATCCTCGATACGCACACCTTGTCGTTTAAGCAGGGTGCGACGCCCGGCCTCGCAACGTTGATTGCGGGTTTATACGATGCTCGCACTGGTATTCGAGCGCGCCTTGTGGACGGATCAGATCACGCGACCGTGTCAGTGAGCATCGAAGTCCAGTAACATACAGGAAGGTAAAACATGACTACAAACCAAGTCGGAGCGATCATCACGTCCGGTCCGAGTGACTGGCAGATCTTTCAGCAGAATGAGTCACAGGTTGCAAGCATCAACCTGAGCGGCCAGTGGGTCAGCGATACGCCTGGCGTCGTTCAGGCGAGGCTGGTGCATGAAGATACCGCTACTGCAGTAACGGCGGAGCTGGATTGGCGCGATGCCGAAACCCGCGCGGATAAAACGTGGGCGGCCACGTTGAACGATGTCCCCGCAGGCGGGTTGTACAGGCTTGAGACCCGTTTCAACCCTGCGGGCAACGTGGCAAAGGAATGGGCCACACGCGGCGACATGCGGCACTTCCTGGGTGTTGGCGATCTGTGGGTCATCGCAGGCCAGAGCAACTCGGCCGGATACGGGCGCGGCCCGGTTTACGATCCGCCCGAACTCGGCGTGCACTTGTTGCGCAACAGCGAGCAATGGGCGCTGGCAACGCATCCATTGAACGAGTCCACCGATACCCGCCATCCGGTAAACCGTGAGGGCGCCAACTCAGGGCACTCGCCGTATCTGCACTTTGCCCGTCTATTGAAGCAGTATCTGAACTACCCGGTCGGCCTGGTGCAGGCAGCCCTCGGCGGCTCGGCGCTCGCGCCATGGAACCCGACCGAAACCAAGTCGGCGGTTCTGTTCGACAACATGGTGCACTGCGTCGAGGTTGCCGGCGGGCGTGTGAAAGGGATCGTGTGGTATCAGGGCGAGTCAGATGCAAACGAACAGGATGGCGCAACCTACGCGGAGCGGTTTGCTCGCGCGGTAGGCGCATGGCGCGAGGCATTGAGCAACCCGTCACTCGCAGTGATCACGGTGCAACTGAACCGGGTGCGCATGGTGGTGACGCCCCAGTTGGACCTGGGGTGGTCGCTGGTGCGCGAGGCGCAACGCCAGACCCCGCACTTGATCAGCAACGTAGCAGTCGTGCCTGCGCTGGACCTGCCGCTCAGTGATGGCATTCATATCAGCCCGGCAGGAAACCTCCTGCTCGCGGATCGCATGGCGCGCGCAGCGGCGCAGATGGTTTATGGGATCAACATCGAGGCAAAGGCCCCGGAGATCCACACTGCGCATCGGGCGGAGGACGGTTTGTCCATTCGGCTTACTTTCACGAACGTGACGAGCCGCATGGACACGATTGACCCGACGGCAATCTGTTTCACCGTCGAAGATACCCTGGGCAAAGTGGCGATTGAGTCGGTCACCTATCCTGGCGATGCTTCCATCGTCTTGAAACTCAGGCGCGCCCTTAGTGGCGCCACCGTAGTTCACGGCGCATTTGGCATTGACCCGCCGATGGCCCCTTGCGATATGGAGCGTTTTATCCCGATGACCGGCTTTTATGGCGTCAACGCGGTATAAGGTCGCATCTGGATGAAGTCGCAGACGTTATCGATAAATCGCACTGTTGCCATGGCGGCCGCTGTGGCGGTGTTTGTGTTCGGGCTGTGCGTGTATGGGTATGCGATTCAGCTGCCCTTTCGCATTGACGACTTCGTCCATTTCAGGTTGTTGAGCATCCACACCCTCGCCAATGTGTGGCTTGGAGAAGCCGGTCTGGCCTACTACAGGCCGTTGCCATTCACGATCTGGAAGGTCATCAACGTGCTGACAGGCGGGTTCCCGCCCGTCGTTATCCATGCAATCAACGTGATCTGCCACGCCCTGAATGGCGCGCTTGTGCTGGCCCTGATTTATCTCCACCAGTCACGCACGGCCAAAGGGCTGATTGTCGGAAGCGTTGCCGCCGTTCTTTTCCTGCTCTTTCCATTCAGTTACCAGGCAGTGCCGTGGGCGGGGGCGCTCACGCACCCGTTAGTCACACTACTCATGCTTGCCAGCATCGTCACGGCGGTTCGGGCACAAGATGGCGCTTCCCGCGCCCTGCGCGTGATCAGCCTGGCGGGCACAGTGCTTGCGCCGTTCGCGCATGAGACAGGCGTCCTGGTGGCGCTCGGTCTGACGCTGTTTCTGGTGACATCCGGCCGGGCGAAAAATCTTCGGGAGCTGGTCGCGCGAACATGGCCGTACTGGTTGATATCGCTCCTCGCCGCTGGGTCCATGTTGGCGGTGCGACTGCATGCGGGTTCGCCCGTTGCGCCCGCGGAAATGGAGAGCCGCCTGCAAAACGGGGTGTACTTTGTGCAAGGGTTGGCTTATCCAGCGGCGCCGATTGCGACACGACTGCTGGGTTTGGCGCCAGGCTTGAACGATCTTGGCGCTGTTCTTCTGGCGTCTGTTCCAGTGTTGGCTCTGCTGGCATTCGTGTGCGTCCGGTTGGGGCAGGGGCGGTTGGTCCTGTTTGGGCTCGGATGGTTCCTGTTTATGGTAACCCCGGCGTGGCTATTGCTGGCGTTCAGCTATGTGGTCGACGGCCCGCGATTGATGTATGAGGCATCCCTGGGGGCGGCCTTGTTCTGGTCAATCCCCGTGGCAATCCTGGTCGATCGCTGGGCATCACTCACTACTGTTGTCAAGAGGCTCGCGGCGGCAATTCCGGCGGCAGTGGTCGTCATCGGCGCCGTCGTTGGCAGTGCTGGCTTTCTGGCTGAACGCGCCGATATGTACGAGCAGACTCGCCTGGCGTCCGTCGGTATGCTGCAGGCGGCGGTTCAACCTGCCGAAGACAAACGGAATATCCTGTCCGTGAACTTTCCGGGGTGGATTGCGCCAAAGACAGCAACCTATGCGCTGGGACATGAAGGTGTGTCATTCATACCTGAATACAGCTCGCCAAGTGATCTGGTGTGGGCGATGACAGGCGTGGACAGCCCGATGTATAACGCCGTGGTGACTGAACTGCAATCCCACTGGCGTTTTAACTATCTGAACTACGGCTCGCGGTGGACGGCGCCAGACCTGCAGCCACAACTTCGCATCGCGCGACAGGTGCTCTTTACCAGCTATCGCGGGCAGAACCTGGCGACTTACTCAGCCGGGCGCCTTGAGGCGGAGAACATGGCGCGCGATGACGCGGTCGCGGCTTCATACGACGACCGTCTGGCGGTGCGTTCTGGCGATTGGCGGATCGTCCCTGAAGGGCTGCTGGTTACGTTGCACTGGCAAAGCTGGCTGACCTTGACGCAAGAGGTGCGCACGTTCGTTCACATGCGGGATGCGGCGACTGGCGAGATGGCGGCGCAGGAAGATGGGTTGCCGTTGATGGGGCTGTCAAACCCGTTGTGGTGGAAGCCGGGGGATCAGTGGGCCGATACGCGCCTGCTCGTGTTGCCGCAAACTGTCAGACCCGGCAAGTATGCGCTTTGGGTCGGCGTCTACCCGGCAGATGGCTCTGCGCGCTTGCCGGCGCTGGATGCAGCCAGACACCGGCTGCCCGGTGATGAAGTGATGGTTGGCATCGTGACTATTCCATAGTTCCATAAGCCCGTAATTCCATAACGCCGCTTGACATAGAACGTATGTTCGCATATCATAGAACAAAGGTTCAAACGCGCTGTTTTGCATGTCCAGCGCGCGAGTGGAAGCAATATTATGGGAAAAGAAACAGGTCAATTAACGGAACCGCAGCAAAAAATACTGGTGTATATCACGAGGTACGTTGAACAGAATGGCGTCCCGCCCACCATTCGCGAAATTCAGAGTGGCGCCGGCATCAGTTCAACCTCGATGGTGAGTTACCACCTGAAGGCTATGGAGCGCGCGCAGGTGTTGAGCCGCTACGAACGGCGCTCGCGCGGGCTGGTTATTACTGACTCCCCCAAGGTGCATCTGCAGGATATTGCGATTGTTCCAATTGTGGGCGTGATCGTTGCCAGCGCGCCGGCGCCGACGCCCGATGCGGACGCTCTGGCTGGCGCTGAGAACAGCGTGCAGATTGCTCGCAGCCTGGTTGGCAATGTCGAAGGTCTGTATGCGCTTGAGGTCAAAGGAGATTCGATGATTGACGCGCTGATCAACGACGGCGATATTGTCATCATGCGGCGCGATCAGGAAGTCCGCAATGGAGATCTGGCTGCCGTGTTTCTCACAGATCGGAATGAAAGCACACTCAAACGCGTTTTTCGCGAAGGCAAGCGCCTGAAGCTGAAGCCCGAGAACCCGACGATGAAGCCATTCTACGTGGAGGCGCGTCACGCCGAAATCCAGGGCCGCGTGGTGTGCGTGATCCGCAGAACCTGATTCGGCGCGATAGTTGTATGTGCGGTTCTGATGGAAGAGTGCCCGGAGTGTATTACACTCCGGGCACTTTGATAAATCGATGCGACTGGGCGCTGGGCACTCCGCTCATGCAGGAGTATCACGATCATGAGTGGGGCGCGCCTCTGCATGACGATCGGAAGCTATTCGAGTTTCTCATTCTCGAAGGAGCGCAGGCCGGTCTGAGTTGGAGCACCATCCTTAACAAAAGGGCGAATTACCGCCTGGCGTTTAATGGATTCGACCCGGCTGAGGTTGCCCGATACGACGAAACTGATCTGGCGCGACTGCTTGCAAATGCCGGAATCGTTCGGAATCGGCTTAAAATAAGCTCAGCAGTGAATAACGCGCGGCGGTATCTTGACGTGGCGGCGGAGTTCGGCAGCTTTGATCGCTATATCTGGCAGTTTGTCGGCGGGCGACCGCTCCGGAACACCTTCACCGCATTAAGCCAGTTGCCGCCACGGACAGAGCAGTCTGACGCGATGAGCAAGGAGTTGCGCAAGCGTGGATTCAATTTCGTTGGATCAACAATCTGCTATGCTTTTATGCAGGCGACCGGCATGGTCAATGATCACTTGACGACCTGTTTCAGGTTTGAAGAGGTGCAGGCGCTGGATCGAAAACAACTGAGATGATGATGAACCGCCTGACGCTGCTTGCGTCAATCACACTCTGCGCGCTGTTGTTGACTGCGTGCACGCTTCCGGGCTTATCGCCCGATTCGAAGCCGCAGCCTACTGTGCAAATTGCCGTTACGATTTATGCAACGACGGCGCCACTCGCGACGCCTGTGCCAGCGCAGTCCCAGACGCCTGTGCCGGCGCTATCTCCGACGCCCGTTCCAACAGCGGCGCCGTCTGCGCCATCAGACTGCCCGCCGAGGGTGCAGAGTCCTGGCGCTCCGGTAAAACCAGCAACTTTTACGGATACGGTGGCATCAGTTGTTTCGGTTCTTAACACTGGCGCTACCAGCACCGAAACACTCGAATTGCTCAAGGGGTGGGGCGTCATCTTCAATTTGCCGGGCATCGGAGGACAACAACAGCAGCAAGGGGGTATTGTTCACGCGCGCCTGCTGCCGGCGCCGGATGCGCAGATGGTTGTGTGGTACACCGATCCGGCGGATGCGCAGTTACCCACCCGGAAGAGTGAGTTGCTCGTGTTATCGTGCGAGAAGCATGCCTACACCGTGCTGTACAAGGCGACGGAAGATCCCGAATTGGCCGGTCAGGCGACGAACGCGCGCGTCTTTTCAACCGCTGATGTGACTGGCGATAGCCGCGATGACTTGAGTTTCATCCTTGAAGATTGCAGCGATAGCACGTGTTTTGACGGTTTCTATATCCTCACTGCTGTGAACGGCGCGTTGGTCAATGCCATACCAGACATCGAATGGTCGCCATCCCCGACGTTTGAGTATCTGCCTGGCAGCGGGACAGAGAAGAGCGCAAAAGACTTGCGCGCGCGCATTGGTCTGCTTGGGTCAGTGGGCGTCGGCCCGCAGCGAACCGTGACGGACACGTGGACGGTTGAGGGCAACGGTTTTACCCGCACTTTGTCGGTGATCGATCCGCCCATTTACCGCATCCACGCGTTGATGGATGGCGATAGCGCATTCAGGCGCAAGGATGTTGGCGCAGCCAGGTTGTTGTACGAACGCGTGGTGGGCGATTCAACGCTAAAGTCATGGGCAGGCAACGCCCCGTTGCGAGACGAGCCCCAGGTGCTGGCAGCCTTTGCATTATTCCGCCTCATGCAACTGGCTGGCGCGTCGGGCGACGGCGGCGGCGTCACAAAGGCGTATGACAATCTGGTTGTCCTGGCGCCCCCGAAATCGGCTGGATTGCTTTATCAGCAGATGGCCGAAGCATTCATGACCGTGTACAAACAGGGAGCGGATTACCCGAAGTCCTGTGAGGCCGCCTTGCACTTTGCCGAGAAGAACAAAAACGTCTACGTCGTGATCGGGCAGGACACCTTTGGTTCGGCCAACTACGACTACCAGGCGCCAGACATGTGCATTGTTCCTCAGTAGCAATCAGTAAAAATAGGAAGATAGAACCCGGAGCGACTCAGACACAATTAAATGGCTCAAAGTAAACAATCGGAACAAGAAGAACCCGTTGCCTCACCGCACTGGTTTATCGTTGATGCTCACCTCGACCTGGCTTACAACGCGATCGGCTGGCGACGCAACTATCGCCGGGCAGCGCACTGGAATCGAGCCCAGGAGGCGGGGACCTCGTCGGTGCGCGAGAACGGTCTTTGCAGTGTGGGTTTGCCCGATTTAGTGCGTGGGCGCGTCGGGGTCGTATTTGGCACGATCTTTATGGAACCCTCGCGGCGCATGATGGGGGACAGCCCGATCTTCTACCGCAACGAGCAGGAAGCGCACCAGCACGGCATGGCGCAGTTGGATTACTATCGCAAGTGGGCGGATCTGGATGAGCATATCCGCGTGATCGGGAGCAGGAAGGACTTGCAGGACGTGTTGACGACCTGGGGATTAGGCAATAAAAAGGAACCCCCACCCAGCATCTTCTCCATGCGGAAGGAGCCGAAACCGATTCATCAGGTGGGTATCGTGCCCCTGATGGAGGGCGCCGATCCGATCCTGGAACCGAAGGAGCTTGAGCGATGGGCTGAACGCGGGTTGCGCATCGTGGGCCCCGCATGGACCGGGACGCGCTATTCGGGCGGCACGCATGAACCCGGCGGGTTGACCAAGCTTGGGCGCGAGTTGCTCGACATGATTGCATCGCTTGGTTTGATCCTCGATGTGAGCCACCTGTCGCAGAGCGCGCTCATGGAGGCGCTCGAGCGCTTTGAGGGCGGGCCGGGGCGCCTGATTGCGTCGCATAGCAACCCGCAGCGGATCATTCCCACCGACCGTCATCTGCCGGACGAGGCGCTTGAGATGATCGCCCAACGCCAGGGTGTGATTGGCGTGGTGTTGTTCAACAAGTTCCTGAAAAATGGCTGGGGAACCGGGGATAAGAAGCGCGACGTCACGCTCGATCACGTCGTTCGCGCCATCGACCATATCTGCCAGGTGACCGGCAGCGCCGACTTCGTCGGGATCGGGAGCGATTTCGACGGCGGGTTTGGCTCCGAATCAGCGCCGCGCGAACTGGACACCTCGCGCGACCTGCACAGGATCGGCGATGAGTTATTGATGCGCGGATTTGGCCGTGAAAATGTCGAAAAGGTCATGAGCGGCAACTGGCTGCGGGTGTTGCGAACCGCGTTGCCATAAACGCGAATAAGCGTGTTCAGTGTGCGGCCGGCCAGCGACGAGCGTGTTTTGGTTGGTCGGCGTAAAATGAAAAATGAACGTTTAACAAATTAGAAGAGGAATGACATGGCAAAGCTGAAGAAACCAACTCTGGGTGTGATTGTCGGTAGCCGCGGATTTTTCCCAAAGCACCTCGCTGCATCGGGTCGCAAGACCATCCTTGAGCTGTTAGAAAAAGAAGGGATCAATGCGGTGTGCCTGACGCCGGAAGATTCACCCAACGGCGCGGTCGAGACGATCAACGACGCGCAGAAGTGCGCCGACTTGTTCAAGGCGCATCGCGATGATATTGACGGCATTCTGCTCACCCTGCCGAACTTCGGCGAGGAGCGCCCGATTGCCAACACACTGCGGTGGGCCGGCCTCAACGTGCCGGTGCTCGTTCACGCGTTTCCCGACACCGCGGAACACATGACGATCAAGGATCGACGCGACTCTTTCTGCGGAAAGATGTCAGCATGCAACAACCTGTCGCAATACGGCATCAAGTTCACATTGACCGCATTGCACACGGTGGATCCGAATAGCAGCAGCTTCAAGAACGACCTGCGCAATTTTGTGGCAACCTGCCGCGTGGTGAAGGGTTTGAAAGGCGCGCGCATCGGCGCGCTGGGCGCCCGCCCGGCGGCCTTTAACACGGTGCGCTACAGTGAAAAGCTGTTGGAGCTGAGCGGCATCAGCGTCGATACCCTCGACCTGAGCGAGGCATTTGGGCGCGTCACTCACCTGAAGGATGATGACTCAGCCGTGAAGCAGCAGCGCGAGAAGATCATCGCGTACGCTAATGTCGGCCCCAATGTGCCCGGCGAAGCTCTGAATAAAATGGCAAAGCTTGGCCTGGTTATCAGTCGGTGGATGGAAGAGAACCGGCTGGATATGACCGCGATCCAGTGCTGGACCTCGATGGAGGAGTTTTTTGGCATCGTCCCGTGCACGATCATGAGCATGTTGAGCGATGACCTACAGTCGTCGGCCTGCGAGACGGACGTGGCGGGTGTTGTCGGGATGTATGCCATGGCGCTGGCGGCGCAGAAGCCAAGCGCGCTGGTGGATTGGAACAACAACTATGGCGAGGATCCTGACAAGGCGGTGGTGTTCCACTGCTCGAACCTGCCGAAGCAGGTGTTCACCGATATCCCGGTGATGGATTACCAGGAAATCATCGCTGGCACCGTGGGCGCGGCGAATACCTACGGAACGATGTACGGGCGCGTCAAGGCTGACCCGTTCACGTTTTGCCGCGTGAGCACCGATGACTCGATCGGAACTATCCGCGCGTATGTCGGCGAAGGCGAGTTGACCAACGACCCATTGACCACATTTGGCGGTTATGGCGTTGTGAAAATCAACAACATGCAGACGCTGCTCCGCCATATCTGTGAGAACGGATTTGAGCACCATGTCGCCATTAACCTGTCGAATGTGTCCAGTGCGGTTGAGGAAGCACTTGGCAAGTATCTCGATTGGGATGTGTACCACCATCGATAGAAACACGACGAAATCTCTGGAAACCGGGCAGGCGTACCCATGTAGTCGGGATAGCGTTGAGTAATTCAAGCCAACGCAGGCAAACTATAAGGGCTGATAAAATGGACACTCATGTCGCGCGCCCCACATTCTCATATATTAGAATGATGGACTTATACGAGAGGAGAGATTAGTTAATGAAGGATATCATGAAGACACTTCGAAAACCGAAAGCATGGTTGGCTTCGGCCGTGATGGTTGTCGGGCTGATGTTGACAGCCTGCAACAACGGCGCCGCCAAGGTAACGGATGTAAAGATCAGCGCGCCTGTCGCTGGAACAGCCATCAATGTTGGTCAGGGCACTGTTATTCAGGGCGAAGCCAACGGCGACAACATTACGCGCGTCGAGGTGGTCATCGACGGCAAAGCCTACGCGTCCCTCTCAACACCGGATAAGACCAAGGGCGTGCCGAACTTCCCTGTTTCTGTCCCATGGACGCCGGTTGCTGCCGGGACGCATGCGGTGCAGCTGCGCGCGTTTGGTCTTGAAGATAAACTGCTTGGGCAATCCGAGCCCCTGGTGATGGAAGCCAAGTCATCGTCGGTAGCCCAGGTCACTGCGACGGCTGGATCTGGCGCCTCAGGCGACGCGACAACGGCGCCGGTGGCAACGTCTGCGCCGGTGGCAACGTCTGCGCCCGCTGCGACTGCTGCTCCGGCTCCGACTTCGGCGGCCGCAGAAGGGCCGAAGATGACAGTGACAAATGACTTTGTCAACGTGCGCTCGGGACCGAATATTGGCTATCAGTTGCTTGGCCGTTTGGATAAGGGACAGTCTGCTCCGGTGCGCGGCAAGAGTCAGGACGGCACATGGTGGCAGATCTCCTATGCGAGCGGCACTAATGGTGTGGGCTGGGTGTTTGGCGAGTATGTGCAGGCCAATGCGGCCGCCAACAGCGTGCCAGTAGCCTCAGCGCCGCCCCTGCCAACATCGGAGCCGATCCCAACGGAACCACCCCCTGCGATCATTGTCTTCCCAACCGTTCCACCGCCGACTGCTGCGGCTGCGGCAACCACAGCCCCGGTATCGACCGGTCCGCTGATTGGCACGCGCGGCGTGCTTAAGGTGGATGCAAATCCTGTTCCACAGAATGGAACCGTTAACGCGAGTTGGTCGGTCAGTAACATTCAGGGCATCTGGTTTGACAAAGGCGACGGCAGCGGTTTTCAACCTGCTTCTGGGTCGCAAACTGTGGCTGTCACCGGTATTGCGGGTCAGCGGACACTTTTGCTAAAATGGCGTGACAGCAGCGGCGTCGACAACGTTGACTCAGTGGTGATCACCATTAATGGACAGGCAGCTGTTCCAACAACAGCAGCCGCATCATTGCAATGCGATTCCACTGTGTCCACCTGGAAAGCCAGTTCGAACTCTGCCTATACCTTCTGTGTAGGGCGCGATCTGAACTGGTCCGACGGTGGGAATCCGGTGCGCTACTGGAGCAGTAATGTGGACCAGACAATCGGCGTGACGTTCAATATGTACGGCGTCGCGGGTATTACACTCAAGATTGAACCCAACAGCCAATGGTGCGGCCCCGCAGGAAACACCGGAGGTCGATCGGTCGCCATCAGCACGCAGTCCGATGGTGAAGGCTCCTATTACTGGAACATCAGAGACTTTGGGTATGGCGGGTACATCGTGCATCTGCAGGTTGCGAAGAATGACGGTTCAACGACGTTCTACAACGAGAAGTTTATGTGTCTAGGTAATGCGCCGGCTGCAACCAGTGTGCCGGCGGCGGCAACAAGTACGCCTGTTACGCCCGCGGCGACCAATACGCCAGCTACGCCGAAAGCGACAGTGCCCCCTCTTCCGACGCTAGCAGCGACAAGAGCGCCATAAGCGGATTCAGATTTAACACTATCATGCACATACCCTGATGGCACTCAGATGAGCCACCAGGGTATGCGCTGTGTAGCTGCGGTTTATGACTGCTGCCCATTCCGGAGATTAAGCATAACTATGTCCAATACAGGCGCCGCATTGAGGCGTGTACTGATTCTCACATTACTCACAATCACACTATTCTCACTCGTTGTTTTCTTATCAATGGCGACTAACACGCAAGTCTCTGCGAGCACAACGCCTAAGAATCCCGTGCTTAACGAGGAATGGGATCCAAAAGCGGATACAACTTTATATATGACTAGCACAGCCCAGCTAGTCACCAGGATGACTCCACCTACGACAGACCAGTTTACTGTAACAAACATCGTATTTCGCAAATTACAGCCGGATGGGATTACCGATGGATATTCTGTCGTTTCTTCAACCCATACAACACTCGTTGGTTCATACTTAGTTGTAACAGCAACGAATTTCCCCTTTACATTGCCGGCGGAGAGAGTCCAGTTTTTAGTGACGTATTACACGGCGTCTAACCTTGTGCCAACTACAGCAGTAGTTGCGTACAATGTAACCGGCGTGTATCAGAGTTATGTTTCGTCAGTGCTTGATAAGTTCGGTAGTGGAGGCACGACAGGAAATGACCCGTGTAGCGCTGTAACTGCACTTCCATTGACTGATTATTCTTTAATGCAGGATGCTCCTTACAAGTTCTTCAGTATGACTATCGCGACTACATCAACAGTGATCCTGACATCCACTGGATATCCAGTTTATGGGCAGTTGCAGTTGAGGACGCCGCCTATATTGCCATCCTGCGCGCCAACCGGTTCTCAATATATAGTGGACAGCGCTGTTATATCCACAAGTCCATCACTGACTGTGTACAATGTATTTCCGGGGAATTATCTGGCTCGATTAAGTTCTGATAACGGTGTTACCTCGAACATGTCATTTGCCTTTAGATGGCAATCTCTCCCTGGGCATGGATTGTTTGGCGCTAATGTCAATTCCTGCTTCCCTGCTACGGTAACTCTGAATACACAGGTTCAAGAGTATCCATACCCTCCAGAAGACTGGTTTGCATTCACTCTTACTTCGACACAGAATATCAGTGTCGTGGTGAATAACTATACGGGTAACGGACAGTTCATCTTGTATCATGATACCGGAACTTGTGCCACACCACAGTTTCTCGATAGCGTTGACTTGTCTATCAGCAACTCTGGGGTTATTCAATCGCCTAGTTTGCCTGCAGGTCGTTACTATCTGCGTGTCTACACGTCCGGAGGTAATAACACCACTTCCTTATACAACTTCATTGTCAATAGTGATTACGGATACACCCCGGTCCCATGGAACCCGAGTGCCGAACGTTGCGCAGACCCATCGCATGGCTGCGGCTCTAATACAACTAATGGCTCCGAAACCATTTACTTTTTTGGAGCGCCTGGCGCGGATGAAATCGATGTGTACTGGATTGCCACAGGCTATATAAAGAATAATGTAACCTACTGCCCGACAGGAAGTAGTTATACAGACGTTATTAATACAACGACAAATCCATCCGTCGGTTCAGTGACGCCGAATGGAAGTAAAAACTACAGTGGGCTGGCGACGGGATACTACATCGTCCAGGTGATAATAAAGAGAGCAGGGTATCCCAACTACACCACACCCAATGGCGGTTTCGGTGTCAAGTACAACTGCGATTGGCCGCCGCTGGTGCTTTCTCCATGGGCTGGTTTCACGGCAACCCCAAGCGCGCCCCTGATCGGGCCGGTGCTCCCGCCAATGGTGAAGCCGACTCCCCCGCCGTTGCCAATGGACTTGCCGCATGTGAGCGCGACGCCGGCGCCGTAGCCGCGACGCGAGTCACAAAAAAAGGGGTAGTGCAGAGATGCATTGCCCCTTTTTTACTTTAGAATAGCCGCATGCAAATAACAGGACATGCCTGGACGTATGGAGACGATGTCAACACGGACGTGATATTCCCGGGCAAATATACCTACACGCTGACGAATATCAATGAGTTTGCCAAACACGCGCTTGAAGATCTCGACCCCGATTTCGCTAAACTCGTGAAGCCCGATGATGTGATTGTCGGCGGCAAGAACTTTGGCTGCGGGTCGTCGCGTGAACAGGCGGCTGTGTGTATCAAGCTATCCGGCGTGCGCGTGATTGTCGCGAAGTCGTTTGCGCGCATCTTCTTCCGCAACTGCGTCAACAATGGCGTTCTGCCGGTCGTCTGCCCTGAGGCCGTCGCGGCGATCAAAAAGGGCGACGAAATCAGCATCGAGCTCGATCAGAACATCGTGCGGACGCCGGCTGGGGACTTCGTCTTCCCGCCGTTGTCGCCATCTGTCGCCGCGATCATCGACGCGGGCGGGTTGATCCCGATGCTGCGCCGGAAACTTGGCACAGAGAATCTGCCGCTGCCGGAGATGAAATTTGGCGGCGGCGATTAGGCTAAAAGAAGCCCTGGTTAGTGATAAACTACGCGGCACTTAGGATCGTTTAGAAGTCATTGAGTCTCTTTTGAGGTGTATTCATGCTCACGGTGGAACGCGGCGGTAGTGCGTATGGCGCTCGACTGATCACCGATCAGGCGATACAGAATGGCGAGTTGATTTTCACCATTACCGGTCATCAGGTCGTCACCGAGGCGACCTATCAGACGGTGCAGATCGGCATCGATTCGCATATCGTGGAACTGGGCGTTCTGGCGTACATGAACCATTCCTGCCAGCCGAATAGCATCATAGACACAACGCGCCTGATGGTCGTGGCGATACGGGATATTGCCGCGGGTGAGCAATTGAGCTTCTTCTATCCCTCGACAGAATGGGAGATGGATCGGCCCTTTATCTGTCTGTGCGGGGCCTCGCAATGCGTGCGCCTTGTCGCAGGCGCCCGGTATCTGTCGATCGACACGCTGGGTCGCTACTTCATCAATCAGCATATCCGCGATCTGGCGGTGGCCGCGCTTGATCAGGCGCAACGGGCGCCGCAATATGCGGTTGCGACGGAAGTTGCGCGCGAATGACGCAGCACCTTGGTGATCGTGTCTACTTCCGTGTATTCAGTGATTTCCGTGGTGGAGATCAGAATCCGGAATGTCAACCACGGAACACACGGAAAGCACGGAACCAGAAAAGACTGGTGATCGTGTCTATTTCCGTGTATTCAGTGATTTCCGTGGTGGAGATCAGAATCCGGAATGTCAACCACTGAACACACGGAAAGCACGGAACCAGAAAAGACTGGTGATCGTGTCTACTTCCGTGTATTCAGTCTTTTCCGTGGTGAAATTCAGAATCCGGAGAGTCAACCACTGAACACACGGAAAGCACGGAACCAGAAAAGACTGGTGATCGTGTCTATTTCCGTGTATTCAGTCTTTTCCGTGGTGAAATTCAG
>CAIXPS010000272.1 GCA_903921365.1 uncultured bacterium | reverse complement strand
TCACGTAGCCGCGACCCAGTGTGGTCGCTTCATGTGGCGCATACAACACATGGCCGACACACGGGTCCGCGCCCTACGTCACTCATCCACGTAGCCGCGACCCAGTGTGGTCGCCCGATGTGGCGCATACAGCCGGGCGGACACACGGGTTCGCGCCCTACGTCATTCATCCGCGTAGCCGCGACCCAGTGTGGTCGCCCGATATGGCGCATACAGGCGGGCGGACACACGGGTCCGCGCCCTACGTCACTCATCCACGTAGCCGCGACCCAGTGTGGTCGCCCGATATGGCGCATACAGGCGGGCGGACACACGGGTCCGCGCCCTACGTCATTTGTCCGCGTAGCCGCGACCCAGCATACAGCCGGGCGGACACATGGGTCCGCGCCCTACGTCAGTTGTCCACGTAGCGGCCGCCTGATGTGGTCTCAGACGCCGAATTCATTCGGTGGCTACCTCTCCACCGGCTTGCGGCGTTCCCAACCCTGCCGGAACAATGGCAGGAAGTTGTTCGGGTTATAGGGGTGTTTGGCAATCTCCTCGTAGTTCAAGTCAGTGCCCCACCCCGGCAGATCATCACCCAGCGTAATGTGCCCATCCACGACCTTGACCGGGTTTGTCAATATTTCACCGCTCCAATCGTCGTTGAAGTCATCGAATATCTCATGGATGAAGAAATTGGGCGTAGCCGTGTTCAAATGTGCGCACGCCACCGAGCACAGCGGCCCCTGCGCGCTATGTGGCGCGGTTACGCCGTTGTAGGCATGCACCATCGCGCACACCTGCTTCGCGGCCGTAATCCCCAGAAACTGCGGCTCCAACTGGATGATATGAACGGCGTCGTGCATCAACAACTCGCTGAATTGTTCGCGCGTGTAATAATCTTCGCCGCAGGCAATCGGGACCGGGCTCCGTCGCGCGACAGCAACCATCGATGAGATTCGCTGCGGCGGCACCGGCGTCTCGAACCAGGTCGGCTGAAACTTCGCCATCGCGTCCGCGAACTGCAACGCAGTGTGCACGCTGAAGCGGTTGTGCCCTTCAACCAGCACATCGACATTCGGCCCAACGGCGGCGCGCACTGCGCCAATGATCTCGATCGCGAGCGCAAAGTCTTCACGATCAACCGCGCGCCAGGCGGGGCCAAATGGGTCAAACTTCAGCGCCGTATACCCGCGCGCGACAACGGCCTTCGCCTTTTCATGAAAACTCTCCGGCGTGCGCGGCCCGCGATACCACCCGTTGGCGTATACCCGCAAGCGGTCGTGTGATCGTCCGCCCAGCAGTTTGTAAACGGGCTGGTTCGTCACTTTGCCCATGATATCCCAGCAGGCGTATTCGATCGCAGCCAGTGCGCTACCCTGAATCTGACCGCCGTCAGAATACACGTCGCGGAACATCCGCAAGGAATGCGTTTCTACATTGAACGGGTCCTCACCGATCACAAACTGCTTGAGTTCGTGAATGGCTGCTTCCACTGTCTTAGCAAATCCGTTCAGCGTTCCTTCGCCTATTCCGTGAACACCCTCATCCGTTTCCACACGGGTAAACACCCAGTTTTTCCAGGGGTTTCCGGCGATATACGTCTTCACATCCGTGATCTTCATTTGGTTGTCTCCTGTCTCGAATCTTAAACTATGTATGGCGCATGCGCATATCCGGCAGGCCGACCCCGATGACTGCGCCAAGGAGGACAAGCAACGCTGTAAACCCGTACAAGGCGAGATATGAGAATGACTGCGCAACCAAGCCGCCAATCAGCGGCGCAAGCATCGATGTCGCGCTGACAATACTCAGTAGCGCCATGTAATTGGGGCGGTCACAGTCAGGACACCAGTCCAGCGGATAGTTATAGTATCCCAGCGCCATGCCGCTGTTGCTGAACCCAGTTGCAACAAAAGCCAGTGCAATGGCAGGGCTGAGCGCAGGCACAACAGCCCCCAGCACTACGACGGCAACGCCAATTAACGGGCTGCTGAGCTGAACAAGCGCACCCACTTGTATCACCCGATGCGCGCCTGAATTCACGGCGATCCAGCCGTAGATGATCGGGGCCAACAACGCGCCAATCGTCTGCGCGCCCACAAAAAGCCCCACCGTCTCGGGAGATAACTTCAAAACCGTCAGCCCGAATACGGTATAAAACGGCACGGCCATCTGATCGGCGCCTGTGAATAACCGGGTAAGCAGCATGCGGCGGAAGACCCGGTCATGGCGGAGAATCTCCACAAAGCCGCGACGATCCGCTGCATCGCCCTCGACCTGCGCGCGGTGTCGCGCGGCCTGGACATCTCGCTCCGGGACAAGGCAGATACACAGCCATGCGCCAAAGAAAATCAGCCCAGCCAGCCCCAGCAGAAACGCAAAGTTAACGGGGAAAGGCATCACGCCTGGGGTGAGAACGCGTTGCACCACAAAACTGCCAGCGATCCCCAATACGCCGCCAAGCAATAGCCCTTGCCAGGTCATTTTGGCGCGCGTCTTTGAGTCCATGATGCGCGCCACCATATCGATGTACGGAATCGAGTTTGCCCCGTCCGACAGGCAAAAGACCAGCATGCCGGCGATCAATACGGCGAGGGTCAAGACTGGGTCTGCCGCCCTGGTGAAGAATAGCCACAGCGCCACAACCGGGAAAGCCAGTGCGCGGCCCAGGAATAAACGGCGAATGATCGGCATGCGCTCGCTGTGATTGCGTATCCAGCGCGCCACGAACGAAACCGGGAGAAACAGCGCCCCATTCCATACGGTCGTGATGGAGCCAATCACAATCGCGGATGTGGTCAGTTGTGCTGCAAGCGCGGTCAGAACCGTATAGGGGCCGGCGAACGAAAGGGCGAAGCCGAAGCCTGCCTTTTCTGCGACCAGCGCCCAGAAATTGCGTTTGTCAGACCGAGTGACTGCCATTTTTCTCATGATGTCCGTGCTACAATTATTTGTATCCGTGAATATGGGGCGGTGGCGAAATGGCAGACGCCGGAGACTTAAAATCTTCTGTTACGAAAGTAGCGTGTGGGTTCGACTCCCACCCGCCCTATTCATAAACGGATTGCATTCCCGGACAGCACACCTGTGCGCGTCAAACGCTCAGGCCGGGAAAGCAGCGTCGACGGCATCGCACCAGTAATGCACGATAAACGCATGCGCCTCCTGGATGCGCGCTGTGCTGCCGCTTGGCACGGCAACGACACAATCGGCCTGTGATCCGACCAGACCGCGCTCGCCGGTCATGGCAATCGTTACTGCACCCTTCTGACGACCAGTTTCCAGCGCCTTGAGCACGTTGGGCGATTTCCCACTCGTCGTGATCCCGATCACGATATCCCCGGACTGGGCATAGGCTTCTACCTGCCGCGAGAACAATTGGTCATAACCGAAATCGTTCGCGATGCATGTCACGATCCCGGAGTCGGCGGTGAGCGCGATGGATGGCAACGCCTTGCGCACCGGGCCGTATTTGCCGACTAACTCGCCGGCAAGATGCTGTGCCTGTGCGGCGCTTCCGCCATTACCGCAGACGATCACCTTGCGACCCTGCTGCAATGCGCCGACGATCGCCTGCGCCGAGGCCTCGATGACATCTGCGATCTGAATCAGACTGGTCTGCACTCTGACGCTATCGGCGAGTGCGTTTGAAAACTGAGTGGTCACTGCGATTGTCGAATTCGACATTGTTACTCCATCATCATGGTTTGGCGGTGGTGTGCCGCTTTTGATCTTATTGCGCTGAGCGCTGATAGCGGCAACCAGCGCTGCAACATCGCCGATGCGGGCGCCAAGGGCAGCCGGGGCGATACGGCAGGCCGCTGCCGGTTGAGACAGGCATTCGTCACGAACGACCTGTCGCGCCGGGTCAAGAAAGAGATCACCCAAAGCGCCGCCCAGGCTGCCAAGGACGATCACCTCAGGATTAAGCGTATCGACGAGAATCGCCAGGCCGCGTCCCAGATACTCACCAGACCGGCGAATCACCTGTCGCGCGGCTTCGTCTCCAGCGTTTGCAGCCGTGACGAGTTCGCGCGTCGTGAGTGTTTGCGGCCAGTATCCCGGATACAACCTGTGGGCCAGCTTGACCATCCCTGCGCCACTGCAAAACGCCTCCCACGAACCGGCTTTCCCATACTCAACCGGGCCTTCTTCAGACAGGCGGATATGCCCGACTTCACCAGCAGTATCTGTCGTGCCGCGATACAAGCGCCCATCGAGGATGAATCCGCCGCCCAGTCCTGTGCCGGCGGTCAGAAAAATCGCGTTACGCGTCCCTTGCGCCGCCCCGAAATAGTACTCTGCGAGCGCGCCGGCGTTGCCATCGTGCTCAACAAAAACCGGCAACCCATAGCGCTGCTGCAGCAGGGCTTTCAACGGGACATCCACCCAGTTGGGCAGATGCGGAGGCGCCAGGATGATGCCTTCCTCAATCTTGAGCGGGCCGCCTATCGAGACACTCACGGCGTCTACACTGCGCCCGGCGTCACGCGCGGTTTTCAGCGCAGCGTCCACTTGCGCACAAATGCGCTCAAAAGTGACCGTGAATGGATCGCTTGCCTGCGTGGGTATCTCGATGCGCTGCAGAATAGCGGCGTCATAATCGCCCTCTAATATGGCCGTCTTGGTTCCGCCGATGTCAAGGCCAATAATCGTGTTCATAGTGCATTTATAGTGATATGCGAGAGCGCTCGCTCAAGCCTTCCGTTTGATCATTTCCTCCTGACTATTTATGGCCGGCTGATCTGCTTCACGCAGCACATACTGGTAAGATCCATCGACGCTCAATTGTCGCGCTTTCACGTTGTCGCGCAACTGGAGAAACATCACTTCATCGCGAATACGATCGCGCAGGATGGGATCGAGCACAGGGAATACCACCTCGACGCGACGGTCCAGATTGCGCGGCATCAAGTCGGCGCTGCCGGCGTAAACACGTTCGTCGCCGTTATTGCGAAAGTAATACGCGCGACTGTGTTCGAGCATGCGCCCGACAATACTGATCACACGAACGGTGTCGCTGATCCCCGGCATGTTCGGGCGGAGACAACAAATACCGCGAATAATCAACTCAACCTGCACGCCGGCCTGTGACGCCGTGTAGAGCGCGTTGATCATCGTCGGATCAACCAGTGAATTGAGTTTAAAGATCAATCGCCCGTCGCCGAACTGCTTGTGCATCTCGATTTCGCGTTCAATCAGTTTCAACAGGCTATCCCGCAAGTTCACTGGCGCCACATACATCTCGCGGAACTCCCGCTGGCGAGAGTACCCCGTCAACAAGTTAAACAGGTCAGATGCATCTTCGCCAATATCGTCTCGGCACGTAAACAATCCCAAGTCTGTATAAATGCGCGCTGTGGTCGCATTGTAGTTACCTGTGCTCAAATGCACGTAACGGCGAATGGCGTCATCCTCCCTGCGCACCACCAACGCCACCTTGCAATGCACCTTCAGACCGGGCAACCCATACACAACATGCACGCCTTCTTCCTCAAGCGCGCGCGCCCACTGTATGTTGTTCTCCTCGTCAAACCGCGCTTTCAATTCCACCAGAACGGCAACCTGCTTCCCGTTCCGGACGGCCTCGATGAGCGCCTCTACCACCGGTGAATTCGAACCCACGCGGTACAGCGTTACCTTGATCGCAAGCACTAGCGGGTCGCCCGCAGCAGCGCGGATGAAATCGACCACTGGCGCGAACGAATCGTAGGGGTGCTGCAACAATATATCGGAGCGCCGTATCTGGTTGAAGATATCTTCGCCGTTTTCCACACTGAACGGGATGCGCGCGGTATATGGAACGTCCTTCAGGGCGGGCAGAGGCAGCCGCATCAGTTCCATCAAGTTGCTCAGGCTGAGCGCGCCATCGACGCGATACACGTCGCGCGTGTCAAGTTGCAGGTTATGCACCAGGATGTCGCGCACGCGGTCGGGCATGTCGTTGGCAATCTCAAGACGCACAACCGAGCCGAAACGCCGATCCTGCATGACGCGTTGGATAGTAGACAGCAAGTCGTCAGCCTCATCCTCCTGAATCTCAATGTCCGTGTCGCGGGTCACGCGAAATTCGTAGGTGCGCTGCACCGTCATCCCATTAAACAGGGCAGAGACATTCGCCGTGATCATCTGATCAAGCCACACAAACGTGTGCGGGCAGTCCTCAGCCTCGCCACACTCGGTCAATGCTATCAAGCGCGGCAATGAGGGTGGAACCTTTACCCTGGCGAACCGTTCGCGGTCGTTCTCATCGCGCAGCATGACAGCCAGGTTCAGGCTCAGGTTGCTGATGTGTGGGAACGGGTGCCCTGGATCAAAAGCCAACGGCGTCAGCACCGGGAATACATGGCGTTGAAAATACTCAACAGCCAGCTCTTTTTGTCTGGCATTCAACTCGTCATAGTTCAAGACACACACGCCCCGCTTGCAGAGCAATGGTTTCACGTCCTCGTTCCAGATGCGCGAGTGTTCATGCAGCAACGGCGTCAGCCGGGTGACGATGTGATCGAGCGTTGTGCCCGGGGTGTTTCCGTCCGGCGATACCTCTACCACTCCCGCGTCAATCTGTTTTTTCAGGCCGGATACGCGGATCATGAAAAATTCATCGAGGTTGGTCGCGAAAATCGCCAGAAACTTGGCGCGTTCCAGAGGCGGGTGACTTGGGTCGCGAGCTTCCTGAAGAACACGCTGGTTGAACTCGATCCAACTCAACTCGCGATTGATGTAGCACGATGGGGTGAACCGCTCCATTTTCATAAGCGCTATTTTAGCCCCATGCGCGCGCATTCTGCGTAGATTGACTGGTCAAACCAGGCAAAAGAGTAAACATCTGCGGTGTTGATAGAATAGTGATATGTGGATCAGCACGACATGACTGACCAAAAGGATAAAACCGTGAGTGACAACCCCGAATGGCTCGAATTGGCCATTGAAACAAACAGTGAACTTGCCGAAGCCATCAGCGAGGCAATTTACCCATACGTCGAAGGCGGCGTCGCAACCGAGCAACTGGCTTCAAATAATGCGCTAGACCGCTGGGAGGAAGAGGTCGCTACAGGGCCCGTGATTGTGCGAGGGTACCTGCCGCTGGACGGCACGCTTGAGGTGCGCCGCGCGAAGGTCGAATATGCCTTGCGCTGTCTCAATCTCGTTCTTCCGATCCCCATGCCCACGTATCGATCGCTTGCGCAAGCCGACTGGGCAGAAGCCTGGAAGGTGGCGTTCAAACCGCTGCGCATCGGCACGCGAATCCTGGTGCACCCGTCGTGGATTGACGTCGTTCCCCAGCCAAACGATATCGTCATTTCTCTGGATCCGGGTCTGGCCTTCGGCACTGGCCTTCATCCAACGACACAGCTCTGCGGCATAGCCATGGAAGGGCGCGTCACGGCCGGCATGCGCGTTCTGGATGTGGGGAGTGGCTCGGCGCTTCTGTCGATCCTTGCCGCCAAACTTGGCGCTGTCGAAGTGCTGGGGGTTGACATCGACCCTGAGGCCGTCCGCGTTGGCCATGAAAACGCGACGATAAACGGGGTCGATGGGATTGTAAAGGTCGACGCCGGCTCATTTGATCGGGCGAGCGGGGTCTACGACATCGTCACTGCCAACATTCTCGCCGGCGTGATCATCAAAATGCTCGCAAACGGGCTGGCCTTGGTGGGGAAGCAGTTCATCTTCTCCGGCATCCTGGACACGCAAGTGACTCAGGTGCGCGATGCCGCCACACGCGCCGGTCTCGATGTGGTTGAACAAAACCAGATAGCCGACTGGGTATGCCTGGTTTGTCAGGCAAATCGTTGATGCGTTGATGCAACGAAGAGGACCAACAACCGGCAGTCAGGTCAGGCTGCCGGCGGGCCGCCGCCACGGTTGGAGTGCAGGCGATAAGTGATGCGGCCGCGGGTCAGGTCGTAGGGCGACAGTTCCACCTTTACGCGATCGCCGAGAAGGATGCGAATATAGAACTTGCGCAACTTTCCTGCGAGTGTTGTGAGAACTTCATGACCGCCTTCGATGCGAACTTTAAACATGGTCCCAGGCAGAGCTTCGATCACTTCGCCTTCGACTTCAATCATGCCCTCTTTTTGCTTGTACTCTTCTTTTTGGTTTTTTGCCATTGGTTCCTTTTCTAATGTCTAATAATAGATGCAACTGAATTAAGTTATTGTTATTATAGGCGACAGTAAAATGAAGGTCAATGGGCATACGGGAGTGGAATTATGGAGCATTTGGAGCAGATGGAGCAAATGGAGCGAATAAATCAGTCAGACACAGGTGCGATGAGAAAACCGAAAGCGCGCGTTGCCATGTACCTGCAGGACGCACACCCTTTGCGCGAAGGGATGGAATATGTGCAATATGCTGAGAAGATGGGCTTTGAGGCGGTCTGGCAGGCTGAATCGCGCATGGTTCGCGATGCAATTGTCCCGATGGCGGCATTTGCCGCCGTCACAGAGAAAATACACATCGGCAGCGGCGTGATAAACAACTGGACGCGCAACGCGGCGCTCATTGCCGCGACGTTCCTTACACTCGATGATCTCGCGCCCAACCGCATCTACTGCGGCATTGGCGCCTGGTGGGATCCTCTTGCAAAGAATGTGGGCATTACCCGCAGCAAGCCTCTCAAGGCCATGCGTGAATGCGTCACCGTAGTGCGCGACCTGCTGGCCATGAAACGAGTCACATTTCATGGGGAATTTGTCCACCTGGACGGCGTCGAACTCGACATTGTCCATGGCCGGCGTGAACCGCGCAACGTTCCGATTTACATCGGCGCCACCGGCGACCAGATGGTCGAACTTACGGGTGAGATTGCAGACGGCATCGTCCTGAACTATCTGGTAGCGCCGAAGTACAACGAGAAGGCGCTCCAACTACTCGAAATCGGCGCGAAGCGAGCGGGCAAGAAGATCGACGACATCGACCGCCCCCAGCTCGTGGTGTGCAGCGTTGACCACGATCGGAAGAAGGCGCTGGATGGCGCGCGCAAACTGGTGACGCAATACCTTGGTCAGCAACCTCACATCATGAAAGCAAGCGGCGTCAGCAGCGACCTGCTGGAGTCAATCAGCAAAGTGTTAACCTGGCCAGCAACTGAGGAACAGATTGAGCGGGCGATGGAATTGGTTACAGACGATGTCGTGCAACTGATCACCGCCAGCGGGACGCCGGATGAAGCGCGCCGCAAGGTGGAAGAGTATCGCGCCAACGGTTGCACTTCACCGATCCTCTACCCGCTTGGCGACGTTAAGCTGATGATAGATACTTTCGCTAATGGTTAAAATCGTCACAGACTCGACCTCAGACCTTCCGACTGAGATCGCTTCTCAACTGGATATCAGCGTCGTCCCTGTCATTCTCCAGATTGACGGCACGACGCTGGTGGATGGCATATCCATTACGCGGCAGCAGTTCTATGCGAATATGAACAGCTACCGCGATATACCCAAAACCGCTTCCCCGTCACTGGATGAGTTTGTGCGCGTCTATCGCTCAAAGCTAACCCATGCCGAAGACGAGGTCGTCGCAATACACGTCAATCGAAAGTTCAGCGGCTTATGCAACATGGCCGATGTGGCAGCGCGGGAAGTAAACGCGAGCGGTCAGAAAGTAACTGTTGTCGATTCCGAAACGGTGACCATGGGATTGGGTTGGCTTGCAATCACCGCAGCCCGAATGGCGCGCGAGGGCGCAACGGCCAGCGCGATCATTGAAAGAGTTAAAGACCTGCGCAAACACGCGCGCATCTATGCGCTCATCGACACCTTGAAATATCTTCGGAAAGGCGGACGGGCCAACGCCGTCGTCGCCGGCATCGGCGACATGCTGAAGATCAAGGTGCTGATCTGCGTCCGAGACGGCAACGTCGAGCAGCTTGACCGGGTTCGCACGCGCGCGCGCGGCATTTCCCGCTTGATCGAGGCTGCTCATACCCATCAGCATACAAGCCATCTGTCTGTATTAAGCACAACAACGGGCGCAGAAAACGATATCGCCAACCTGCGCCTGCAACTGAGCGACCTTGTCCCTTACGACCAACAATACACCATGCAGGTCGCCCCGGTTATTGGAACTCATGTCGGCCCCATGGCGCTGGGTTTAGCCATGGCTGTCGACGTATAATTCGGGCTCAACAACAACGAGATTTTATGCCAAATAGCGCCACTGAGAAATTACTTAAGATACTGAAACTCGAAGCAGAAAGAGGATACCAGGACAAGGCCGTCACACGTGGACTGGCTTCATTTGCGGCAGCCTGGCTCGCGGATGCCGCAAAAATGAGCATCGATTCTGCCTGGGCAAATTCAGTTGCTGACGAGATGCGCTCTTATAGCGCCGCAACCGACGTCGCCGAACGCCGCGCGGCCATGAGCGCATTGATAACGCGCCTTCAGGCGCCTACCCCAACCCATCAGGCGCTGCGCAACACGCCACAACCTCAGGCGCGTGAACAGGTCGTCGCCCCCCCCAGGGAAGCGCGCCCCGATAGGGAAGCGCGCCCCGAAAGAACGCGCGCGGCCCCACAGTTTGCAGATCGGCCACAGGGCGTCCGCCCGCTGCGCGCTCCCAGACCCGCTCCAGCCAACCGGCAACCTGCCCCTGTTGAACCAGCACAACCTGAGACGCAACCCGAAGGGTTTCCGCCTGAACCGCCCACGGCTGAACTCACGCCGGTGGAAAAGATGGTAGAGGCTCCTGTGGTGGCGCGCGAGACTGCGCCGGCAACACCAAAACCTGCAACTCGTCCACCGCAGCATATTTCAAGACCGCCGGCAGAAACGCGCGCTTCTGAACAACGCTCAGCGCGCCCTGCCAGCCGTTCGCAAGCCAGCAAATATACCGGGGTTGGCCTTGATGCGCCGGTCAGCACGCTGACCGGCATTGGCCCGACAAGAGTGGACCTTCTGGCCAAGCTTGGGGTATTTACGATCCGCGACCTGTTGTATCACTACCCCACTCGATACGACGACTATAGCGCGCTAAAAACAATCAATCAACTCGAGTACGGAGAGTCTGTCACGATTATTGCTCGCGTTGCGGCAGCGTTCAAACACCGCACAAAATCGGGCGCGGTCATCGTCCGGGTCAGGGTCGAGGATTTGTCAGGTGAAATTGAGTGTTCCTGGTTCACCACCGAGCGCTTTGTCGAAAACCTGATGAAGCAATTCGTCGCAGGGCGTGAAATTGTCATCAGCGGGAAGGTCACCGAATACCTCGGCAAGCTGATGTTCCAGGGCCCACTGCATGAACCAGTGGAGAAAGAATGGCTTACCGGCGGGAGCATCGTGCCGGTATACCGACTTACTGAGGGACTTCAGCCGCTGCTCCTGCGGGGCGTCATGAAACGGCTGGTCGAATACTGGCCATCGCATGTGCAGGACTTTGTCCCGGCTTCCGCGCGCTATGCCGCTGGATTGATGTCCACGACGGATGCCTTGCGCGAAATTCACTTCCCGCGCGATCTCAACACTCAGGAGCGCGCGCGCAGGCGCCTGGCATTCGATGAGCTATTCCTGCTGCAATCCGCCATTTTGAAGCAGCGCAAGGAGTGGCAGGACGAAACGGCGCAACCCATATCGGTTGACCAGAGTCACCTTGAGTTGCTGAAAGGCGCACTGCCATACACGTTAACAGGCGCACAGTCCCGCGCGATTGATGCCATCGCAAACGACCTGGGCAAGACTGCCGCCATGCACCGACTGCTGCAAGGCGACGTCGGTTCCGGCAAGACCGTTGTAGCCGTATTGGCGATGGCGCTGGCTGCCAAGAGCGGAGCGCAATCGGCGCTCATGGCGCCAACGGAAATCCTGGCGGAACAGCACTACAAGAACCTAACGCGATTGTTTGAAAGCATCCACGAGAAAGGCGTGGGCGAATCGATCAAGATAGCGCTCCTGACCGGCAGCGTCTCTGCCGCCGACAAGCGCGCCATCTATGCCGGTCTGGCCGATGGGAGCATACAGATCGCGATTGGCACGCAAGCCTTGATTCAAGAAGGTGTTTCCTTCAAGAAACTCGGAATGGTGGTCATCGATGAACAACACCGCTTCGGTGTGGAGCAACGCAAAGCGCTGCGCACCAAGGGGCAGGGCGCCAACCCGCACACACTGGTGATGACTGCGACGCCGATTCCGCGCACGCTGGCGCTGACGCTATATGGCGACCTGGACAACACGGTGCTGGATGAAATGCCGCCGGGCCGCCAGCCCATCGAGACTCATTGGTTCACGCCGGCAGAGCGCGAGCGCGCGTACCGCTTTGTGACCCATCAGATCAACGAGGGACGGCAGGCATTTATCATCTGCCCGCTGGTAGAGGAATCCGAAAAGATTGAGGCGAAAGCCGCAATCGAAGAACACGAGCGCCTGCAACGCGAGGTGTTCCCCAAGCATAAACTCGGATTACTGCACGGGCGCATGAAAGCCGAAGCCAAAGAAAGCGTTATGGCGCAGTTTGCCTCAGGCGAGCTGAATATCCTGGTATCGACCTCCGTAGTCGAGGTAGGCATCGACGTCCCGAATGCAACCGTCATGATGATCGAGGGCGCCAACCGCTTTGGATTGTCTCAACTTCACCAGTTCCGCGGGCGCGTGGGGCGCGGGCAGTATCAGTCATACTGTCTGCTGATCGCCGATTCAACTGCATCGATCAGTGATGAGCGCCTCATGGCGATCGTAACGACGCAGGATGGCTTCAAACTCGCCGAGAAGGATCTTGAGATTCGCGGCCCAGGCGAATTCTTTGGCACGCGCCAGAGCGGAGAACCCGAGCTCAAATTAGTCAACATCCACGATCGCGACCTGCTGATGATCGCGCGGGAACAGGCAGAGCGTATTTTCCAGCAGGACGCGCAACTCGCCGCTCCGGAAAATCGCTTACTCGCGGAAAAGATCCTGTCATTCTGGACTTCACGCGAAACACATGGAGACGCCAGTTAATGGTTACTGCTGTATATCCGGGCACCTTTGATCCATTTCACAACGGACACCTCAGCATCGCGCGGCGGGCTTTGGCCTTGTTCGATGAATTGATCTTCGCCGTTTATATCGCCCCGGCAAAGCAAATCCTGTTCTCGCACACAGAACGGATCGCGCTCGCCACCGAAGCGCTCGCAGCGCTAAACCACCATGGGCGCGTCAGTGTCGTCGGCTATTCTGGATTGACGGTGCACTTTGCGCGTGAGAACCACGCTCAGGTGATCGTGCGCGGTTTGCGCAACGGGGTGGATTTCGACTTTGAGTGGCAAATGGCGCAGACAAATCACTGGCTTGCCAGTGAGATCGAAATCGTGTGCCTGTTTGCGAATGAGCCGAATACGTTCGTCAGCGCAACGCTTGTTCGAGAAGTCGCGACATTGGGAGGAGACGTGTCCGAACTGGTTCCACCCTGTGTTGCAGCCGCAATAGCTGTTAAAAGGTCGCAGCCAGCGCTTGCTGGCGCCATTTGAGTATTACCACAATAGAACTGCGACGCAAAAGTTGCACAAAAACTGAAATTCTGTGGATAATGTGTGGATAGTGCAAGCATGTGGATCGAACTTTTAACTGACCAGTTTCTGCTGGTATAGGTATATAAGCAAAATGGACATACAACATCTTCTGGGGAGACTCGAGGCAATTCTTTTAGAGAGCCGCCGTTTGCCGGGCACCAAGATGCGGTTGGTAGATGCTGACCGTTGCTTTCAGTTAATCGATCAGATGGTGCTTGCCATCCCTGAAGAGATTAAGAAGGCGCAACGCATCCAGCAAGAACATGATCGCATTCTGGCGCAAGCGCAGGAAGAAGCCGATCATCTGCGCGAGATGGCTCGCGAAGAAGCCGCGCACCTGGCCGACGACACGGCCGTCATGTCCATCGCGCAAAGTCGCGCACAGGCGATGGAAGAGCGCGCCCGTCGCGAAGTGGAACGCATGCGTGGCGAGGCCGACGCTTATGCCCTCGAAACGCTGATGCGCCTCCGCGACGAGGTTGAACATATCACCACGGTGGTGTCAAATGGCGTTGATAAACTGGAATCGGATCGCGCCACGCGCGCCGCTGCATTGAATAATCCTGCATCCGATTTCGGAAGCAATACATGAGTCTTCGAAGGGAAAGGCGGGCTGCCGGCATTGTTCTGGCAGCCGTCTTTCTTCTTTTTCTCACATACAGTTTAAACACACCGTTATTCGAAGCTTCTGATGAGCTTTGGCACTACCCGTTAGTGCAGCACATCGCGACAACGGGTAATCTTCCCGCACAACACCCCAACCAGACCGATGCCGAAGCCCCCTGGCGGCAGGAAGGCAGCCAGCCTCCGCTCTATTACGTCGTTGCAGCACTGGCGTCTGCGCCGTTTGATTCATCAAACTGGCGCGACTTGCGCAGAATCAATCCTCATGGCGATCTCGGCCGCCCGACAACGGACGGAAACCTGAATGCCGTTGTGCATACCGAGGCGGAGCAATTCCCCTGGACGGGGGCGGCGTTGGCTATCCATGTCGCGCGGCTGGTCAGCATCGTGTTCTCAACAGTCACCGTCTTGTTCGCTTATCTCATGGCGCGCGAGCTATTCCCACTCTCGTCTGCAAAATCAGCCCATGACGACCGCGCCTGGTTGCGCCTCGGCGTGATGATACTCACCGCATGTGTGCCGATGTTTGCATTTATCAGCGGGTCCGTCAACAATGACAATGCAGCCGCCATGTTCGCGACGCTGGGTCTTTGGGTTGCATTACGACTGGCGCGTCATGGCGAGCTATCGGTCAAAACGGCAGTGATAGCAGGAGCAGTCACCGCCTGTGCGGCGCTCAGCAAATCGAGCACGCTTGGACTGCTGGGCGTATTCGGCCTGGCTGCGATATTCAACGGCCTGCGCCAGATGGCTGATGACGAGGGATATAAAAAGGGCGAACTCATGCGCCGCTTCGTCGCTTTCGTCCTCGTCATGGTCGTGACAACCGCTGTTCTGGCTGGCTGGTGGTTTGTGCGCAACCAGATGCTCTATGGCGACTGGCTGGGGTGGAATGCATTCCTGGATACTGTGGGTCGCCGCGATCCACCAGCGTCGTTAGCGCAACTCTGGAGTGAGCGCGAGGGCTTCGTGTGGGCCTACTGGGGAGTCTTTGGGACGCTGAATGTGGTCATGCCGCATATCGTCTACGATGTGCTCAACGGTGTTGTGATTGTCGCCATCGCCGGTTGGATCGGGTCTGGCATTGCAGCCGTCGCTCGAAAGCGCCAGGCGCCTGTCACCGGCCAGTCAGGGCGCGCGCAACGATATGAAACACTCACGCGTCTCGCGCCGCTGGTAATCTGCTCCGTCTGGACGACGATGACCTTCATTGCATTGCTCCGCTGGACATCGCTGACCCCGGCTTCGCAGGGCCGGCTGATGTTTCCGTGCATCGCCGTTATATCGGCGGCAATCGCCTACGGGTGTTACCGGGTGCACAAGCTTGTGCTGGGCGCCGTCGTGGTGGGATTCGCGCTGCTCGCCATTGTGGTTCCGTTTACAGTCATTGCGCCAGTTTACGCCAAACCGCTCGCGCAAGCACAACCAGCCCATCTGCTAAACAACACGTTCGGTGGAGCCCTCGACCTGATTGGATATGAATTTCCCACGGAATCGGTTACTCCTGGCGCCACAGCCTCATTGAAACTTTTCTGGCGCGTCACCAGCCCTTTGGCGCGCAACTACAGCGTCTATGTCCATTTGCTCAACCAAGACAATGTCATTGTCGGTCAACGTGACATGTACCCAGGTCAGGGCTCACTCGCTACCAGCGATCTGAGCAGCGGGACTGCGTGGCAAGATCACTACGATGTGATCATCTCGCCATTGGCGCCTGCGCCCCAGAAGCTGCATTGGGCGGTCGGCGTATACGATCTCGCCAGCGGGGAACGACTTCCCATCACTGCCGGCGCCGCCACCGAGCAGGGCGTGGAATTCGGCAATGTGGCTATGACACCCGCAACCAATGCAATTAAAAAGTTACTGGACTACGGCAACGGAATCGTCCTGCAGAGTTACGATGTCTCACCCAGGACTTTACAGAGTGGCCAACCGGTTACGGTAACTTTACAGTGGCGCGCTGACACGAAGGTGGGTGAGGATTACGTTGTATCACTGCAACTGATCGACGAAAAAACGAACAAGATCGCACAGAACGACTCAGCGCCTGTTGACGGCAATGCGCCAACATCAAGTTGGAAAGCCGGGCAGCACATTGACGACGCGCACATGTTACAGGTATCAAAGAACGCCCCCCCCGGCGTGTACCGACTCTTGCTCGTCCTATACCAGCCCGGCAGCTTCGCCCGAATCGGCGCCTACGGGGCGGATGGCATCTATCTTGGCAGCGAGATTTCGTTGATGCAGATCCGCGTGAAGTAGAATGGCGATTGTCAGATAGTCTTATGCGAAAGCATTTTGCTCGCAAACGAGGTGTGATATGAACCGCTTTGACACAGCTCAGACGAATATCGTTGTCGATGACTCTACCACCCGCAGCTTCATCACAAAAGTGTATGGCTGGATGACGCTTGCCCTGGTCATCACCGGTCTGGTCGCAATTTCAACTGCGTCCAATTCCGGTCTCATGCAGACGATTACGCGGTCGCCGCTCCTGATCATCGTGATTGTTGCGCAACTGGTGATGGTCGTGGTGCTCAGCGCAGCGATCAGAAAGCTAAGCGCAAGCGTTGCCACCGGGCTGTTTATCCTGTACTCCGCGCTCACCGGGGTAACCTTCTCGATGTTGTTCACTATATATACCGGGACATCAATTGCCCAGGTGTTCTTCATTACCGCAGGGACGTTCGGGGTAGTCAGCGCCTACGGGTATGTCACAAAGCGCGATTTAACCAGCATCGGCAACCTGCTGTTCATGGCCCTGATCGGCCTGATCGTTGCGTCGCTCGTGAATATGTTCCTGCAGAGCTCCGCCTTGGAATGGATTATCACCTGCGTCGGCGTGATCATCTTCGTCGGCTTGATCGCTTATGACACCCAGCGGATCAAGCGCATGGCATCTGGAATCGGTGAGGACGGGGAGGTTCAGCGCAAAGCCGCCGTGCTCGGCGCACTGGCGCTCTACCTGGACTTCATCAACCTGTTTATCCGCCTGCTGCGCATCTTCGGACGACGTCGTTAGGCGGCTTAGCCGGATGTCAGAAACAGAAGAGGCGCACGATGGTGCGCCTCTTCTGTTTCCGTTAAAGGTGGAACTCGTTTAGCTTCGGATGATCTCCAGCGGCTTGACGTTCCCACGAATCGGCTCATGATTGCCATTCGGCGCAGCCCAGCGCACTGCGTTGCCGATCACCTTGCGCACGTTTGCGTCAAAGTAGGTCGGATAAGTCTCATGGCCAGGGCGGAAGTAAAAGATCTTGCCGGCGCCGCGCGTGAAGCAGCACCCGCTGCGGAATATCTCGCCGCCCTCAAACCAACTCACCAGCACGAGTTCGTCGGGCGCGGGGATATCGAAATGCTCGCCGTACATCTCTTCATGCGGCAATTCGAAATACTCTTCGATGCCCGCCACAATCGGATGACCGGGGTTGATCACCCACAGGCGTTCCTTCTCATTGGCCTCGCGCCACTTCAGATTGCATCCGGTGCCCATCAGCGCCTTGAATATCTTTGAGAAGTGACCTGAGTGCAGAACGATCAGTCCCATGCCGGCCCACACGCGCTGGCGAACTCGCTCGACGATCGCATCGCTGACTTCATGATGCGCCATGTGGCCCCACCATGTCAGGACATCGGTGCTATCGAGCACTTCCTGGGTCAACCCATGTTCGGGTTCATCAAGGGTTGCCGTGCGGACGCTATATTCGGGATAGGCTCGCAGCCCTTCTGCGATTGCCTCATGCATCCCCTTGGGATACACGCGCGCAACCTCTTCATGGGACTTCTCGTGCCTGTATTCACTCCAGACTGTAACGTTTATAGACTTTGACATGTCGCTCCTAAATCGTAATTGATTTTCCGGCGTCACCGCAACTGTGCGGTGACGCCATAGTGATTGTAGGATAAATCGCCATATCGATGAGCGACACGTCGCGACTCGTCGCGGCTGCCCTATTCCTCAAGCGTTGAGATATCGCCTTCTGGCATCCCCATCGCCCGGGCGCGCAACACGCGGCGCATGATCTTACCGCTGCGGGTCTTCGGCAGCTTCGCCACAAACTCGACCGTCTCAGGCTTGGCAATCGGCCCCAATTCGCTGCCAACGTGCAGGCGCAATTCTTCGGACAGTTTTTCACTTGGCTCAAAACCAGTGCGGAGAATGACATAGGTATGAATCGCATTGCCCTTGATCTCATGCGGCAGACCGATGGCGGCCGCTTCCGCCACAGCAGGATGCGAGACCAGCGCGCTTTCAACCTCGGCGGTGCCCAGTCGGTAACCGCTGACCTTGAGCACGTCGTCCACTCGTCCGATGATCCAGAAGTAACCATCCTCATCCACGCGGGCAGAGTCGCCCGTAAAGTACTTGCCGGGGTACTTCGACCAGTAAGTCTGAACGTACCGGTCCGGGTCCCGGTAGACTGTGCGCGCCATCGCCGGCCATGGGGTTGTCATGACAAGATACCCTTCTTCGTTAGGGCCAACCTGATTGCCGTGTTCGTCAAGCACTTCGGCTTTGAGCGTAAAGAACGGGCGCGTGCCGCTGCCGGGCTTAAGCGGGACAGTCGGAGTTGGCGTGATCATGAACATACCCGTCTCGGTCTGCCACCAGGTGTCCATAATCGGGCACAGTTCCTTGCCGATGTTCTTGTAATACCAGCGCCACGCCTCTGGATTGATCGGTTCACCCACGCTGCCCAGCAGACGCAGAGATGACAGATCGCAGCGGTTTGGCCACGCTGCGCCAAAGCGCATCAGGCCACGGATAGCTGTCGGAGCCGTGTACAGAATAGTGACTCCGTACTTCTCGACGATACGCCACCACCGATCCGGATAGGGATAGGTCGGCGCCCCCTCGTACATGATGCTTGTGGCGCCAGTGATCAACGGGGCATAAACGATATAGCTATGCCCTGTTACCCACCCGGGATCCGCCGCGCACCAGTAACGATCCTCTTCGGCGATATCGAAAACATATTTGAAGGTGGTGGCAATTCCGACGCTGTAACCACCGTGCGTGTGCACTAGCGCCTTTGGCTTACCCGTGGTGCCCGATGTGTACAGCATGAACAGAGGATCCTCTGCATCGGTCTGTTCAGTTTCGCACTTGGTGCTCGCGATAGGCAGCGCCATCAACTCATGCCACCAGTAGTCGCGTCCCTCTTCCATGTGAACGGGTTTGCCAGTGCGCCTGTAGACCACAACGGTCTCTACTGCCGCAGTTCGCTTAAGCGCTTCATCGACGATCTGCTTCAATTCGACCACTTTCCCATTCAGGAAAGCGCCGTCGCAAGTGATCAGGACACGGCTTTGCGAATCCTCGATGCGGCTATGAAGTGCTTCCACCGAGAAACCGCCGTACACGACGCTGTGAACGGCGCCTATCTTGGCGCATGCCAGCATCGCAAGCGGCAGTTCGAGCACGCGCCCCATATAAATCGTGACGCGATCGCCTTTCTTCACGCCGAGCGCCTTCAACACGTTTGCGAATTTGCTGACTTCGCGATTCAGCGCAAAGTACGACATCGTGTGTTCGCTACCATCCTCACCCTGCCAGATGTACGCAAGCTTGTTCTTGCGATGCGTGTGCAGGTGACGGTCGATTGCGTTGTGGATGATGTTGGTCTTACCGCCTGAAAACCACTTGTAAAATGGTTTATTAGTGTCATCCAGAACGGTGTCCCATTTTTTATACCATCCAAGCTCTTCCGCCCGCGCGGCCCAAAATCCAAGCGGGTCTTTTGACGCTTCATGCGCAAGCGCTTCCCAATTTTTTACATGCGCCCGGTCAATGACTTCCGCAGAAGGATAGTAAAACTCTGGATTCTCTTTTTGTGCGTCGCCTGTCACAGCACTCGCAATCTGGTCCGACATATTATTCGTAGCTCCTATATGAACTTGGGATTTTCGGTAGCGAAGGACATTATAAAAGCCATTGCTTATCATTTCGACAATATGGGGGATAATCTCTTAAATGACTTTCCTGGGATCAAACGATGAAGGCTGATGAAGGCTATTGAGCAGGCGCTGCACCCCCCTAAAAGTCAAACGGTCTTCTGGTTTCTCGCTATTCTGCTCCTGGCGGCAGGACTGCGCCTATACCGCCTCGACCTGATTGATTACCGCTACGACGAAGCCAGTTCAGTGCAGTACGCATTGGACATCATCAACGGTCGCCTGATTGCCGTTGCCCCGTTCAGCGGCTCGCTGGCAAGCCACCCGCCCTTGTTTCTCTATGTGCTTGCGATTCCCATGATCTTCACGCGCGACCTGATGTCCGTTGTGACCTTCCGCGTGCTTCTCGATGTTGCTGCCATCGCCGTGCTGGGGCTGTTGTGTCTGCGTTTCGCCAATAAGCGCGTTGCGCTATTGGCTATGCTCCTCTTTGCAATTGCGCCCGCAGCTATACTCTCCGCGCGAAGAATGTCCATCGAATTGCTGCCCATTTTCACGCTCATACTGCTCTATGGGTTATATGACGTGTGGATACGCCGAAACCCAGCGGCGTGGACATGGATTGGATTTGGCCTGGCGTTGTGCATTGGCAACCACCTGACCAGTATTTTCTTTCTCCCCATCCTGATCATCACGGTTGTCTTCAGGCGGAAGACACTGAGGCTCAGACCTCTGGCGCTCGGCTTGTTGCCACTCGTCCTTCTGCTCGCGGTCTACCTGGCGAGTGATGCAACCAACGGTTTCGTCAATGTGAAAGGCGTCCTGTCATCAACCAGCGAAGTCGTCGTGACGAACCTGGATGCCTTGAATATGGCGTTGTGGAGCAGCGGCGGCGCGCACATTTCCGACCTGACTGGCCGAGCGATACAACAATGGAACGATCAGGTTCCTCAGTGGCTGAAATGGCTGAATTCACTTGACGACCTGCAGCAACTGGCGGTGATCGTGTGCGCGATCATTCCAATGACTCAGTTGCTGCGCCATCTTGTGAGTCGACGGCGTCGCCTGACGAACCCAACGGGCGCACCCGGCGCAACTGGCGCAGCTTCCGCAACCGCCGCGACGGCGTCAGATGACTACCTCTTCGCGGCAGTCACGGTGCTGTTCTGGGTATTGCCAATCCTGGCGCAGCTCAGACACAGCAGACCCATCGTCACCCATTATCTGACCATCCTGTACCCCACCCCGTTCCTGCTGATGGCGATTGGCATCGACGCAGCGTTAACCAGCGCCAAACGGTTCAGCGCCCACTTTGGTTTGCGACAGACCACCCTCTACCGGGGAATTGCAACCGCCCTGGCACTCACAATCGCCGTCATCGGAGTCTGGCAAGTGTATTCGATAATGGCGCTCACGAGCTTTGTAGAACGCAACGACACCACCGGTGGTTATGGCCTGCCTCTGCGGAGCGCGCTGATCGCGGCCAACCAGGCGAAACAAGCCGCTGCTCAAGGGGTGAGTAACCAGGTCGTTGTTGTGATCGAAGACTACCTGACCCCCTGGCATGAACAGGGCATCATCCTGAACACCTTACTCGCTGACATCCCTCATCGGTTCATAAACAGTAAAGTGGATGGCTGGATATTCCGGCCCGAAGGAACCTCCTACATCTTTGCGCCTGGAACCGAATCCATGCTGACGCGCATGCTGGCCTACTTCGATGCTGATGAGACACAGATCAGCAGCGCACCCATACGATCAAGCGGCAGTGCGGGTTACACCTATGTCCGCATCAAAAGTCTGCCGCAGTTGGCTGGCTTCAAACAGGCGCGCCCCGCCACATGGGAATCAGGCATCGATCTGGTGAGTTTCCGCATGAGCATGACGACGACCGTCGTCACAATGGAAACCATCATGCAGGTGACGCAGGCGCAGCCGGATGGCGTCAATTACCACTGGTATAACCACATCTTTGACGGATCGACAAAGCTTGTCGGTCTGGACGCAAGCGGTGTCCACCCGTCGAGTTGGCGCCCCGGCGACTACTTGTTGCAGCGGTTTAGAATCCCATTGCAGGCTGCCCTCCCGGACAATCCTTTATACATTCGTTACGGCAGCTACCACTTCCCAGAGGCGCAAAGCGTGATGGTTTCTGAAGACGGTAAACAACCCGAAAATGGCGTCAACCTTCCGATGCCTTATCCGTTAAGATAAGAAGATACGCAACGGCATAACATGACGAATACTCGGCGCGCGTCGATAAATGTTCCTTCAATCCTGGTGGTCATCGCGATCGTGGCTGCCCTCGCGATCTATTTCGGCTACGGCAGCGCGGACATGTCCGTTCCCGGCCCGCAAAACGACGAGGTTGCCGATGCGGTGCCGGCACTTGAGTTGCTGCGTGGCCTGCCAAACACAGCGTTCGACGCCGTGACACTCCTCGGCATTCGACTTCCGTTGATGATGGGGCACTACATCGGCCCCACGTCGATCTACACCAGTTACATCGGGATGGCGATCTTCGGGACGACGGTCGCGGGGCTGCGGTTCAGCCAGCTTGTGCTTGGCGCGCTCACACTCGTCTTGCTGTGGTTCTTTGCGCGCAGATGGGTTAACGCATTAACGGCCAGTATCGCCGTACTGCTGTGTGCGACTGCGCCGGTCTACCTGTGGTGGAGCCGCGCTGGCATCCATTTTGCCGCCCCCTTGTTGCCGCTGGCAATCGTGTTTCTCATGCTCCTGCATTCGTGGCAGCGAAAACGTCAGCCCGCGCACTTGATACTCGCCGCATTCGTGTTCGGTCTCGGCCTGACCGCTAAGCTCCTGTTCGCCTGGTTGCTGTTTCCTGTGGGATTATGCGCATTGCTCATACTCGGTCTCAGGAATAGCTGGTCAGCATTTCGCGCCATTAGACCAGGCACACTCGTTGCGTCCGTTGTCGCGTTTGGACTTGGTTTTGCGCCATTCATCGCGCACAATCTCCCCTCCGGGGCCTCCTTCCGCTTTATCGCCGAAAATGCCCTGCAATCGCGCGCGTATGGGCATAACAACCTCGATTTCATCGGAAACGTGCAATTTGAGCTTGCTGACTTCCTCCGCATGATGGGGGGCAACACGTTGCATTTTGACGCTCCGGCGGGTTTGCCTCTGAGCGCCATCGCAGTAGTGTTAGTTCTGCTCTACACACTCGTCATCTGCATTCGCTACCGCAAGGCAATGCCTCTCCTGCAAAGTGAAACCGGCGCGCCTGCGCGCCCGTACCTGCGGCTGCGATTGTTTCTACTGATCACCGTCGCAACCGTCATCCCACTCGGCACCATCAGCATCAGCGACATCGGCGCGCGCCACCTGTTCATCATCATGCCTCTGGTGTGGTTGCTCGTGGCGATCACGATCAGTGACATCCCGATCTGGCTCCATGCGCGCACTTTACAGACGCCGCGCATTGCGTTAACCGCAGGAATCATCCTGCTCTTAACTATCAACCACGTTGTCACGAACGGGCTTGTCCAAAACTATCTGGAGCAAAGCGGCGGCACTGCGTTGTGGTCAGACGCGCTTTACCAACTCGCGCCAAAGTTGGAGTCGGACTATGCAGGACGCCCGATCATCGCTCTTGATTGGGGTTTTGAGCGCAGTGTCGCGTTTCTGACGCAAGGGCGCGTCTACATCAAAGAGATGCACGAGTACCTGCCCGAACCGTCTCCCCAGTTTGCCAACGTCGCCACAGTGCTGTTGCGTGATCCAGCCAACGTCTACCTCTTCCACACGCCAGAAATGACGGCGTTTAGGGGTCATTTTCAGGTGTTGGAGCGGGCTGCGGCCAGGGCGCACAAACAACTGACCTTGCTTGATACGCTCAACGAACGCAGCGGCACGCCAAACACATTAATCTACCAGGCCATAGAGAAACCGCGTGATTTTACGGTGTCGCCGACGCTCGCCACGCGCAACGCCGCCCTCGCAGGCGGCTTAACGTTGCTTGGCGGCGCCATCAACTATGACCCGGTCCGGCGCGAGGTTGCGGTGGATCTACAGTGGCAGACAACCGCCGATCATCAGCCTGATGACACAGTGCTGCTGCACATCGTCGATCAGTCCAATGGCAACGTTGTGCTCATCGGCGACCAGCAGCCGGTTTATGGCTCATACCCATTCCCAGTCTGGCAGAAAGGGGAAGTGGTCGACGACCCGCACTGGCTCACCTTGCCGGCCGATCTGAAACCAGGCGTCTACCAGGTGCGCGTGGGAGTCTACGACCGCGTCAGCGGCGCCCGTCGCGACATCAGCGATCCGCAGAACGATGCCGCAGGAAACAGTTTGATGCTACACTCGTTTGTAATCAAATAAGCAATACTTTCTTCATTCGTGAAAACACATTGACTGAATCGCATCATGAACCGTCTATCTATCTGTAATCCACCATTGACCGCTGACGACGCCATTGCGCACATCGAAAGCGGTATGCGCATCTTCGTAACTGGGAACTGCAGCTTTCCGCAACAACTTGTCGCCGCACTGGTGCGGCGCGCTCCGGCGCTCACCGACGTCGAGTTAGTGCAGGTGCTTACCATCGGAAATGCCGATTATGTCCAACCGGCGATGGCAGGGCATTTGCGCGTCAACACACTGTTTATCAGCGAAAACGTGCGCGCCGCCGTGAATGATGGCCGCGCCGATTTCACCCCATGCCGGTTGAGCGAAATTCCGCTTCTATTCAAACGGGGCGCGCTTCCGCTTGATATGGCATTTATCCACGTCTCGCCGCCCGACGATCATGGCTTCTGTTCGTTTGGCGTAGAGGTCGGCGTGACCAAGGCCGCCGCGGAATCCGCCCGCATCGTAATCGCCGAGGTGAATCCACGCATGCCGCGCACACTGGGCGACAGCTTCATCCACATGTCCAAAATCGACTACTGCGTAGATGTGGACTATCCCCTTCCTGAGTTTCAGAATACCGAGAGCGGCCCGCTTTACGAAAAAATCGGCAAGCTAATCGCCGACATGATCGAAGATGGCGATTGCCTGCAACTGGGTATCGGGGCGATCCCGAATGGCGTGCTACCTTATTTGACCAGCAAGCGCAACCTCGGCATGCACACCGAGATGTTCTCCGACGGCGTCATTGACCTGATCGAGCACGGCATTATCAACTGCGAACGCAAGAACCTGCATCCCGGCAAAATCATCGCCGGCTTCTGCCTCGGCTCACAGCGTCTGTACGACTATGTCAACGACAACCCGTCGATGGAATTCCGCCCGACCGAATATGTCAATAATCCGTTCCTGATCGCCCAGAATGACCACATGGTGGCGATCAACTCAGCCATTGAGGTTGACTTGACCGGTCAGGTGTGCGCAGATAGCATCGGCCCGCGCCTGTATAGCGGCGTTGGCGGCCAGCTTGACTTCATCCGTGGCGCGGCGCACAGCATTGGCGGCAAGCCGATCATCGCCCTGCCAAGCACCGTAACAACGCGAGACGGCCGGCTGATCAGCAAGATCGTGGCAACGCTCAAACCAGGCGCCGGGGTAACGACGACCCGCAACGACGTTCATTTTGTTGTCACCGAGTATGGCGTGGCTAACTTGTACGGCAAAACCATCCGGCAACGAGCGCGAGCGCTTATTGATGTGGCGCATCCGGAGTTTCGCGAAGAGCTGGCGCGATGCGCGCGCGAGTTGATCTATCTATGAGGCGCTAAGCAGCGTGTTGACAATGCCGGCTACCTGCAGCACGTTTGAAACGAAGTAGTCGGCGTCATCCGACGGGGGGCAATCCACCAGAACCGTGTGCATGCCGATCTCTTTGGCGGGCCGCGTGTTGATAGGCGTATCTTCGACAAACAGCACTTCGTCAGCATTGACGCCCATAAGGGACAGCGCGACTTGATAGGCCTGCGGATCCGGTTTATTCATGAAATTCAACGCGCGCAAATCGATCACGCGCTCGAAGCAGTCTTCCAGGTTGATGTGCCTTAGCACCCGTCCCGCATGTTCGATGTTTGAGTTGGTCAGAACCGCCCTGCGCACTGGCAAGCCAAGCAACATGGCGCGAACTTCCGGCTGCGGGTAGATAAACCCTTCCAGGGGAACATCGTGCACATGGCGCAGGTAATCCTCGACATCGACCGCCCAGCCCTCTTCCATCATTCCGCGCAGCGCAGTGCCATAAGTCCGCCGCCAGCGCTTCCGCAATTCCTCGGCCTGCTCAGGCGTGCCGCCAACAACACCCTTCACGTAGCGCTCGATGCGTTTACCGATGATCGTCATCAGGCTTGACGCGCGCGGATACAGCGTTTCATCGAGGTCGAAAAGAATTACCTTGAGCATAGTCACCTGAAACAGTGGTTGCGTAGCGTTTACGAAAATCCAGCGACTTCACCCAGTTCGTCGATCAAGTCGCTAAACTCGTCTGGCGGCAGGAACTGCAGGAAGTCATCCTGGAGTTCATACGGCAGGACGACAAACTCACCCTCGCGATACCAGTACAGATTCGGGCTGATTGAGCCGGGGCCGTCACGATACATCCCCACGACGATCTGCAGCATGGCGCCGGCAGCCTCCATTGCTCCCACGTTGCGAATGGGATGGAGAAGCATGACATCACGCTTAGGCAAGCCCACCAGCATGCCGTGCGTCATGTCGGCAGTGACATAGTCATCGATGATCAACGCATGACTGGCAGCATAGAACGGGTCGCCCATATACACCGTCACAGTCGTCCCCTGCTCCAGTTGCACGACATTGCCCTTGAGCAACCCGCCGCGCCGCAAATTATCGCGGCCGACGTTAAAAAGCTGCGCAGCGTCCAGTCCCCAAAGGTCAGCTTCAGACTTCGACACTGTCCGCACGGTGGTGGGCAGATCAAGCGCGAGCACTTCCAGTGTGCCCTCTGGCCCTGGACGTTCGATGAGTTCCGTCGCATGACTGACGATATCGACAGGGTAAAGCCTTGCGCGCAACTGTTCGCGTAATCGGGCGAAGTCATCCATATGCACGTGGAGCGCGTTATCATCATCCTTCGCGTCAAATATCGAACCGAAGTGGGCATTGATCAAGTCGCGCCATTCATCGCGGCCGGCCTGTTGACATATCTGGGCGATATTCTGCAGGCCAAAAGTGCTGCTATATGGCAAAACGCCTAACTCCGGTTTCACCAGTCCTTCCATTGAGTCAATGGCGACCGGCATGTTCCGATTGGCGAAATAGGTCTCGATCAAGGTGATAAATGAGCGATATCCCTGCCTCCCCAACTGGCGCGCCCATGTTGGCAATTGTGAGTCATCTTCTTCATCGTCTTGTGGTTGTAAGCCGCTCATGCGTTAAGTTTACCTCGATTCATATGGGGTTAACCCGGCTCTGCTTTGTGCGACGCTGGTATCTTGCGAGTGACGGCCCAATCTGTAACCAGAACGATGAGCAGGACGCCCGCCAGGAATCGCAGTATCCCCGACGCAAAAAAGAGCGGGTGATATCCGATCACCGAGGTCAGCAACCCGCCGATCAATGGCCCGATTGCTGCGCTCAAAGAAGTTGTGACGGTATGAATGGCGATATAACTGGCTCTGCCGGTTTCCGGTGTGATCTCCAGCAACCCGTTGAAATTCGCCAGGTCATGACCCGACCAGACCACCCCTGCCACCATGCCGACGAGCGCCCCTGCCAGCGGATCGGTCACGAACATCCACGCAAGTGGAACAATTGCAGTCGCCAGCCGCAGTGCGCGCATGACGCGGTAGTCGCCAAACCGGGGGATTAACACAGACCCATAAACCCGCTGCATGATGATGTTCACAGCCAGCTCTATTGACACCAATAGCCCAATCGTCGCCGCAGTGAAATGCAGTTCCCGCACCTGATATAGTGCGATGAACGGCCCGCCCAGGTTCACCGCGAACGACAGCGCGCACGAGCACAGCATAAACCGTATAAAGGGCTTCTGGCTCAGGATAGTCGCCAGCGTAAGACGGCCAGTCCCAGTCTGTGACTGCTTCCCGCGCGCCTCTAGCGATCCATAGGCTGACCGAGGCACGCGTGAGTAGATGTAGGATGCCGCAAAACCCATCAATCCTGCGATCAGGAAGACAGCCTGGTACCCGGATGGGAAACCGAGTGATGTGATGATCACGCCGGCCAGCATCGTGCCCGCAATCACCGCGATCCCCCCGGCGAAGTTCCGCGCCGAAAAATATGCGGCGCGCAACCTGATCGGAACCATCTGCCCCATCGCAGCCGTCCATGGCGCTCCCACCAACGAGATGAGAAACGAACGCATGACGAAGATCAGAATAGCCAATGCGATGGCCGGCTGCCCGATCAGGAAGAATGGCAGCAGAACAAGCAGCAAATAACCAACACGCGCTGTCACGCTTGGCCAGAGGATAGTGGCCCGGTAAGCGTGTGTCTTCTCAGCCAGATAGGCGCCAGGCAAGGGTGAGAGCGCCGCCAGTACCTGCACCATTGTGGCCAGAAATCCTATTTGCACGTCTGTCGCGCGCAGGGCCACCATGAAGAGGCTGGTGTAATTACCCGCGGCGCCATCCGAGAAATTCGAATAGATGCCGTTCAGGTACATATTGCGCAGACAGCCCGATTGCTCAGGCGTCAGGGCGGCGTCGTCTGCGTAATCAAGCCCAGCGATACGGCGCAACAGAACTGCGCCCTTGTGGATAACGGCGTTTGACATGACGGGTGGGCTGTTTTCCGCGCGCCAAGCGCGATTAGAGGGTGACTGTTACCTTGCTCAGTCCTCGGGAAAGGTCGGGGTTATAGCCCTTGCGAGTTGCCAGGTGCATCGCAAAGAGCTGCCCCGCCACGATGAACGGAATCGTGCTTAACAATGGCGACGGGGCGGTGGGCGACGGATCGTTGAGCGCCAGGCTTGCGACACCGGAGATGCCCGGCGCATGACGATCCGACGCAATACCAATCACCTTAGCTCCTCGATCGCGCACCTGCTGCACGAGTTCGAGCGTCGTGGGCAACGTCGCATCGTTATTCAGCAGCGCCATCACCGGGTAATCTGCCTCAATCATCGCAAGCGGGCCATGCTTGAAGTCGGCTGCGGAATAAGGTTCCGCGCTGAGATAACACGTCTCCTTAAGCTTGAGCGCTGTCTCCTGAACAGCGCCGTAGCAGTAACCTCGGCCGAGGATGGCTGCCCGGCCTGCGGTCAGCCAGTCGATGACCAGCGACGCAATAACCTGCTCTTGATTGAGCACGTTGGTCACGTAGCTTGCGATATCCCCAAGAGCCTTGTCAAGTTCTTTGTTAGCGACCAGCAGGCTTGCCAGCAGGGCATAGGCTGCGCACTGTGCTGTCACCGTTTTAGTCGCAGCCAGCGCTCTCTCCAGCCCTACCCCGAGCAAAATCACATGATCAGCAGCATTAGTGATGGGGGAACCATCGGTGTTCGTGATAGCAAGCGTCACCGCGCCTTGTCGCCGCGCCTCCTGCAAAACCTCGACGACATCAGCCGACTGACCGCTCTGGGAAACGCCAATCACCAGTGCGCGTTTCAACCTTGGCGATGTGTGATACAGCGTATAGAGCGACGGCGCCGCCAATGCCGTCGGCATGCCTGCCAGTCCCTCCAGCAAATACTTCCCATAGGTAGACGCATTGTCGCTACTACCACGCGCAGCCAGCACCGCAAACTGGCAATCCTGCGCCCGCTTCGCGACTTCCGTGAGTGTCGCGCGCGCGTTTTTGACCAGGTTGGTGAGAACTGTGGGTTGCTCGAATATCTCACGCCGCATCAGGGCGGCAGGCAGGCTGTCATTCATCATGCGATTATCCCACTGGCTACTGATTGCGCGAGCGTGGCGCAATGCGCAAAGACTCCTGCTGTTCCCAGTCCGCGCGCGCAACAATCTCACCATTTGTAACTGCGCGGCTTACTTCCTTATGGTTCACGTCAAAATGCAGTTCCAGTTCAGCCATCCCGTAACAGACATTGTCAACAACCTGCTTGCGAACGACATAGTTTTCACCATCGTCATCCAGGCTTAAATCGTTGCGCAGGTCCACGCGGACGCGCGCAATCGCGCCGCATTTCTTACCCTTCACATACAGAATGAGGGCATTCGCATCACTCTCATCGCGCGAGACCGGCTTGCTATCACCGCCAAATAAGCGTTTCAGAAAACCCATAGTCGTTCTTCCCGTCTCCCTTCTTGAATTACTCTCACCTGTGTTAGCTTCCACTGACTGGTCTACTCGATTGCTGATTGACAAAAAAGGTGACCGCTACGCCGGCAATGAGCGCCAGGGATGCAACCACGACAGCCAGGATCACTGACCCATACCAGCCCATCAGGGTCGCGATGCGATTCGTTCCGGGCGCCCCCGTGACATACAAGACATAGCTGATCCAGCCAGCGCTCCAACTGATCAATGTCACGCGCCAGCGCATCCCCGAACGCAGCCGCCCGGTCGCGTTCAGTGTCAGGATCGCGACCAGCGCAATTACAACTAAAACGAGCATCGTGATCACAAAACCACCCAGACTCGACCTGACAATCGCAGGCGCCGACGGCGCCGCCAGCGTCGGTGTTGTCGAGAGCGTCGCAGGGATCGTGGGTTTGTCTGTCGCCGTCGGCGATGGTTCCGGCGTCGCAGTGGGCAACGCCGTCGGCTTGATCGTCTCAATGGAAACCGCGTTGTCGCCGATGTTCACTCGGATGACGTATGACGTAAGCGCCGGATCGGCCTGTGCCCGTATCTCCAGTGTCCCTTTACGCTCAATTACGACGATCGTTTCTGCGATGCCGTCGCGTGTGGAAACAGCCGGTTGCTGCTGCTCGACACGCTCTGATGGATAGGCCAGCACAAACTGAACCTGTGTGCCGTCCGGAACAATACGGTTATTGTGATCAACGATCGGCCCGGCGCGCAGCTTCAGTTTATCTCCGATCTTCATCTCAAGCGGCCCGGTAGCCACCTGCGTATTTGAGAGCGGGTTTGACGCAATGAGTGTGATCACCTGCTGCTGATCCGGCGCTGTTTGCAGCAACAAGGAGTAGTTCAGTGCCGTAATCGAAACCGGCGAGGCGCCGTCAGGCGGAAATTCACCAAACAGCGCCCGAATCGCCGCCTCAAGAAATACGGGCTGCCGGCTATACACGCCAAAATAGGCGGTCAGTTTGCTGATTTCTGTCGTATCCAGATAGTACGGCGCGCCAAATGCAAACACTACGACTCGTTTGTCACGCAGCGAATCGGCCCTCTGGGCAAGAAAATCGCGGAATATTTTCGTCGACTTGGAATCCGCGCTCAAGTCAAGCATCGCGATAACAACCATGTCTGCATTGTCGATCGCCTTCTGTGCGTTCACCGAATCGTTAAGCGCAGTCGGGGTCAGCGTTGCGGTTGACGTAATCGGTGTGAGTGTCGGCGTTACTGTCACTGACAAGCTGACCGTGGGCGTGGGTAAAGCGGCTGCGCGCGTGTTGTACTCCGCCAAGTCGTTGAACGAGAGCGAGGACACCCGCGAAGGGTTGAGTTGTCCAGTGCTCTTTGGCCCGTACAGGTTTAGAGCGATTTCCTGCAACGCAGTGCGCGAGATGGCTGAATAAGGCGCGCAGCGGGTGCAATCGCGTATCTGGCGATCATCGGTGATGAATACGATGCTCTCATCCTTCCCGGGCGCGGCCGGCACAAGCGACGGCAGATCACGCGCGCTGGGCGACAAAAGCGTCACCGCTTGCTTGGCAATATTTGAGATCATCTCATTGCTGGTATTTATTTGACTGGCAAAGTAAGCGTTGACGCCCACATTCTCAGTGGTGAGCACCCCCTGGTATAGCTTCAACTTAAGCGCAATAATGCGCGCGAGCGCAGCATCAATACGCGCCGCCCAGGTCTGGTCGCTGACGTAGCGCTCACGGAAGAACTGGATTGTGTCCTTGATGTTCGCAAGCTCCTCCTGCCAGGAGTTGTTCAGCCCGAAATTACCCAGAATAAGAACATCATTGCCGGCTAAAAAGGCTTCTTGAGCCACGCGACGGGCATTAAAGGTCAGGTCGAGTGGATCGTAGAACCGCCTGACGCCGCGCACCCCCAGATTGTCGCTGAAAGTGACGCCGCCCGCATTCCGCCAGGGCGCTATTTCGGGGAGAGACATCAGCGCCTGATACGCAATCGGGTCGAGACTCACCGGTCTTGTGCTGGCGCGAATGTTTCCCTGGAAACCGCGATAGCGGATATGCGATACCAGCAGACCATCGACGGTGGCGGTGATGGGTTGGTCATTCGACACTTGCGTCACCGCAAAAAATGGCGCCAGTTCAATCTGCTTCAGTTGTTCGAGCGACTTCTGCACGGTGGGGATTTCATCTTCCACACTGCGGTCAGAAGACCCAAGCCCTGGGAAACGGGAGGCCACAACAGCGATCCGGTTGTGGCTGCCAATGTGCACACCGCTCACATAGGCTGCGCCAAATCGACCCACCCAGTAGGGGTCGCCGCCGAAGACGCGGGTGCCGATATCCACTGGCGTTGTCGGTTTTGGATCGTCCAGAACGTCCAGAATCGGGCCTAGCAACACATTGATGCCCAAAGCTGTTAACTCGCGCCCCGTGATCTGGCCTACGATGCCCGCATTGTCCGGGCGCCACGTAGCGCCAATGGCGAGTTCGCTGGGTATCTGGGTCTGCCCTTGTGTAATGTTGGAATAGGGCGCGCCGTCTCCTTCCTGAGAAGTCGCAACGAACAGAGGAATGGTGTCAACGCCGAGTGGCAGGGTGCGCAGCGCGTTTAATCCTGCCGGCGTAGCGGTTACGTCAAGTGCAACAGTGGTCTGCGTGACGGCAGCCAACGCCTGCAACCGGTTGGTTAACTCGGCAAGCTGGCGCGTCCCGTCCGTCCCATTGGTGATATTCTGATTCGCGGCGCGCAACTGGACGCCGCCAACATGATAGTTGATGATCAGATCGGCGATATCAGATGTCGGCGTCGTATCAGTGCCCGGGAAGCTCACCATGAAGAGCTGACCAACTTTTTGATTGACCGTCATCCCCTTGACGATGGCTGCAACATTGCGGGCATACGGCGGAGGCGTCGCAGTTTGTCCAGCAGCCGTCATCGGCGCGGCAACCACCTGACAAAATACCGCCACGATCACCAGGAATGCGTTTAGAACGCGGTGGTCGCGGCCGTGTAACCTCTGGGTTTGCCTGTGCCGTGATTGCATGACAATGGTTCGGACTTAGTACGCCCTGGCGAACAATGCCCGCTCCCGCACCGGCTTGCCTGTGATGATGCACTTCCACTCGCCCTCGGCCTGATCAAGCGGGAAATTGCGGTTGGTGGCTTTGGTTTCCTCTTTGATCTTTGCATCGACCTCCGGGTCGTCAACCACGGGCGCCAGCGCAAAACCGTCCTCTACGGCCGCCTTCAGTTCATCATAAGTGTTTACTTCGCGGATGTTGGCATCGCGAAACGCGGTTGCCTGCTTCAACAAACCGGCCTGGATTTCATCAAGAAGCGCAATCACGCGCTCCGGCAAACCGTCCTGCGGCACGAACGCCTTGCCGGGTTTACCGGGCACATCGCGGCGCGCCAACGCCACGGAATGATTCGCCACGTCTTTTGGCCCGATCTCCACCCGCGCCGGCACGCCGCGCATTTCCCAATCGTTAAACTTGAAGCCAGGCGTTTCTTCGCGGTCATCCAGCTTGACGCGCAACCCTGCGTCCTTGAGTGTCTTAAAGACGCGGGCTGCGGTCTCCATGACGACACTTTTCTCGGCATCATTGCGGTATATGGGGACAATCGCGACCTGAATGGGCGCAATCCTGGGCGGCAGGCGCAACCCTTGATCATCACCATGAACCATAATAACGGCGCCCAACATGCGCCAACTCAGTCCCCACGACGTCGTCCAGCACAGTTTTTCGGTGTTATCGCGATCGAGGAACTTGATATCGAAGGCTTTGGCAAAGTTTTGCCCGAGGTCGTGGCTTGTGCCCGACTGCAAGGCTTTGCGATCGCCCATCATGGCCTCGATACTGTACGTGTTGTTAGCGCCCGCAAAGCGCTCGCTGATGCTCTTGCGCCCTTTGATCACAGGGATGGCGCACTCGGTGAGCGCATGTTGCTCATACACATCCAGCATCCGCATGACTTCTGCCTGAGAGTCTTCATGCGTCGCATGTGCGGTATGACCTTCCTGCCAGTAAAATTCCATCGTGCGCAGGAATGGTTTCGTTCGTTTCTCCCAACGCACCACGCTGTTCCAGGTATTAATCAAAACAGGCAAGTCGCGGTAGGACTTCACCCACTGGGCGTACATGTACCCGATGATGGTCTCGCTCGTCGGGCGAACCGCCAGCGGCTCTTCCAGCTCCTCGCCGCCGCCAATTGTGACGATCGCCAGTTCCGGGCTGAACCCCTTTACATGCTCCGCTTCCTTTTGCAGAAAACTCATGGGAATAAACATGGGGAAAGCCGCGTTGCTATGTCCCGTGTCTTTAAAACGCTTATCGAGAAAATCGCGCATGTTCTCGTACAGCGACCAGCCATAGGGCTTGACAACTATGCAGCCGCGCACCGGCGCGTAATCCGCCATATCTGCTTCACGAATAACGTCAAGGTACCACTCAGAATAATCTTTGGACCGAGGTGTGATCTTTGCCATTTTTTATCTGAAGCATTATACGATGTGGGAGAATGCTTGCATGACCGATCTACACTGGAGCGCGATGGCGGATGAAACGGTTCGCCTGCTACAGGGGTTAATTCGCATCGACACGTCTAACCCGCCTGGCAATGAAAGCGCCGCAGCCAGTTACATCGCCAACATTCTTCATGAGAACGGGATTACACCCACCGTCATCGAAATGGCGCCTGGACGAGGAAATGTTATCGGGCGAATCAAAGGGGATGGAACTGCCGCTCCCTTTTTACTTTACTCGCATACGGATGTCGTTCCGGTTGAGCGTGAACACTGGACAGTGGACCCTTTCGGCGGCGTCCTCCAGGATGGCTATGTCTACGGTCGTGGCGCGCTCGATATGAAAGGGATCGGCGCTATGCAACTCGCGGTGTTTCTGGCAATCGCCCGCAGAGTGCAGGCGCAGACCTGCGCTGTTCCCCATCGCGACATCATCTTGGCCGCAACCGCCGATGAGGAAACAGACACCGATCTGGGCATCGGTCCGCTCATCGCACAGCACCCCGATCTTCTGCGCGCTGAATACGGCATCAGCGAGTTTGGCGGATATTCCATGTATGCGGCCGGAAAGTGCTTCTACCCGATTCAGGCAGCCGAGAAAGGCACCGTGTGGATGCGGATGCGCGCCAGGGGCAAGCCTGGCCATGCCAGCGTCCCACACGATGACAACGCCGTCGTCCATCTGGCGCGCGCAATCGACAAACTGTCGCGCGCCCGTCTGCCCATGCACATGAGCCCGACCGCGCGGGCGTTTATCACCGGGTTGGCCGACGGACTGGGCGGCGCCCATGGCGCCGGCATACGCGCCGTGCTTGGCAACACCGAGCAAAATGGATCGCCGTTGCTGGAGCATGTCGTTCGCGATGCCGGGTTGGCTGCGGAATTGCGCGCCATCACCCACAATACCGTCACACCCACCGGATTGCGCGCCGGACGCAAAACCAACGTCATCCCTTCGCATGCGGATGCGGTCATCGATTGCCGAACAGTTCCAGGCTTCGGCGCTGCTGAAATGGTCGATGAGTTGATGCACGCCCTGGGCAACGAAGCGGAGAATATGACTTTCGAAGTGGACAGTGTTTCACCGCCAATCGAATTCAGCACCGCTACGCCGCTGTACAGAACCATCTGCCAGACCCTCAAACGCCTGGACCCTGCCGGCATACCGATTCCGTCGATGCTCACGGGCGCAACCGATGCGAAGCACGTCGCCAAGCTCGGCGCGATCTGTTACGGTTTTTCACCAATGCGCTTCAAGCAGGGCGAACACTTCAGCGACATGGTGCATGGTCACAATGAGCGTGTGTCCATTGACTCGCTCAGTTGGGGCGTTCGCGCGTTGTATGAGGTTGTTAGCCAATTCACCGGCGCCGCGTAGGGTTTGAGTGTATCATCTCAGCATTTATGGATGAACTGAACAAAAGCGACGATTGTGATCGTTGCGTCGAGATTTTCGCAATCGGCAACGAACTCCTTGTCGGGCAGGTGCAGGACACCAACACCTACTGGCTGGTGCGCTCGCTGACGGGCATTGGCGCGCGCGTGCGCCGCGCGGTGATTCTGCGTGATGAATATGATGAGATTGCCGAGGCGCTCGCAAGCGGTTTAAGGCGCGGGCCGCGCCTGATCCTGACTACCGGCGGGCTGGGGCCAACCGACGACGACCTGACTTTGCGCGCACTGGCGCGCGCGCTCAATCTTGAGTTATACGAGGATGAAATTGCGCTCGAAATGGTGCGCAAGCGCTATGAATATATTGCCTCCATCCGCCCCAACTTCAGCGCAGACTTGAACGAGGCCAGGCGAAAGATGGCGTTGATCCCGCGCACCAGCCGGCCGATATTAAACCCGAACGGCGCAGCGCCTGGGATCGTGCTTGACGTAAACGGCATTACGACCATCGTATGCCTGCCTGGCGTGCCGTCCGAGATGAAGGATATCTTCACCAGTTCATTGCAGCCAGTGCTCGCGCACACCATCGGCGCAGGCGGATATATTGAGCGCACACTGGTTCTGGATCGAGGCGACGAATCCCGCATCGCCGAGATGCTCTTCCACGCCCAATCCAGACATCCGGCGGTGTATATCAAGTCACGCGGTCAGATGCTTGAAGACGGCATCCATCTCACCATTGTGTTGTCAGCAGGCGGCAGTGACTTGAGCGCTATTCGCAATGAGGTCTCCGCCACCGAGGCCGATCTGATTGACGGCCTGATCCACCTGGACTATTCAATCAAGCGTATCGTTGAATCTTGATAATTTTTACTAGAATGTTTGAGGCAGATGAAACCACATGAAACTCCACGAGTATCAATCCAAACAGTTGTTCGGTCGGTTCGGCGTCCCTGTGCCTGAGGGCATTGTGGCAGACACGCCGGAAGCCGCTCGTGCAGCCGCAGAAAAAATCGGCCTGCCGGTCGTCATCAAGTCGCAAGTGCTCGTCGGCGGGCGCGGCAAGGCCGGCGGCGTAAAAGTAGCCCGCACACTGGAGGAGGTCGAGTCGAAGGCGCGCGACATCCTGAACCTGACAATCAAAGGTCTGCCAGTGCGCAAAGTGTTGATCGATCCCGCAGCCGCGATCAAGAATGAGATTTACCTTGGGATCGTGATTGACCGCACATCGCGCCGCGCGACGATGATGGCGAGCGCTGCCGGCGGTGTGGATATCGAAGAAGTCGCCGCAACGACGCCTGAGAAAATCGTGCGCGTTCCCATCAATCCATTCATCGGCCTGCCCGAGTACCTTGCGCGCGACATCGCCGCACACATCGGCTTGCCGCGCCAGTTCTGGCCTGAATTTATCACGGTTGCGCGCGGGCTTGCCAGTGCATTCGCCGCCACCGACGCGTCTCTGGCCGAGATCAACCCGCTGGCCATCGTGGGTCAACCCAATGGCGGCCCCGACAGGCTGATTGCGCTCGACGGCAAAATTGTCGTCGATGACAACGCCATCTTCCGCCATCCCGACCTGGCTGAAATACGCGACCCGGATGAGGAATCCAGCGCAGAGAAAAAAGCGCGCGAGGCGGGTCTCAACTTCATCTCGCTGGATGGCAATATCGGTTGTATGGTCAACGGCGCCGGCCTGGCCATGGCGACGATGGACATCATTCACTACTACGGCGGCAGCCCGGCTAACTTCCTGGATGTTGCCGGCGGCGCTCGCGCAGACAAGGTCGCGGCGGCGCTGCGCATCATTCTGGCTGACCCCAAAGTAAAGGTCGTGCTGTTCAATATTTTTGGCGGGATCACCCGTGGCGATGAAGTCGCGCGCGGGATCATCGGCGCGCTAAAGGAAGTAAACGTCTCCATCCCGATGGTTGCCCGTATTGTGGGAACCAACCAGGAAGAGGGCAATCGGATTCTGGCCGAAGCTCACATTGCCACTGCGGGCAGCTTTGCAGAGGCAGTGCAGAAGGCCGTGGAGATGGCAAAATAAACCCCATGGCTCGCACAGACATTAGAATCGCCCTGCCCTCCAAGGGACGCATGCAGGAGCCCACGCTTGAGTTCCTGGCGCACTGTGGGTTCGACGTCAAACAATCGGTTTCGCGCAGCTATGTGGGCAGCATTCCCAGCCTGCCGGGCGTGACCGTTCTATTCCAACGACCGCGCGATATTGCCGTCAGCGTCGCCAATGGCGGCGTCGACTTTGGGATCACGGGGTATGACGTCATCGCCGATGTGGATGACGAGGGCCACACGACGGTACTGCACGATGCTCTGGGCTATGGCAAATGCAAGGTGGTAGTCGCAGTGCCGGAAAGCTGGGGTGATGTGTTCACCATGGCCGACCTGGCGCGCAAGACCGCCACATTACCGGAACCCCTGCGCGTGGTGAATAAGTATCACAAACTGACTGCCGCATTCCTGCGCCAACACGGCGTGGAACCTTTTCAACTGATCGACGCCGAAGGATCGCTTGAGGTCGTGCCTGAAATCGGTTACGCGGACATCATTGTGGATATCACTGAGACCGGCTCGACGCTACAGCAAAATCGGCTGCGGCCTCTCAGCGACGGGGTCATCCTCAACACGCAATCCACGCTGGTAGCAAACCGCCAGTCGCTGCAACGCCCCGAAGTGACGGCCATCGCGATTACCCTGCTCGAATACTTCGAGGCTCATCTGCGCGCCGAACGCTATGTGATGGTGTTTGCCAATATGCGCGGCGACACCGCCGAGGTTGTGGCGCACGCGCTGCGAACACAGACGACGCTGGGCGGTCTGCAAGGGCCGACGCTTGCGCCCGTCTATGTCAGCCATGGTCACGAGCCCTGGTTTGCCGTCAACTTGATCGTGCCGCGCAATGAACTGACTGGCGCGATCCAGCAACTGCGCAGCATCGGAGGCAGTGGCGTGGTGGTGACGCCAGTTACCTATATCTTTGAGGAACAACCTGATCGCGTGCGCGCGTTGAAGGAGCTATTGGCCGCAGGCAGATAGTGCGCTCGTGCGTCAACTGTCTGCCAGTGCACTCCGGCACACACCCTATATGAACGTTGAAAAGTTAATCGCGCCACACCTGCGCTCGATGAGTCCATACACCCCGATTGTCCCGTTCGATGTCCTGTCGAAGCGGCTGGGACTGACGCGCGATGAGATCGTGAAGCTGGACGCGAACGAGAACCCATACGGGCCGTCGCCGCGCGCGCTGGCAGCCATCTCCGCCGCAGATACGCTGCATATCTATCCCGATCCCGCTCAAGCCGCACTGCGCGAAGCAATAGCAGCGTTTATTGACGTTCCAGCCGAGCACATCCTGTGCGGTTCCGGCGCCGACGAATTGATCGACATCATCGGTCGCGCCTTCATCGAGCCAGGCGACGCCGTGTTCGATCTGCCGCCCACGTTTGGAATGTATCGCTTCGAGGCAGACGTCGTGAACGCGCAGTACGTGGGCGTGCCGCGCCGCAGCGACTTCTCCATAGATGTGGACGCGATAAGCATGGCCGTCAACAACACCGCGCGCCCGAAGCTGTTGTTTGTCACGAACCCAAACAACCCGGACGGGTCATCGGTGCAGGACGAGGATATCAAACACCTGTTGGATCTCCCGGTCGTCGTTGTGCTTGACGAAGCCTATATCGATTTCAGCACACAGCCGAGCCGCGCCGACTGGGTGCAGCGCTACGACAACCTGATCATTTTGCGCACTTTCAGCAAGCTCGCCGGACTGGCGGGGTTGCGCGTCGGGTATGGGGTTTTCCCATTGAATGTAATTAAACATCTGTGGAAGATCAAACAGCCCTATACGCCGAATGTGGCTGGCAGCATCGCGGCCATCGCAGCACTGAGCGACCCGGAGTACCTGCGCGACGTGGTCGGCAAGCTCATCGCGGAGCGCAGCCGGCTGGGCGAAGGGCTCAGTCAGTTCGAATGCGTGCGCGTGTGTCCCAGCGACGCGAATTTCCTGTTATGTCGCATCGCCGAACGAATGACCGGGTTCAGGAACGCAAAAGGGTTGAAACAGGCGTTTGAACAGCGCGGTATCCTCGTGCGTTACTTCGATCGCGCGGGACTGCGCGATTGCATCCGGATCAGCGTCGGACGCCCGGAAGATACGGATCGCGTCTTGAGTGCGATACAAAGTCTGGATGTGTAGATGTGTACTCGCCGTAGGCGTGTGTAAAGGAGCAAAACGTGAGTGGTCGAACGGGTGAGATTCATCGTGTCACAAAAGAAACGGATGTTGCAGTCCTGTTGAACCTTGACGGCGTCGGTCAGGCCGATATCCATACCGGCATCGGCTTTTACGATCACATGCTCCACCATGTCGCCCACCATGGCCTATTTGATCTCTCCATAAATGCCACGGGCGACCTGCACATTGACGAACACCACACGGTCGAAGACGTCGCGATCTCGCTGGGGCAAGCTATCGACCAGGCGCTGGGCAACCGCGCCGGCATCGCGCGCATGGCTGATGCGTTTGTCACCATGGATGAATCACTCGCTCAAGTGATCGTCGATCTCAGCGGGCGACCCTATTGTGTGTTCACAGCAGAGTTCACGCAGGATCACATCGGCGCCCTGTCATCGTCGCTCATCGCGCATGTCTTCGAGTCGATCTCGGTGCACGCCCGCATGAATCTGCACGCGCGCGTGCTGTATGGCCGCGACGACCACCACAAAGCGGAAGCCTTGTTCAAGGCGCTTGGCCGCGCGTTGAGCGCGGCAACGACCCTAGATCCGCGCCGAGCAGGCATTCCATCCACCAAAGGTGTTATCTAGTTACAGGAAACCTGAAACCATGATTGCAGTGATTGATTATGGCGCAGGCAACCTGCGCAATGTGTGCAAAGCGCTGGAACACGTCGGCACGCAGCCCGTGTTAACCAGCGATATTCGAATCATTGAGAGCGCCGATAAGATCGTGCTCCCCGGCGTCGGCGCTTTTGCCGATTGCCGTCAGGGGCTCATCGATAGAGGCCTGTTTGAGCCGTTGCAGCAGATTGGGCGATCGGGTAAACCCCTGCTGGGCATCTGCGTCGGCATGCAGTTGCTGTTTGATGTGGGTCTGGAGATGGGCGAGTGGAGCGGGCTGGGTCTCATTCCAGGCCGCATCGTGCGTTTTAAGTTTGACGCGCTTGCCGGTGCTGACCCATCCGTTCTCCACCTGAAAGTGCCGCACATTGGCTGGAATCAGATAGAACCGGCGCAGGAACATCCACTGCTTGCCGGCGTGCCGCGCGGCGGCTACGCCTACTTTGTGCACTCGTATCACCCGGTCGTTGACGATCCCGCCTACGTGGTGACAACCACCTATTACGGGTATGACTTCGCGTCTATCGTCGCAAAAGACAGAATCTGGGGTATCCAGTTCCACCCGGAGAAAAGCCAGGATGTGGGTCTGCGAATACTCCGAAACTTTGTGGAGGCAGCCTGATGTTTACGGTTTATGCCGCAATCGATATCCGCAACGGCAACGTCGTCCGCTTGAAGCAAGGCGACCCGGCGCAACAGACAACCTATTCACAGGACCCGATTGCCGTCGCGAATCGCTGGGCGAGTGAGGGCGCATCATGGCTGCATGTGGTGAACCTTGACGGCGCATTTGGCGACGCTGCGACCGGTCGCCCCAACCGGCAGGCGCTTTCCGCGATCGCCTCAAGCATCAAAATCAAGGTTCAATTTGGCGGCGGACTGCGCACGATCGAAGATATAAAGGCTGCGTTTGACGCCGGCGCTGACCGCGTCGTGCTTGGAACTGCGGCTGCTGAAGATCCCCGCCTTGTATCAGAAACACTGGCGCGTTACGGCGCGGAACGCGTCGTGATCGGGTTGGATTCGCGCGACGGCATGATCGTGACCCGCGGCTGGAAACAGAGCACTCAAATGCCCGCAGCGGAACTGGGCGTTTTAATGCACCAAATGGGTGTGGTGCACGCGCTCTACACCGAGGTCGGGCGTGACGGCATGATGACAGGCCCGGCGGCGGAGATGACCGGCGCTCTGGCACAGCTTACCGAGTTGCAGATCATTGCTTCCGGAGGGGTGCGCAACCTTGACGACATCAAGGAGCTTTTGATGTACGCCCATCGCGGTGTGGCAGGCGTCATCATTGGTCGGTCTTTGTATGAAGGCACGCTATCGTTGCGCGAATCCATCGAAGCAGCGAAGGGATATTAGAGGAACGCATGTTAGCCAAACGGATCATTCCCTGTTTCGACGTTGCCAATGGACGCGTCGTCAAAGGGGTCAATTTCGTCAATCTGCGCGACGCCGGCGACCCCGTCGAACAGGCGCGCATCTACAACGATGAACGCGCCGACGAACTGGTATTTCTCGACATCATGGCCTCGCACGAAGGCCGCGGCACGACCATCGAAATGGCGCGCCGAGTGGCGGACGAGGTGTTCATCCCGTTCACGATTGGCGGCGGTGTGCGCGCGCCGGAGGATTTTCGCGAGTTGCTGCTGGCAGGCGCGGACAAGATCAGCATCAACAGCTCGGCGGTGCGCAACCCCACCCTCATCAACGAGGCGGCTTATCGATTTGGCGCGCAGTGCGTGGTTGTCGCCATCGACGCAAAGGCGGATAGCTCCATCAATGGCTGGCGCGTCTACCTGAATGGCGGGCGCGTGCCGACCGAGTTGGACGCGGTGAAGTGGGCCATTGAGGCTGAAGCGCGCGGCGCCGGCGAGATACTGCTGACCAGTATGGACACGGACGGTCGACAGGATGGCTATGATCTTCCATTGCTCCACACACTCAGTCACGCTCTCAACATTCCAGTCATCGCCTCCGGCGGCGCAGGAAAATTAGAACACTTCTATGACGCCATCGCCGCAGGCGCGAGCGCCGTGCTGGCAGCATCGGTGTTCCATTACAAAACCTTTCGCGTCCGCGAGGTAAAGGAATATCTTGCGGGCAGAGGCATCCCCGTGCGCCTGTAGCGCCCTTGCTGGCATGCCTTACCGCCTATAATGACCCCGATGTCAACCACTCTCAAATACGATGCGAACGGGCTGATAGCCGCCATCGTCCAGGATGCGATCACGGGTCGCGTCCTGATGCTCGGCTGGATGAACCCCGAGTCTCTCGAATTAACACTGAATAACGGCGAAGTGTGGTTCTACTCGCGCAGCCGCCAGGAGCTATGGCACAAGGGCGCAACCAGCGGCAACGTGCTGCGTGTGCGCGAGCTACGTGCGGATTGTGATAGCGATGCCCTCCTGATTCGCGCAGAACCGGCTGGCCCAACCTGCCACACAGGCAAAGAAAGCTGTTTCTGGCAGATCCTGGATGGCAAAGCCATCGACAAAGCCATCGGCACAGCCGAGACAGGGCCGGCGGCAGGTTTCATCGATGAACTCGCCGGGATCATCGCCCAACGCCGCACCGCCTCACCCGACAGCAGCTATACAGCGCGGTTGTTCGCCAAGGGGCGACACAAGATCGCACAAAAAGTGGGCGAAGAAGGGTTGGAGGTCGCAATGGCTGGCGTTGCCCAGGATGACGATCGACTGATCGATGAATCCGCTGACCTGATCTATCACCTGTTAGTCCTGTTAAACGAACGCAATGTGTCGCTTCGACAAGTCGTTCAACGACTGAGCGACAGACACTATCCGTCCAACACATAAAAGGGATTGTAAATAATGGCTATTCTTGCAGATCGCAACACACGCTTGATCGTTCAGGGCATCACCGGCCGCGAAGGAGATTTCCACGCCCGCCAGATGCAGGCATACAGTTCGATAATCGTCGGCGGCGTCACCCCTGGAAAAGGCGGCTTGAAAACAGATTACGGTGTGCCGGTGTTCGACACGGTCGGTCAGGCTGTGCGGGAGACCGGGGCAAATGCATCAGTCATCTACGTGCCTGCCCGGTTCGCGCCCGATGCAATTCTCGAAGCCGCAGACGCCGGCATCCATCTGATCATCTGCATCACCGAAGGCGTTGCCGTCCAGGATATGATCCGCGTGCGCGCCTATCTCGACACGCTCGATGTGATTCTGATTGGCCCCAACTGCCCCGGCCTGATCACGCCAGGACAGGCCAAAATTGGCATCATCCCCGCATCCATCTGCAAACCGGGCAACGTGGGACTGGTGTCGCGCAGCGGCACACTCACCTACGAAGTCATTAATGCGCTGACCCAGAGCGGTATGGGGCAAAGCACCTGCGTCGGGATCGGCGGCGACCCGGTGCACGGCCTGGACTTCCTCGACGCCATCAAGTTGTTTAACGAAGACCCGCAGACGGAGAAGATCGTCATGATTGGTGAAATCGGCGGCTCAGACGAGGAAATTGCTGCCGCTTACGTCAAAGATCATGTAAAGAAACCGATGGCTGGCTTTATCGCCGGGCGAGCGGCCCCAGAAGGTAAGCGCATGGGTCACGCCGGCGCCATCATCGAAGGCGGCATGGGGACTGCGCAGGGGAAAGTAACGGCGATGCAGGCTGCCGGGATCAAAATGGCGGACCTGCCGACACAGATTCCGGACTTGTTGAGGTAGGAAAGAGGGACTAGAGATTGGAGATTGGAGATTGGAGATTGGAGATTGGAGTCTCTAATCCCTAATCCCAAATCTCCAATCTCTCTTCTCTGCTACTTCTCTTCTTTGTAGACGACGTGCTTGCGCAGCGTCGGATCATAGCGGCGAATCTCAAGCCGGCCAGTGTCATTCTTGCGATTCTTCTCTGACCAGTAGACATGTCCGCTCTCGGCGCTCTTCAGCTTGATAACGACGCGGTTTCCTTTTTTCTTTGCCATGGCTATTGCCTCTCTTTGTGACTACATCCAGGTCGGCGTTGCGCCGGCAATCGGCAGCAGCGCCAGGTGGCGCGCGCGCTTAATGGCGCGGGCAAGCAAACGCTGATTTTTGGCGTTCAACCCGGATCGGCGGCGCGGCAGGATTTTGCCCTGCGGATTCACATACCGGCGCAGCTTCTCATAATCTTTATAATCTGGCACAGTGCCGGTTGTGGCAAACTCATCGATGCGCTTAGGGCGCACCGCGTTTCGATCATAACTATTCGAGTTGCTCCGGAATGGTCGCTTACCTCGATTGCGCGAGGGCGAATCCGAACCATCATCTTCGGCGCCGATTGCGCCTGGGATATTATCTTCCACTGCTGCTCCTTGACCTCTAATATGCGTGATAAAGTTGCCTTCCGTATCGGGCAAGTGATTTTACCACTATTTACACTCGATGACAGGTTCAGTTTACAATCATTGCGATGAAGCGACAACGATCGGAAACTCTTGACACCGATTCACATTCTATACTGCCCAAGCATAACACTATCCACAGGTTTTCCACAAGTGGGCTAACGTGGCTGGGTTTCGCGCTGGCGTTATTCCTCGTGCTGGCTGCGACATGGAAATTGACGGTGGGAAACCGTGTGATCGCTCGTGGCGACTTGCTCCTCTATTTCTATCCGTTGCGCGATTACGCCTCTGCTGCATTACGCACAGGAACACTGCCCTTATGGAACCCCTATACGTTTATGGGGGCGCCGTTTCTGGCGAATTCCCAGGCGGGATTCTTTTACCCCCTGAATGTGCTCACCGCCTGGTTCCCTGTTGGGCATGCCGTTTCGTGGAACATCGCCCTGCATCTCTGCATCGCCGCCGTCGGCATGTTTGTGCTCGCTCGCACCCAGCTGCGACTCGGCACGCTCGCCTCACTTGCCTGCGCAATCTCGTTTGGCCTGGGTGGATACCTCGGCGCCCAGGTGGAACACCTGAACCAGCTCCAGGTGCTTGCCTGGCTCCCCTTTGAACTGGCGCTGCTTGGGTCAGTGAAACCAACAAAACGTTCGGTCATCAGCCACATCGCGCTGTTGTCACTATTGATCGCCTTGCAACTGCTGGCAGGGCATACGCAGTCGCTGTATATCTGCATGGTCGCGCTGGGGATCGCGGGGTTCACGTTCACAATCATCGCTGTTGCTGGCATCATCTCTCGTACACGCACACGCGCACTTGCAAAGCCTAAGGCGCGATTCAGCATAACCACAATGATGGCAATCTTCACAGTCATCGCCGTTTCGATCGGGCTTGCAGCTCTCGTGTCCGCCATACAGCTCCTGCCAACCGCGGAACTTGCCACGCAATCGGCGCGGTCAGGCGGCTTGCCCATCAACGAGGTTGGCTCATTCTCGTGGCGCCCATGGGTCATCGCGCGCGCGCTCCTGCCAACTTACGGCGACCCGCTCTTTCCAGAATATGTCACCTATCTGGGTGTCACTGGAATCGCGCTGGCGCTCCTTGGCGCAGTTTCTATTGTGCCTCGGCTTCGGTCAATGATCGGCAATAGTTCAGAGTGTGGCTCAATAAGTGAGGATGCGGTCTGGTTCCTGATTGCGGTCATCTTGCCGATTTCCGGCGTCGTTCTGGCGCTTGGGATCGCAACACCGCTCTTCAACCTGCTCTACCGCCTGATGCCAGGTTTTAACCTGTTCCGCGCCCAGACACGCTGGTTGATCCTATTTGCCGTTGGAGCACCCATGTTGATCGGTTATGGCGTTCAGGCGTTGCGTGACGGTCTCACGTCGCCTCAAAAACGCGCCTGGCTGGCTGCGTGGCTACTGCTCTGCATCGCCATGGTCGCTGGACTGCTTGCAGGCGCGCGTTTTTCGCCAGAAGCAGAATACAAAACCCTGCCGGCCAGTTCGGTCATCATCGGCTGGTGTGCCAGCGCAGTCGGAGTCACAGTCGTCATTGCGACGCTCCAAAGGATGAAGGCAAGTCAGTTCGCCAGAATAGCGGGAATTCCTTTCGTTGTCCTGCTGGCAAGCGAACTCCTTATCGCGTCACAATTTCAGCCCTACTCCCGCGCGTCGGACGAGCAGGCACTCACCGACCTCAGGCCATCCACGGCCAGCCTCATCGCAGATAAAGCGCTGACGGATCCCACCAGCCCGGCGGCGTCACGAGTCCTGGCGTTATCCGGCTTGTTTTTCGACCCGGGCGACTTGGTCGAACAACGTATGATCTACCACGATCAACTCAACGCCGACGAGCTGTACGATCGGGTGATTGCATCCAAACAAAAGGAAATCCTTTCGCCAAACTTATCGCTGTACTACCGTATTCAGGGCGTTGATGGGTATGACGGCGGTCTTCTTCCCCTGGCTCGCTATGCGAGTTTTACCCAGCAGTTCATCGCAGGAAGCGGCGACGGAAACCCGAAGCCCCGCACCTCAGATGGTCGCCTGCGCGAGGCGTTGAAAACCATCCCAGACAACACGTGGCTCGAACAGATGTCGGTGCGTTTCATCATCACCGACAAAACGCGTGATGTTTTTGTCGACAACGTGTACTACGACCTTCAGTTCCCGCAGGCCATCACGACGACATGGAACCTGCCCCTTGCTCCGTTTGACTCGACCGCCCTCGGGCTTGTGCTAACCTCCCAGAACGCATCGCCAGGAGACACGCTTCTGGACGTCGCCATATATGACCACGACACCCTGATCGCAACCGACGCTATCCGCGCTACTGTCGCCGTGACGCAGCCCTACTTTGGCGTCAGGGTTGCGTGGCAGAAACAGCAATCCCCTACCCGCGTGGTGCTGACTCCAACAGCCACGGGCACGACGCTTCTCGGAATGACAAGCATTCACGAAGCAAGCGGCGCCTTCAAGACACAACAAATTCATGCCAGTTTCACTATGCAACTAGTGCATTCGGGCGACGTCAAGATATACGAAAACCTGCGACCGGCGCCGCGAGTAACCATCGCCGCACTGGCCGAATGTAGCACTGTGGGAACCGAACTCACCACGTCAGGCCTGGTCGACGGCGCTGCCGGCGCGGGAACAGTGAAAATCATGGAGGATGCGCCAGAGAGAATGGTGCTCGATATCCAGGCAGAAGCGCCTGGCTACGTCATCGTGCGCGATGCGTGGTATCCGGGATGGTCGGCGAAGGTCGACAACGACTACGCGCTGATCAGCCCGATTGACAAACTCTTCCGCGCCATTCCGGTGCTTCCCGGCAAACATCACATCGTGATGACCTATGAGCCGCAATCGGTCTATTACGGGGCGATCCTGACTGCGGCGGGCATCGCCTGCTGGCTAATACTGGCAGGCATCGCGATCGGCTACCGAATGAATTCGGCGTCATTTATCCCTGTCCGTTTCCGTGGTTGACTCTCCGGATTCTGAATTTCACCACGGAAAAGACTGAATACACGGAAGTAGACACGATCATCAGTCTTTTCTGGTTCCGTGCTTTCCGTGTGTTCAGTGGTTGACTCTCCGGATTCTGAATTTCACCACGGAAAAGACTGAATACACGGAAGTAGACACGATCATCAGTCTTTTCTGGTTCCGTGCTTTCCGTGTGTTCAGTGGTTGACTCTCCG
>CAIXPS010000271.1 GCA_903921365.1 uncultured bacterium | reverse complement strand
CATCGACGGCGTGATCGGCGACCTCAGCAAGCAGCAGGTCGAAATCGTGCGGCTGCATGCGGCCGCTCTTCACCATGCGGCTAACCAGATCGTCGTAGATGTGATCTTTGCTGGCGCCGGGATGCGCGGCCAGGTGATCGCGGATCACGGTGTGCACTTTCTCGCGGAACGTGGTCTCGTCCTCGTCGCCCGTGATCGTCAGCAGCCCCGCCGCCTCACCGGGTTTGGGTTTGCGGAAGTTGATCACAAGGTCGCGCTTGGTGACTTTGTCGGCGGTGAGTTGGTTGTACGACTTCTGACCGGTGTCGATAAAAAGCGCCACTGTGGACTTATCCACAATAAAGCCGGCCTCGGCCATGATGTCCTGCAACAGCGCCCATGTGCCTTCGGATGTATCGTGATAACACAGCGATATCCAGCGCCCCGGCTTGAGCACCCGATAGCACTCGGCCATGGCCTGGCGCATCATATCGGCCCAATCCTGTTCGGTTTTACCGCGCACGTTGTTGACGATGATCTCGTCGTCTTGCCAGTGCGTGTCGAAACCGAGCCATGCTTCCCACACAAAGTTTAATTCACCGTACTGTACTTTGTCTGCATAGGGTGGATCGGTAAAAACATAACCTATTGAGTTGGCGGGAATAGCAGCAATGTCAGTGTTACTCTGAGTTGATACCAATACTTCAGTGCATATGATGCCATTGTGCATCTCGCGCTGAGCGTTTACTATATCGTTGAACTTACGCACAAAACATCCACTTTGTTCGCGCTCGATATACACTTGCGGAACATAGTAGGTTCCTTTAGCAAATCCCCCTCCAGCTTCGCGGTATTGCTGCATGATTGTTGCGCTGAGGATGTTACTTTCGAACACAAAACTTAATGCTGTTGAGAACTGAGACGCGTTGCATACATCCAGGATCACCGCCAACGCCCACAGATTGCGCTTAGTGAACAACTCGGCTACGGTGCGGAAGTTGCTGGTGCCTGCGCGCCACTTGTCACCCCATGGCTGCGTGGCATCTTCGACGTTCATCATCCTGTTGGGCGGGTACCAGTGCGGGATCGGTTTCGCCTCGATCTCCTTGAGCTTTGCCAGGTCGTACTTCTCAAAGTACTCGCGCTTCTTGTCGATTGGGTCGTTATAACGCCGTTCGGCGCGCACCGGTTTGCAACCGTTTTGGCACAGGTAACTCACCAGCACCGGGATCGCCCCCAGTTTGGTGTTGTTGCGCGTGCTGATCTCCTCGACAAACCCATTGTTCTGGCAGATCGGGCAGGCTTTGACCACTTTGCCCTGGCTGTTCTCGGCTTCCACACAATCGAACAGCGGCATGGGGTTGAAGCAGCGATCGCAGCGAAACACCTGCGAGTACACCGTGTAGGCCGTCGTCGCCTTGCCCCCGCAGCGGTCACAACGCGTCTCGTACAGCCAGTCGATCTCCGGTTTGACCTTGGCCTGCAACTCCGCAAACGCTGCCTGCAAGGCCTCCACATCCACCGGCGTGCAGTAGTTCTTGGTGATGAACGTCGCGGCCGGGCTGCGGTCGATGGCGATGACCTTGCGACCTTCCATCAACGCCGCCAGCGCCGTGCTGCCCGATCCGCAGAACGGGTCGAGCACCAGGTCGCCTGGCTGAGTG
>CAIXPS010000270.1 GCA_903921365.1 uncultured bacterium | reverse complement strand
TGCAGGCGATATCCAGCCGCGGCACACCCGACCAGATGGCATGGGCGCAAAGGACTATGACCATTACGGCGATGCTCCGCGATACCCGCGAAATGTCTCCTACTAAAGACCAATCGCCGATCGAAAAGGCGCTGGCAGGCCGGAACCGTGTGGTATACAACACGGCGCATAGCGACACCCTCCCTGGCACGAAGGTGCGCAGTGAAGGCGACCCTGCCAGTAGTGATGTCGCGGTGAATGAGGCCTATGATGGCGCGGGCGCCACTTACGATCTGTATCACGATGTGTACGGGCGCGACTCCGTTGATGGCCGTGGCTTACGGTTGGACTCGACGGTGCATTATCAATCCAACTACGACAACGCCTTCTGGAACGGCCAGCAGATGGTGTACGGGGATGGCGATGAAGGCCTGCCCGCCGATCAACGTCTGTTCAACCGTTTCACTATCTCCATCGACGTGATCGGCCACGAACTGACCCATGGCGTCACCCAATACTCCGCCAACCTCAACTACTCCGACCAGTCTGGCGCGCTGAATGAATCCATCTCCGACATCTTCGGCTCGCTGGTCAAACAGCGTTCATTGGGTCAGACCGCTGCGCAGGCCGACTGGCTGATTGGCAAAGGGCTGCTCGCCTCTCGCGTCAAGGGCGTGGCATTGCGCTCGATGAAGGCTCCTGGCACTGCATACGACGACCCTGTGCTTGGCAAAGACCCGCAACCCGCGAACATGAAGGACTACCAGAACATGGGTGGCGACAACGGCGGCGTGCACATCAACTCCGGCATCCCCAACCACGCTTTCTATGTCATGGCGGTTGAGATGGGCGGCAACGCGTGGGAGAAGGCAGGGCGGTTGTGGTTTGTGACGCTGCGTGATAAACTGCGCGCCGCCTCCGATTTCCAGGAAGCCGCCAACCTGACCGCCCAGACAGCGGTGGAATTGTTTGGCAGCAACAGCCTCGAACAGCAGGCTGTGCGCAAGGGTTGGGCCGAAGTGGGAATCAACGTCGTGTCCGTCCCACCGGTCACACCGCCGCCCACGACAACCCCTGTGCCCACCCCCGGCCCCACGCCGCCGCCCAACACAAACCCGGGCTGCCTTGCCGCTCCCGTGACATCGCTTAAGGCGCTGAGCAAGCGCTTGTTTGGCGGATAATCGCCAATCTGCGCGCACATCCCAAAAAACACACTGATGACTGCACAAAACAGCGCCTCCACGACCAACGCGAGTGAGTTATCGACTCGCGCGCTGCGCGCGAAGCGCACTCAGACGATTGTTGCATTTGCGGCCATCTACATCATCTGGGGTTCCACGTATCTCGCCATTCGATTTGCCATCCAGACACTCCCGCCATTTCTGATGGCGGGAGTGCGTTTTGTCTTTGCCGGCGGCGTTTTATACCTGTGGCTGCGCGCGCGCGGCGCACCACGCCCGACGCTGCTCCAATGGCGCAATACAGCCATCGTCGGCGCATTGTTGCTGTTTACAGGCAACGGCGCCGTTGTATGGGCTGAGCAACGCGTAACCTCAAGCGTTGTCGCGCTGTTGCTTGCGATGACGCCCTTCTGGATGGTCATGCTCGACTGGTTGCGCCCCAACGGCACACGTCCCACTCGAATGACCCTCATCGGCTTGTTGTTCGGTCTGGCTGGCATCGTGTTGCTGATCGGGCCGGGCAATCTCGTCACTGGCAATCAAATCGATCTCCTTGGCGCAGTCACCGTCATCTTTGCGGCGCTGTCGTGGGCAGCAGGATCGATCTATGCGCGCCATGCCGAGCTTCCCAAATCGCCATTTCTAAGCACCGGCATGGAGATGCTTGGCGGCGGCGTGCTTCTGCTCATCGCATCGGTCATTAGCGGTGACTGGACGCGCGTGCGCGTGGATGCGATATCGAGTCAGTCACTTCTGGCGTTTGGGTATCTGATCGTCTTCGGCTCATTTATGGCGTTCAGCGCGTATGTGTGGCTGCTGAAGCATGCGCCGGCATCGCGCGTCGCCACGTATGCCTATGTCAATCCGGTCGTCGCCGTTTTTCTCGGCTGGGCGTTGGCGAACGAGCCGGTAACGATCCAGACCCTGCTTGCTGCCGCTGTCATCATCGCGGCGGTCGTCATCATCATCACGTTCCAGAAACCAGCCCAGCATTGACATGATTGACATGTCCACAGATTCATCAAGCGCGCAACGACCCGGACTGGCGGGCGCAACAGCATATACCAGTTTGAGTCATGTCGATGGTCAGGCCGGCGAGCTGGTGATTCGCGGGTTCGCGGTTGAGGAACTGGCAACCAAGGCGTCTTACGAAGAGGCCGCGTACCTGCTCTGGAACGACCGTCTGCCCGATGCGGCGCAACTCGCGGGCTTCAAGCGCAGCCTGGTGAGCGAGCGCCGTTTACCCGCCGCGACGCTGGCGTTGCTGCAGGCCGCCGCCCGGCAATCCGTCGCGCCGATGGATGCGTTGCGCATGGCCGCCGGGACGCTCATCCTGCGCAACGAGGACGAACCCGCATCCGCAAATACGGCGCAACGCGACGCGCTATCGGTCGTCGCCCGGTTCCCAGTCATTGTCGCTGCGTACTGGCGGCTGTTGAACGGACTTGAGCCTATCGCCCCGCGCGCCGATCTTGACCATGCCGCTAACACTCTGTACATGCTGACCGGCCAGGAACCGAGCGGCGCGCGTGTCCGCGCCCTGGAGACGTACCTGGTCGCATTGATCGATCACGCCCTCAACGCCTCGACTTTCACCGCGCGCACGATTATCTCTACGCAGTCTGACCTGATCTCGGCGGTGACTGGCGCGGTGGGCGCGCTCAAAGGCCCATTGCATGGGGGCGCTCCCGGCCCGGCATTGCAGACCGTGCTTGACATCGGCTCTATTGCGAACGCCGAGCCATACCTGCGCAGCAAACTCGAACGCGGTGAGCGCCTGATGGGCTTCGGGCATCGCGACTACAAGGTGCGCGACCCGCGAACGTATGTGCTCTCTTTCGCCGCCCGGCAGATCTATGAAGCCGAGGGCAGGCTGGATATCTACCAGCTTGCGATCGAAGTCGAACATATCGCGGTGCGGCTGCTGGCCCAATACAAACCGGGGCGCGCGTTATACGCCAACGTCGAGTACTACGCCGGCCTGCTGCTTCACGGCGTCGGGCTGCCGGCGGATCTATTCACGCCGACGTTTGCGATTGCGCGCACAGCAGGATGGGTGGCGCACAGCCTCGAACAGCAGGCTGCCAATCGGTTGATGCAACCGCAATCGATTTACACCGGCCCCCTCAACCGCGCGTGGATACCGCTACACGCCCGCATCGCCCCGTCCAGCGCGGGTGCCATCCTGCCGCATCTGGGTGAATGATTTGTGATGAATTTCACAATGTTGACAAAGAAAGCGCTCAGAGTACCATGTGTTCCTACTTATTGGCGACACACTCGAATATGGAGCAAGGCATGGAAACACAATTATCTTCATCTACACGCCAGGTCATTATTGGCCCTGGCGAGCCATTTGTCATCATTGGTGAGCGCATTAACCCCACGCGGCGAAAAAAGCTCATGGAAACACTCTCGGCGGGCGATTTCAGCGTCGCAAAGGAAGACGCGCGCTCCCAGGTCGCGGCTGGCGCGACTGTGCTTGATTTGAATGCCGGCGTGCCCGGCGCCGATGAACCAAAACTTCTCAGCGAACTTACAAAAGCAATTATGTCGGTGGTGGATGTGCCGCTGTGTTTCGACAGCGCTAATCCACTCGCGCTGGAGGCCGCACTGTCGGTCTACCAGGGCAAAGCGCTGATCAACTCGACGACGGGCGAAGACAAGAATCTCGACGTCGTTCTTCCGCTCGCGGCAAAATACCATGCGGCAGTCATGGGCGTTGCCACCGACGAGAGCGGGATTCCGCCAACACCGCAAGCGCGGCTTGAGGTAGCGCGGAAGATCATTCAACGCGCAGCCTATTACGGCATACCGGCTGAGGATATCATCATCGACTGCCTGGCGCTGACGGTGGGCGCGGATTCCACTGCCGGGATAGTGACTCTCGACACAATGCAACTGGTGCGCCGTGAACTTGGCGTCAACCTGTCTCTGGGCGCCAGCAACGTCAGCTTTGGTTTGCCGGATCGGAAACTAATCAACGTGACCTACCTCGCGCTGGGTGTTGCGCGCGGATTAACCGCTGCGATTTCGGATCCGACGGTGCCTGAAATTCGCTCAACACTGCTCGCATGCGATTTGTTGATGGGAAACGATGAGTACGCCATGCGCTTTATCAAAGCCTATCGCGCTAACCTGAATGCGGCGAAGGCCTGATCTCTTTTAATCATTTACCGGTTTGTCTGCACACTGCCAGCGTTCCAGATGGAATAACCAGGACGCCGGCAGTGGTAATAGCACGGAGAGGAATTAGATATGCCGATTTTTACACCGGGTCGTCGTTGGCAACCGCCGTATTCTCCTTTTAAGAAAGAGCCGTTGGGTAAACGGCTTCTGGCCGCAACCGAGCGGATGATCAAAGGGCCGCTGTTCGGGTGTCGCATGTGCGGTAACTGCATGTTGCAGGAAACCGCTTTCATCTGCCCGATGGAATGCCCCAAGGGCGCGCGCAACGGCCCCTGCGGTGGTTCCACCGAGATGTGTTATGTGGATAACACGCGACCATGCATCTGGTACGCTATCTACAAGCGTTCAGAGAAGATGGGGCGCAGCGAGAAGCTTCTGGAAGTGCTGCCTCCCTTGGACTGGGATAAGGTCGGCGAGGAAACCTGGGGCGATGTGTGGAAGCAGGCCAGGCAGGTCGGCGTCAAGAAAGTGTTTAAAGGCTTGGCGACGCGCGATGTAGCCTTGCGCGCCCGCACCTGGGACTCGGTCTTCCGACCGGTTCGTCAACCCCTGTGGTGGTCGGGCGATTCAGAGTATCATGCGCCAAAATATAAAGAACCTGCGTCGGATCTGGAACGGCGCCTGCGCGACGGTGAATTTGTGGTCACTGCCGAGGTCGCCCCGTCACTCAGCCCGAACACAACGAAATTCTTAAGCAATGTGGAAGCGCTGCGCGACTATGTGACGGCGGTGAATTTCACCGACAACGCTTCAGCAATGCCGCGCGTCTCCAGTTGGGCGTCCAGCGTCATGGCGCTGCAAAAGCATGCCGAACCGGTCATGCAGATTACGGCGCGCGATCACACGCGATTAAGCGTCCAGTCGGATGTGCTTGGCGCGAGCACGCTGGGCATTCGAAATATCCTGTGCTTGTCCGGTGACAGCCCGCGCGAAGGAGCGCAGCCGATGGCGCGGTTGGATATCCTGGATGTGGACTCGATCCAGATTCTGTGGATGCTGCGACGACTGCGTGACGAAGGCAAATATCTGGATGGTCGCGAGATCAAACAGCCTCCCAAGTATTTTCTGGGAGCGGCCGGATCGCCAATGGCGTCGGAACCGCACTTTCAGGCGATACGCGAACACAAGAAGATCAATGCGGGCGCGCAGTTCCTGCAGACTAACGTGGTCTACGACACCGATCGAATGGAAATCTGGCTGAACGAGCTGGCGAAACGCAATATTCTCGACAAGGCGTATCTGCTTATCGGCGTCATGCCGATCAAGAGCTTGAAGATGGCCCACAAGTTGAATGAGGTGCCCGGCATCATTCTGCCGGCCTCAATCATCAAACGCATGGAAGCGGCAGGTGATGGCGCAGAAGAGGTGGGAGTCACCATCGCGCTTGAGATCATCGAGCGCATCAGAGCCAAAAAGGCTGTGAACGGCATCCATCTGATGACGGTCGGGTGGGAGTCCATTGTCCCGCGCATCGTCACCGACGCAGGGTTGAAACGCGTCCCGGCTGTGCTGCAGGTAGCGGCGTAACAGGCGCCCGGCATTCCTATAACTAACCGGCGTGACGACACGCTATTGTCAATAGATCGCGTGTGATTGACTATGGAAGTTCTTGAGCAGAATGTTGCGGATATCATCGCGCGCCACAAGAGTCGTCCAGAGATGGCTCTCGTGGCGTTGCAGGAGATTCAAAGCACAGCCGGATATATATCCGCGCTGTCGCGCAGTTCGCTGGCTATCGCCCTGGGAGTTCCTGAGGGTGAACTGCAGGGCGTTATCAGCTTTTACTCCGAATTACGCTCGACGCCGCCTGGTCTGCACCGGGTGTGTGTGTGTAACGGCGACTCGTGCGTTGCCACGGGCTCACATCACATCGCCGCATCAGTAGAGACGCATCTGGGGGTTTCGCCCAGCCAGACGACCCTCGACGGCCAGTTTAGTTACGAGCGGGTGTACTGCTTGGGGAACTGCGCTCTGTCACCTTCGATTGCCATAGACGAGGAAGTTTATGGCCGCTGTAACCCCGATGGGGTTGTGCAGCAATTGGAGCGGTTCCAGAGGACAACAGATGCGTGATGTGTTTCTCTCGCTGGACTCCTCCAGCCGCTCGATCGGGGCGCGGGAAGTGGAAGCCGCTCTGCGCGCAGAACAGACCCGTCGAAACAACTTCCGATTGGTGCTTACCGGCAGCCGAGGCGCCTTCTTCCTTGAACCGCTGGTTGAAGTTGAAATCGACGGCGCGCGCCTGGGCTATGCCAACGCGCGCGCCGAGGACATAGCTGGGCTGCTTGATCAAGGACTACTTGAAGGTAAAGACATCCAGCCCTTTTACATCGGTAAGATGTCGGAAATACCATTCCTGCGCGGACAGGAGCGCATCACCTTCCGCAACTGTGGCGTTATTGAGGCTGGCGCGCTCGATGCCTACCTGAAAAACGACGGCGGTATAGCACTGCGCCGCGCGCTGTTTGAACTCGACTCCCCGGCCATTATTGCCGAGGTAAAGCGCTCAGGTCTGCGCGGGCGCGGCGGCGCGGCCTTCCCGACCGGTGTGAAGTGGCAGACGGTCGCCGACACTCCCGCTGACGAGAAATACGTCGTTGCCAACGGCGACGAGGGCGACCCCGGCACGTACGCCGACCGCATGTTGATGGAAGGGGATCCGTTCGCGCTGCTGGAGGGTATGGCCATCTGCGCCAAAGCCGTAGGCGCGCACAAAGGCTTTATTTATATTCGCGCCGAGTACCCGGCCGCCAGAGCGATGATGAAACACGCGGTCGAAACCGCGCGCGACGCCGGTTTCCTGGGCGACGATCTGTTACGCATGGGAAGCGGGTTCGCGTTTGACGTAGAAGTGCGCAGCGGCGCCGGCGCGTATGTGTGCGGCGAAGAAACTGCGCTGCTCGAAAGCCTGGAGGGCAAGCGCGGCATGGTGCGCCCCAAGCCGCCCTATCCTGCTATCAATGGGCTATTCGGCCGGCCTACGGTCATCAACAATGTGACGACGCTCGCAACCATCCCGGCGATCTTGCGCGAGGGCGGCGACTGGTACGCGGCGCGGGGCGTTGGCCGCAGCAAAGGCACGATTGCCATACAACTTGCTGGCAGCCTGCGCGCGCCTGGCCTGGTAGAAGTTCCATTTGGCGTCACCCTGCGCGAAGTGATTAACGCCTACGGCGGCGGCCTGCCGGAAGGGCGGACGTTGCTGGCGGTGCAGGTGGGCGGCCCGCTGGGCGACCTGATGACCGAGGACAAGCTGGATGTGCGGATCGACTTCGACGCGTTTACCGAAATCGGCAGCATGCTGGGGCACGGGGGCGTTGTCGTGTACGACGACCGCACCGAGCCGCTGCAACTGGCTCACCGGTTGATGGCGTACGTCGCGCGTGAGAGCTGCGGCAAATGCGCCCCGTGCCGGCTGGGTTCACAACGCGCCACTGAGATTCTGGATTCCATTCGCAAAGGCGCGGGAAAAACCGGCGACCTTGAACTGATTGACGACATCGCATTCGCGATGCGCGGAAGCAGCTTATGCGCACTTGGCGCAATGGCCCCAACACCGGTGTTGTCTGCGATCAGACTGTTCCCTGAGTCATTCCGCAAGAACTGATTGGATGAAAAGCCTATGTCAACCCTGATTCCTGATCTGGTTAATGTCACGATAGATGGCCGCGCCTGCAAAGCGCCGGCGGGAATGCCCCTGATGGATGTGGCGCGACGCGAGGGGTTGCCAATCGCATCGGTGTGCTCTTCCGAACATCTGAAAGCGTACGGCTCATGCCGGTTGTGCATGGTGCAGGTGCAGGGCCAACGCGCGCTTACGGCAGCATGCACCACGCCAGTGCGGGATGGCATGGTTGTCGCCACCGAGACGCCCGATATATTGCGCATCCGGCGCACGCTGCTCGAACTCTATCTGTCCGAAGGCTCGCGCGAGTACATACCCGGCGGCGGCAACGGTCATGCCGAAATGCACACGCTTGCCGAACGCTACGGCGCTGATCCCGCGAGGTTTGAAGGAGGACGCCACGAACATCGCGCCGGCGTCGAAGACATCACCAGCCCTTATTTCTCCTTCGATCCCTCGAAGTGCATCCTGTGTGCCCGATGTGTGCGCGCGTGTGATCAGGTTCAGGGACAGAATGTGCTGCACCTGATAGGGCGCGGGTTTCACACAGGCGTTTTGCCCGGCATGGGCACTTTCGACAACTCTGCCTGCGTGACCTGCGGCGCGTGCGTTCACGAATGCCCCACCGACGCGCTCAGCGACAAGATCACACTGACGAATCCAGTGTCTGCATCGGCGCACACCACGCGGACTACCCGCACGACATGCGCCTATTGTGGCACCGGTTGCCAGTTCGATGTGCAGGTCACAGATGACCGGATCGTGCGCATGATCCCTGTGGACAGCTCGCCTGTGAACGCCGGGCATGCCTGCGTCAAAGGGCGGTATGCCTTTGACTATATTTATGCCGAAGATCGGCTGACGCAGCCGCTCATCCGCGACGAAAACGCGCCTGACGGGTGGCGCGAAGCGTCGTGGGATGAGGCAATTGCCTTGATCGCCGCAAAGTTCGGCGAGGTCGTCGCGAAAGAAGGCGCGGACGCGGTGGGTTGCATCTCGTCCAGTCGCGGCACTAACGAAGAGAACTACCTCTTGCAGAAATTCGCGCGCGCGTGCCTGGGCACGAACAACATCGACAACTGCGCCCGCGTATGTCACAGCCCCACCGTGGCAGGCATGCAGGAAGTCATTGGCACAGGCGCGGCGACAAACTCGCTGGGAGATATCGAGAAGGCCAACTTGTTCCTCGTCAGCGGCTGTAACCCGACAGAAGGACATCCTGTTGCTGGCGCGAGAATCAAGCAGGCCGTCCGCAATGGGGCCAAGCTGATCGTGATCGACCCCCGGAAAATCGAGTTGACCCGCTATGCGGATGTGCATCTGCGGCTCCGCCCCGGCACGAACGTGGCCGTCTTCAATGGGCTTGCGAACGTGATCATTACCGAGGAATTGGTCGATACCGATTTTGTCGAAACGCGCACTGAGAACTTTGACGCATTCTGGGAGACCATCGCCCTCTACACCCCTGAGCGAGTCGAGGAGATTTCCGGTGTGCCAGCTGATCTGCTGCGCAAAGCAGCTCGGCTTTACGCCACGAGCGGGGCGTCGATGGCATTTCACGGGCTGGGGATGACAGAGCACCGCACAGGGTCCAACGGGGTGATGGCGATCGCGAACCTGGCGATCCTTACGGGAAATATCGGGCGGCCTGGGACTGGCGTCAATCCGCTGCGCGGTCAGAACAACGTGCAGGGCTCGTGCGATATGGGCGCCCTGCCAAACGTGCTCACCGCCTATCAGAAGTACAGCGACCCGGTCGTGCGCGCCAAGTTTGAGACAGAGTGGGGGCATCCGCTGCCGCAGGGGGTTGGACTGAAGATCCCCGATATGTGGGATGCGGCGCTGGCTGGCAAAATGAAGGCGATGTGGATCATGGGCTACGACGCTGCCCAGACGGAGCCGAACACAACACTCGTTCGCAACGCACTGAGTTCCCTGGATTTCCTGGTGGTCTCCGAGTTGTTCATGAGTGAAACAGCGAAGATGGCGCATGTCATATTGCCTGCCGCCGGCGCGCTTGAAAAAGACGGCACCTTCACCAATGGCGAGCGCCGGGTGCAACGCGTGCGGCGGGTGGTGGCGCCGCCTGGAAATGCGCGCTCGGACTGGGAAGCGATCTGTGCAGTGGCTGGGGCGATGGGCGTCCCCATGGTCTACGCTAATCCGTCCGAGATCATGGACGAGATCACAGCGTTAACGCCTCCGATGGCTGGAATCAGTTACGCGCGCCTGGAGACCCAGGAGTTGCAGTGGCCGGCGCCGACGCTGGATCATCCCGGCACATCCATTCTTCACACTGACAAGTTCCCCAGAGGGCGCGCGAAATTCGCCGCGGTGGAGTATTTGCCCCCCGGAGAAGAGCCAGACAGTGAGTACCCGTTGGTGCTCGTCACCGGCAGAGTGTTGCAACATTACAATGCCGGCACGATGACAAGGCGCACGCGACTGGCACAGATGGTTGATCACGATGCCCTGGAAATCCACCCGGAAGACGCCTTGATATACAACCTGGTGGACGGCGACAAGGCGACCGTGCGCAGCCGTCGCGGCGCCATTACGATGACCGTGCGCGTGAGCGAGCGCGTTCACCAGGGAACTGTGTTCACCACCTTCCACTTCCCTGAGACGCACATAAACTCTCTCCTGTCCTCGTCCTCGGACCTTTTGACGCGCTGCCCGGAGTATAAAATACTCACGGTTCGAATTGAGCCGGTGGTAGAACCCGAAGTACAGTATCGCTAAGCATAAAGCACAAAACAATCACAAAAGGATATTCACGATGTCAGACCAGAAAACCAGTGAGCATTCAATTCCCGGTAGTCAGTACAATGGCCCAGTCAAGCTAACCCCCGTCCCCAAAGATCTTGTTATTGCGCAGGCCGCGCCCATTCTTCCGATCGTCGAAGTTGCGCGACGCGTCGGCTTGACCGAGGACGACCTCGAGGTCTTCGGGAAGCACAAGGCCAAAGTGCACCTGAACGTGCGCGACCGTCTGGCCAGCCGTCCCAACGGCAGATATATCGTCGTGACAGCGATCACCCCGACGCCGCTCGGCGAGGGCAAGACCGTGACGACCATCGGCCTGTCACAAGCGCTGCACTACACCGGACGCAAGGTGTTCACTTGTCTGCGCCAGCCCAGCATGGGGCCGACATTCGGCATCAAGGGTGGGGCGGCGGGCGGTGGTTATGCTCAGGTGATTCCAATGGAGGACTTCAACCTGCATCTCACCGGCGACATTCACGCCATCGGCGCGGCGCACAACCTGCTGGCGGCGGCAGTTGACAATTGCCTGTATCACGGCAACCCGCTGGGCATCGATCCGTATTCGATCATGCTCAACCGCGTGGTCGACATCAACGATCGCACACTGCGCAAGATCGCCATCGGGCTGGGAACCCGGGAAGACGGCGTAGCGCGAACCTCTGGCTATGACATCACCGTGGCCTCCGAGGTCATGGCGATCCTGGCGCTGTCAAATGGCATCGAAGACCTGCGCGCGCGGCTGGGGCGCATGGTCGTCGCGTTTGCAAAAGACGGCACACCAATCACGGCCGAGCAACTGAAGGTCGCCGGCGCCATGACGGTGCTGCTCAAAGATGCGATCATGCCAAACCTCCTGCAGACGCTGGAGCAGTCGCCCGTGTTCGTGCATGCCGGGCCGTTTGCCAACATCGCGCACGGCAACAACTCGATTGTGGCCGACCAGATCGCGCTGAAGCTGGCGGACTACGTCGTGACCGAGAGCGGATTCGGCGCCGACCTGGGCATGGAAAAGTTCATGGACATCAAGTGCCGCGCCAGCGGACTAAGCCCCGACTGCGTGGTGCTGGTGTGCACCGTCCGCGCGCTGAAGATGCACGGCGGCGCAGGCAGCGTCGTCGCTGGCAAGCCGTTGCCGCCAGAACTGACGCGTGAGAACTTGCCCGCGCTGGAGAAGGGTTGCGCGAATCTGATCAAACAGGTTCAGAACGCGCGCAAGTTCGGCGTGCCGGTCGTCGTGGCGATCAACCACTTCGATGCCGACACCCCCGCTGAGACAGCGTTGATCCGAGAGAAAGCCATCGCCGCCGGCGCACAAGGCGCATACTCATCCAGGGTGTGGGCATTGGGCGGTGAGGGCGGCGCTGAACTGGCCGACGCGGTCGCAGCGGCCTGCGAATTGCCCAAGGCCTTCAAGATGCTGTATCCCGATACGGCCTCCATCAAGGAAAAGATCGAAGCGATCGCGACTGGTCTGTATGGCGCCGATCACGTGGAATATCAGCCCGAAGCCGAGGCGAAGATCAAGCTGTTCACGAAACTGGGATGGAGCAATCTGCCGATCTGTATGGCGAAGACTCACCTCAGCCTGTCCCACGATGCCAAACTGCTGGGTGCGCCGACTGGTTTCGCACTGCCCGTGCGCGATGTGCGCGCCTCCATCGGCGCCGGTTTCCTGTATCCGCTATGCGGAGACATGCGCACCATGCCGGGTCTGGGCAGCCATCCGGCCTACGAGAGCGTGGATCTGGTGGATGGGAAAGTGGTTGGGTTGTTCTAGCCGCAACTGTTTCCCGCGCCAGCCAGCTTGCGCTGTCAAGTCCTATTGCCTTGAATCCTTTAGGACATAAAGCGCCGTATTGATGTGATTTTATTCACTTGCCCTGTTCGCTAATGAACCTATAATCCCTGGATAGAGGTTTCAATGGTAGCAAGTGTCTCTTCAGTACGGCGCAATCGTTATTAGCGCACGAAAAGACACAATTCGCTTTCTCGCAAAACCATCAAAGACGAGCGATGTCTTATGAAAAAACTAACAATAGATCTCCCAGGAATGTACGGCGATCATCACGTTACAGAAGTCCGTAAAATCCTGCTGGAACTTCCCGGCGTCGCGGAAGTGTATGCCAGCAGTTGCTTTCTTGTTGCCGAAGTGACCTACGATCCGTCCTTGATTACGGCCGATGCGATCACCGCGCGGCTCGACGGGGCAGGTTATCTTGGCACGATGGCGATGCCGCTTGAAAGTGGAGAGTCTCCCCTGACCCCCGACACAAGCGCAATATTTTTCCGCCACACGGTCGCTTATCAGCAGACCGGTCGCACCGTCGGTTTCGCTCAAAACGTCGTCCACACGGGCCGCGCGCTATGGCCGTGCCCGGGCATGGAAACAATGAAGACTAAGGAAGGAAGAGATGGCGAAGAAAGATCGTAGTCCACAAGAACGCAGTATGGATCCTGCCGGGCAGGCGATGTTGATCCGCGCCGACGAATTGCATATCGGCACAGCCTTCAGCCGTGCCGATGATATGGCCCCGTGCAATATCGGCAGCACTGGCATGTGCTGCAAGATGTGCGGGATGGGCCCGTGCCGCCTGACCAAGGAAGGCCAGACGGGAGTCTGCGGCGCGACCATTGATACCATCCAGGCGCGCAATTTCCTCCGCATGGTTGCGGCGGGTTCCGCGGCACATTCCGATCATGGGCGCGACATGGCATTTACGCTCAAAGCCGTGGCGAACCACGAGTCCGAGGGCTACATCATCCGCGACGTCGCCAAGCTGCGCACGGTGGCTGCACTGTATGATATCCCCGTCGAGGGGCGCACGAACGATCAGGTCGCCAATGATCTGGCCGATCTCTTCATCGCGCAATTCGGGCAGCAACGCGGGCAGATCATCTCGATTAAGCGCGCGCCGGCGAAGCGCCAGAAGCTATGGCAGGAAAAGGGCGTCATCCCGCGCGGCATCGACCGCGAAGTGGTTGAGGCGCTGCACCGCACCCACATCGGCGACGATCAGGATCCAGTGCACATCCTGCAGCATGCCATCCGCACCTCGATGGCCGATGGATGGGGCGGCAGCATGATCGCCACCGATGTCTCCGACATCCTGTTTGGCACACCGGCCCCCGTCCTCGGGCAAGCCAACCTGGGCGTGCTGAAGAAGGACATGGTGAACGTGGTGGTGCACGGCCACGAGCCAACACTCAGTGAGATGATCGTCGCCGCGTCACAGGACCCTGAGATCATCGCGTATGCCAAAGCTGCCGGCGCCAATGGCGTCAACCTGTCGGGCATCTGCTGCACCGCGAATGAAATCCTGATGCGCCAGGGCATCCCGGCTGCGGGTAACTTCCTGCACCAGGAACTGGCGATCCTCACCGGCTCGGTCGAGGCGATGGTTGTGGACGTGCAGTGCATCATGCAGGCGCTGGTCGGCCTGGCTAAGAACTTCCACACCCTGGTGATCACCACCTCACCCAAGGCGCGCATCACGGGCGCAACCCACATCGAGTTTGACGAACACCATGCGCTCACGACTGCCAAGGAAATCCTGCGCAAGGCAATTGACAACTACAAGAATCGCGGCGAGACGCGCATTCCCGATGTGCGCGAGCACCTGATTCCAGGTTTCTCAAACGAGTACATCAGTTATATGCTGGGCGGCACGTACCGCGCATCCTTCCGCCCGCTCAACGACGCGATCATCTCCGGCCGCATTCGCGGCGTGGCTGCCGTCGTCGGGTGCAACAACCCGCGCAGCACGCAGGACTACCTGCATACCGTCACCACCCGCGAACTGCTCAAGCAGGACGTGCTGGTCGTGGAGACCGGGTGCAGCGCAATCGCCAACGCGAAGTTGGGCTTGCTGCTCGGCCAGGCCGGTCTGGATCAGGTCGGCCCCGGTCTGCGCGAAGTGTGCGAAACCGTCGGCATCCCGCCTGTTTTGCACATGGGTTCGTGCGTGGATAACACCCGCATCCTGACAGTGCTGACGCAAATGGTGGCGGAGGGCGGTCTGGGCGATGACATTGACCAGATTCCTGCCGTCGGCCTGGCGCCGGAATGGATGAGCGAGAAGGCCATCGCGATCGGGACGTATTGTGTGGCGTCGGGCGCGTATGTGATCTTCGGCGGCGCATCGCCCGTGGGCGGCATGCCTGACCGCGTTTCCGACAGCGATGTCGTCCTGCGCTACATTGGCGAAGGCTGGGAAAAGCTGTATGGCGGCAAGATGGAGTTCGTGACAGACCCGCACGAAATGGTGCGACGGACGCTGGAGCACATCGATGCCAAGCGCGCTGCCCTGGGTCTGGTCAAGTACAGCCCGACCCGCTTCGGACGCAGCGGCGACGATCGCATGAATGAATTTGAAAAGTTGTCTGTCGCGGATCGCCAGGCGGCCCTGTACGGCGTGCCGGCCAGATAAGGGCTAAGGAGAAACACTCATGTCCCGTTATATTGCAACACGCGCCATTCGCGGCGCAAACGCGCTGGTTTCCGAGGCGGAATCGATGCTCAACCGGGCCTTGGTTGAGAAAGGTCCCGACACCCCGGTCGCGTTTCCCAACACAGCCTACTACCTGCCGCTGATCTTCGGTATGACCGGGCGGCAGGTCGAAACGATTGGTCAACTGGAGCCAGTGCTGCAGCACGCGCGCGGATTACTGCACCCGGTCCCATCAATCAAAAACTGGACTCCGTACCTGGGCGAGACCCTGGACAGCGGAATGGCAACCCTGTTGGCTGCCGAGTCCATCGAAGCGATTCGCTTCGCTTATGGGCAGCAGCCCGAGCCTGCGCGGAACTTCCATCTGGCCGGCGGCACAACAGCTGCCTTCACCAGCCCTGAAAATGCCGAAGGCAGCGGCAATGGCAAAGGGAATGGCGCGCACCTGAACGGCCCGATTGACGACATCCAGCTGCGCACATGGGGCATTCAACTCGTGGATGGGCGCATGCCCGGATTCGCGGCCATCGTCGGCGCGGCCAAGTCCAACGAGGTTGCGGTGAAGATCGTGCGCGAACTGCAGCGCCGCAACATCCTTACCTTCCTGTCAGGCAACGTTAACGGTCGGAGCATCATCGATCAGTTGGCCGAGGAAGGGGTCGAGATGGGCTACGATACCTTCATCGTGCCGTTTGGCACCGATACCCTCAGCGCAATCTACGCGCTTGGCTTTGCCACCCGTTCCGCCCTGACTTTCGGCGGAAAGAAGGGCGGCATGGCGCGTGATATCCTGCTCTACAACAAGGAGCGCGTGTTTGCGTTTGTTATGGCGCTGGGCGAAGTGGATGACTTGAAGTATGCAGCGGCGGCAGGCGCGATCAATTTCGGCTTCCCCGTGATTGCCGATACGGTCATTCCCGAAATCCTGCCCACCGGCGTCACCACCTATGAGCACGTCGTCAGCATGCCTTTCAACGAGATCGAAGGCGCGGATGACCTGGAACGAGCCGAGCGACTGGTGCAGAAGTGCATCGAGGTGCGCGGCATCAAAGTGAAGTTGGCAAACGTGCCTGTGCCCGTGGCTTACGGTTCCGCTTTCGAAGGCGAAGTCGTGCGTAAGGCCGACATGCGCATCGAGTTCGGCGGCAAGCACTCGCGCTGTTTTGAATACCTGCAGATGGCTGAGTTGGATGACGTGACCGACGGCAAGGTCGAAGTAGTCGGCACTGGCATCGAAAAAATCGCGCCGCAAGGTCACATGGATATGGGCATCGTGATTAAAGTGGCCGGGCGCGGCATGCAAAAGGACTTCGAGCCCGTGCTTGAGCGCCAGGTGCATCATTTCATCAACGGCGCATCGGGCATCCAGCATATCGGTCAGCGTGACATCGCCTGGGTTCGCATCTCCAACGCGGCGGCTGACAAGGGCTTCAACCTTGAGCACTTCGGGAAGATCCTGCACGCGCGACTGCACGCCGATTTCGGCGCCATCGTCGACAAGGTGTAGGTCACCATCTACACCGATCCGGACAAACTTCACGAATGGCTGGGCAAAGCGCGCGAGGCCTACGACTTCCGCAACAAGCGCCTGGCCGACCTGGTCGATAGCGCGGTGGACGAGTTTTACTCCTGCACGTTGTGTCAGTCCTTTGCGCCCAACCACGTCTGCATCGTCAGCCCGGAGCGATTGGGTCTGTGCGGCGCATACAACTGGCTGGACTGCAAGGCTTCCTTCAGCATCAACCCCACTGGCCCCAACCGGCCGATCAAGCTGGGCGCGCCCATTGATCCGGCCAAGGGGTACTGGACTGGTCTTAACGAATACGCCAAGTCCGGGTCTCATGGCGCGGTGCAGGATGTGGCCATGTACTCGATCATGGAAAACCCCATGACCGCGTGCGGCTGCTTCGAGAGCATCGTTATGCTGATCCCCGAGACGAACGGCGTGATGGTGGTCAGCCGTGAAGACACGAGCATGACCCCGGCGGGCATGACCTTCAGCACCATGGCCGGCATGGCCGGCGGTGGACTGCAGACGCCGGGCGTGATGGGTGTGGGGAAGTTCTATCTGATCAGCCCCAAGTTCATCTCCTCCGACGGCGGTTTTAAGCGCGTCGTGTGGATGAGCAGCGCGCTCAAAGAGTCGATGTCGGACGAACTGAAAGCCGTCGCCATCCGTGAAGGCGATCCCGATCTCATCGACAAAATCGCTGATGAGCGCTCGGTGACCACGGTCGATCAGTTGCTGGCCTGGCTGGAAGAGCACAACCACCCGGCCCTGGTTATGGATCCAATCTTCTAACCATGATTCGCATGATTTACTTGATTGCCTTAATTGGCGCGATGTCCGGCGAGGAATGCATAGATGACTGAACCGAATGTCCAACGGGCACGGGAACGGTTGCTGGTGCGCGACTTGATGGCGGTGGGCGTGGCTACGTGCCCGCCCACTACGTCCATCGTCGATGTTGCGCGCCTGTTGCTTGAGAAGCAACTCGAAGCTATCGTCGTGTTGGATATTGAAGGTGAAGCCGTCGGCGTCGTAACCCAGGACGAACTGGTGAGCGCGTATTCTCGTGACAACTGCCGCGCCCTTACTGCTGAAGACATCATGTGCGCCAAGGTGCCGCAGATTCCACCGGATCTGTCATTGCCTCTGGCTGCCCAGATCATGCGCGACCAACATGTGCGCGTGGTCTTTCAGATGCACGAAGCCGCCGGCATCCGTTACCCGGCCGCGTCGCTTTCCTACCGGCATCTGTTGCGCCACCTGGCCGCGTCGAGTGACGCGGAGTTGCTCGACCTCGGTTCTGCGGCTCCGCGCAAACTCCCACTCGAATCGTTCTTTGAAAGACGTGATGCGGCGCGACAGAGTGTGAAGAAAAACAACACAGATTAGCACCCCTAAAGGATGCAAAGCAACGTTACCCATTTACCCAATGAGGAATGACAAGATATGCCCCCCCAAGTGGAAATACCCAAAGATTCCTGGTCCGGTTCAGTCACCACAGTGACTCTCGGCGCGACGGCTGCAGAAGGCGGCACGCGTTCGCACACCGTGACCGTCGGCGGACACAAAAGTCTGCCCTTTATGCACTTTGAGCAAAAGATGAGTCATCGTCCGGTCGTCGCGCTGGAGATCAAAGATCATCGCCCGGAGGATTGGTCGCCGCTGCTGCTCGAACTGTGGGGCCAGGCAGCGAATGATCCCGCCAGTTGGGCCAAAGCCGCAGAACAGGCCGGCGCAGAATTGCTGGTGCTGTCGCTCAGCCAGACGGGCAGCGATGGCAACCCCACCACGCCGGAAACCGCTGTCGCCGCCGTCCAGTCCGTTCTAAAGGCCAGTGGGCTGCCCCTGCTGGTGTTCGCGCCGGGGCAGGCTGAGTTGGATAACACGCTGCTCGTTCCGGTGGCCGAGGCTACCAGGGGTGAACGGCTTGTGCTGGGCATCTGCGAGGACAAGAACTACCGCACGATCGTCGCGACGGCTATGGCAAATGATCATTTGATCAGCACGCGCACGCCCATGGACGTGAACCTGGCCAAGCAGCTCAACATTCTGGTGCGCGATATGGGCATCCCGACCGATCGCATCCTGATGGATCCGACCACCGGCGCGCTGGGATATGGCATTGAGTATGGCTACTCCGTGATGGAACGCCTGCGTCTCGCGGCACTACAGGGTGACGGCAACACTCAATCGCCCATGATCGTCACGCCGGGCGCGGAAGCGTGGAAGGCTAAGGAAGCCAAGATAGGTCATGATGTGCCGGCCTCATGGGGAGATTGGAAGGAACGGGCGATTAACTGGGAGACGTTGACAGCCGTTGCGCTGATCGAGTCGGGCGCGGACATCGTCGTGTTGCGCCATCCCGAAAGTCTGCGGCGCGTGCGCGCGGCAATTGACGAACTGATGATTTGAGGATAACCCAATATGCCACTCTCCGGAATACAAATCTACAAACTGCTCCCTAAGACCAACTGCAAAGACTGTGGTCTGCCGACCTGCCTGGCCTTTGCTATGAAGCTGGCCGCAAAACAGATCGAACTGGCCGCCTGTCCACACGTCAAAGCAGACGCCAAAGCCCAACTGGCCGACGCTGCTGAGCCGCCGGTCCGACTGATTACGCTCAAGACCGGCGGAGCCGGCGCCCGCGAAGTCAAGTCGGGCAACGAGACCGTGTTGTTTCGGCACGAAAAGAGCTTTATTAACAAACCAGGCATGTTCCTGCGCGTGCGTGATGATGACCCGATTGCGAGCATCCAGGCCAAAGTCGCCGCCGCGGAGGCATACACCGTGCGTTATGTCGGCATCGACCTGACGCTGGACGGTTTCGCAGTTCAGGCCACCGCGCCATTTGACCCCGCCCGGTTCGCCAATGTGGTGAGCGCCGTCCGCGCAAGCAGCAAGCGCCCGCTCATTCTGATCGCGCGCGATGTAGCCGTCATGACTGCCGGGTTGCGCGCGATCGATGGCGAAAGCCCATTGATCCATGGCGCGGATGCCAGTAACTGGGAAGCGATGGCCGGCCTGGCGAAGCAGCATCACGCGCCACTGGTCGCGTGCGCGGATTCACTGGATGGGCTGGCCGATCTGACCGGCAAGCTCAAGGCCAAAGGCATTGATGACCTGGTGCTCGATCCGGTCAGCCGGCAGTTGGGCGCGGCATTGACGCGGCAGACCCAGATTCGCCGTCTGGCGCTCAAGAAGGATTTCCGGCCGCTCGGTTATCCCATCATCGCCTTCCCCGGCGACGCAACCGATCCGACACAGGAAGCGGTGCAGGCGGCCCAGGCCATCACCAAGTATGCGGGATTCATCGTGCTGGAGCGTTTTGCGCCGGAGATGATCTACCCGTTGCTGGTTTTGCGTGAGAACATCTATACCGATCCACAAAAGCCCATCCAGGTGCTGCCGGGGCTGTATGAGATCAACAATCCCAAGCCCACCGACCCGGTGCTGGTCACAACCAACTTCAGCATTACGTACTTCAGCGTCGCCAACGAGGTGGAGGGCGCGGGTCTGCCGGCGTGGCTGCTGATTGTGGATGCCGAGGGCATGAGCGTTCTCACGGGCTGGGCGGCAGGCAAGTTCGATGCCGAACGCATTGCCAAGGCCGTCAAGGAAAGCGGTATCGCCAACAAGGTCACGAAGCATCGGCTCGTGGTGCCAGGTCATGTGGCAGTGCTCTCTGGTGAACTCGAAGAGGAACTGCCGACCTGGGAGATACGCGTCGGCCCGCGTGAAGCCGTGGATCTGCCGGCGTTTATGAAGCAGGCACTTTGAACCATGGATCAAGCTATAGACACCGCATTGCAGCTTTCACCCGAACAACAAGAGATGCTGGTAGACATCTTGCGCAGCCGTCATATTGAAGCACGGCGAGAGGAAATTGCTGCGGATGCTCGCAAGTCGATCGCTGCATTCCGTAAAGGTAAACTTAAAGCGCAGTCTGCAGAAATAGCCATTGCTGAGTTGTACCAGGCGATATGGCTGAACACATAATTACATTTGCAGGCGCGCCCGTGCCAGTGCACGTCGCCACTGGCACGTTGGTGTCCGAGGCCGCACAGTTGGCTGGCATCGATCTCCAGCAGCCGTGCGGCGGACAGGGCCGGTGCGGGCGTTGCGCCGTCCAGGTGACAGCGGGCGATGTGAGGCGACGAAGCACCTTGCGCCTGAGCCCAGACGATGTCGCGGCGGGTTATGCGCTGGCCTGCCAGTCCGTTATTGAAGGGGATGTGTCGATCACGATACCGCCGCAGGCCGGGATCGAGCGCCGCCTGACGACCGATCGCACCGCCATTGAGGTAACTGTGCCCCTCGGCTATTCCGCTGCGGCACAACCGATGCGCCGCGTTACCCTGACGCTGTCGCCCCCGGACACGCAGGATCAAACCGACGACTGGAGCCGGCTACAAACCGCATTGCGCCAGCAGACTGGCATCGGCGCGTTTGGGATTTCACTGCCGTTGCTGCGACGCATCGGCCCCATATTGCGCGCCCAGAACTGGGCGGTGACTGCGCTGATCGAAACCGACACGTGGGATCGCCCAACCGGCGCGGCGCGAATCGTCGATCTCTGGCCCGGCATCATCCCGGACGCTGCGCCATTGTGGGGAATTGCCGTGGACATCGGCACTACCACGGTGTCGCTGTGGCTGGTGGACCTGTTGACCGGCGTCGTGCGGGCACAGGTAGCTGAATACAACGGCCAGATTTCGCGCGGCGAGGATGTCATCTCGCGCATCATCTATTCGACTAAGAAGAGCCCTCTCCCCAACCCTCTCCCAGGGGGAGAGGGCGCGCTGGAGCTGCGCGACCTGGTGTTGAAGACGATCAACACGCTGCTTGTGACAGCCTGCAAACGCGTCATGGCGGACCCGGCGAGTGTGGTCAAGGCGACGGTGGCCGGAAACAGCACCATGATTCACTTGCTGCTGGGCATCCCGTGCGAGAGTATCCGCCTGACGCCCTTTGTGACCACCGTGAACCAGACGCCCGTGTTGCCGGCTGCCATGGTGGGATTGAACATCCACCCCGAAGCGAGCGTGGACTGTCTGCCCGGCGTCGCCAGCTATGTGGGCGCCGACATCAGCGCCGGGGTGCTCTCGTCTGGACTAGACGATGCCGAGGCGGTGACGCTGTTCATGGACGTGGGCACAAACGGCGAGATCGTCCTGGGCAACCGCGAGTGGCTGGTGACCTGCGCCTGCTCCGCCGGGCCCGCCTTTGAGGGCGCAGGAGTGCAGCATGGCATGCGCGCGACCGAAGGCGCAATCGAGGAAATCTGGATCAACAGCGACACCTATGAGCCGACCTACCGCGTCATCGGCAGCGCGCCAGGCGCGCGAGCGCGCGGCGTGTGCGGCAGCGGGCTGATCGCGTTGCTGGCAGAGTTATTCCTGACCGGCATTATCGACCGCAGCGGTCATTTCAATCTCAAGCTGCCCACAACGCGGGTGAGGCAAGGCGAGCATGGCGATGAGTATGTGATTGTGTGGGCGGCCGAAAGCCAGACTGGCAGCGATATTGTCATCACACGCGTCGACATCGACAACCTGCTGCGCGCCAAAGCCGCGATTTATGCCGGATTCTCCGTGTTGGCTGAGAAGGTAGGCATGCCGCTTGAGATGGCTGAGCAAGTGCTGATTGGCGGCTCCTTCGGCAAATACATCAATGTCGAGAAGGCGGTTGAGATCGGGCTACTGCCGGATATGCCATGGGATCGTTTTAAGTTCCTCGGCAACACTGCCGCGCGAGGCGCTTACCTGGCGCTGTTGGATCGGGCTGCGCGAGCGCGCATCACGGACATTGCCAGCCGTATGACCTATATCGAGTTGACCGCCGACAACAGCTTTTATGACGAATTCATTTCAGCGCTGTTCCTGCCCCATACCGACCTCTCCAGGTTCCCGACGGTGCAGGCGGCATTGAAGAAAGTATGAAGTATAACGTCATACTTCATAATTCATACTTCATATCTTGCGTTAAATCAGTAAAGGAAATATAGACATGTACATCATTGGCGAAAACATCCACATCATGTCGCAGCGAGTCAAAGACGCGCTGCAAGCAAAGGATGCGCGGTTTTTCCAGGAGCGCGCTGTCGCGCAGGTGGAGGCCGGCGCACAGGCGCTGGACATCAACCTGGGGCCGCGCAAAAAGGACTGGGAAGAGGTCTTCCCCTGGATGGTGCAAACAGTCGAGGCCGTTGTGGACGTGCCGATCAGTTTTGACAGCACCAACCTGCTTGGGATTGAGGCCGGGCTGAAGAAAGTCACCAAAGCCCAGCCGATTATCAACTCTACATCGGCGGAGCCGGAGCGGCTGGAAAAAGTGCCCCTGCTGGCGAAAAAGTACAACGCGCGCGTGATCGCGCTGACCATGGGCGCGAGCGGTATCCCGGTGGGGGCCGATGCGCGCGTGACTATTGCGATTGAGCAACTAATCCCCCGCATGCTGGAAATCGACTACCCCATGTCGGACTTGATCATCGACCCGCTGGTGCTGACCGTATCGGGTTGCCAGGAGTACTGCCCGGAGCTGATTGAGACGATCCGAACGCTGCAGGTCGCCTGGAGCCCGTCGCCGGCCATCTCGGTCGGGCTGTCGAACGTCTCAAACTCGGTGCCAAACGAGAATCGCTCGCTGATCAACCGCACCTATTGCGCCATGCTGATGGGTGTGGGGCTGAATATGCTGATCGGCGATCCCCTCGATCTGAAGCTGATGGACACCATCCGCATCATTGAGCAACGCGACGCCAGCACACCCGTGGGGCGCCTGTATCTCAAGATCAACGACCGCATCGCGGCTTCGGAAACGCCCGTCTTCGACGACGTGGATGCCGGCGACCCCGACCAGATGGCGATCTGGAAGACAGTGCAGATTCTGCTCAACAAAGTCATTTATGCAGATGCCTATCTGCAACTTACATGAAAATAGCAATCAGCGGCAAGGGCGGCGTGGGCAAAACAACGCTGACGGCGTTGCTGGCGCAGGTTTATGCGGATGCCGGGCGCGATGTGCTGGCCGTGGACGCCGACCCCTCGCCATGCCTGGCGGGCGCATTGGGCTTTCCGGCTGATCTGCGCGCGCGCTTGCGCCCCATCGTCGAGATGTCTGACTTGATCGAGGAGCGCACCGGCGCAAAGCCCGGCACTGTCGGAGGCTTCTTCACATTGAATCCGCGCGTGGACGATCTGCCCGACCGCTTTAGCGTGAAGCATCGCGGTGTGCGCCTGCTGGAGATGGGCGCGGTCGAAATCGGCGGATCAGGCTGCATCTGCCCCGAAGGCGCCATGCTCAAGACGCTGATGACCCACCTGATGTTCCGCAAGGATGACGTGCTGATCCTGGACATGTACGCCGGTGTGGAGCATCTGGGTCGCGCCACGGTGGACTTTGTGGACGCCATGATCGTCGTGGTGGAGCCGACCCGGCGCAGCCTGGGCACGGCGGCGCAGATCAAGAAACTGGCCGCAGACATTGGCCTGAAACGGCTGTGGCTGGTTGGCAACAAAGTGCGCAACGAAGAGGAAGCCGCCTTCCTGCGGGCAGAATCACCCGGCATGCCGGTGCTGGGTCTTTTGCCGGCGGATATGGCAGTGCAGGAAGCGGATCGGCTGGGCATTGCGGTGTATGATCATGTCCCTGCGCTGCGGCAGGCTGCCGAACAAATCGCGCAGAGGATGGCAAACGAACGTGCCGTTGGAATGGAGCGTAAATAATGACCACAACCATCGCACTGGCCGGTAAAGGCGGCGTTGGCAAGTCCACGATCGCGACGATGGTCATCAAGTACCTCGTCCAGACGCAAACCGGCTCGATCCTGGCGATTGATGCCGACCCCAGCAGCAATCTATATATGACGCTGGGTCTGGAGGCGGAATGCACCGTCGGTGATATCCGCGAAGGACTGCTGGGGCAGGTGCAGCAGTCCTTGCTGGCGGGCGGCGCGGCCATGGGCACGTTGCCGGGCGGCGTGACCAAGCGCGACTACCTGGATATGCAGATACGCTCCTCACTCGCCGAAGGCTCGCGGTTTGATCTGATCGCCATGGGTCGTTCCGAAGGTCAGGGCTGCTATTGCGCGGTCAACCACAACCTGCGCGAGGTCGTGGACGGCATCAGCAAGAACTATCGTTACGTGGTCATCGACAACGAGGCGGGCATGGAACACCTCAGCCGCCGAACCACGCGTGATGTGCAGGTGCTGCTGGTGGTCACCGACCCGACGCAGCGCGGGATCGTGGCCGCCGAAAACATCGCCGGCTTCCGCCACGAACTGGGCATCAACATCGAGAAGACCTACCTGATCGTCAACAACCTGACGACGCCGGAACTGCCGGCGCCGCTGCAGGCGCGCATCGACGCTCTGGACATTCCATTGCTGGGCACGGTGCCTCACAACACGCGCATGGCGGAGTTTGAGTTCAGCGGCCGGCCGTTGGTCGAGATGGGCGATGAGTCGCCGGTGTACCAGGCGGTGGCGGCTATGCTGGCAAAGATACTGTAGGTGATGGTAGGCCGGGGTGGGAAAGCGCCCCCCACGATGATAGGAACGGAACGGATGCGGCCGTCAACCGCCACGAAACGACGGTGCATGCGAACCTGTTGCCCGAAATGGCGTTGTCGTGTCGATGTCGCGCGGGGTGTGCCGAACGGCGCAAACCCCACAGCAATGGGGCTAACGCGCCGCCGTCGCCGTCCCTATGCGCTCGGAATCCGCGCCCGACTCGGTCTTCAGGCGCGCGCCATTGTCCGTGCGGTACAGCCCCACCAGTAACGTATAGTCGCCGGGGCCGAGGTCGTCGCGCACCAGCAAGGCGCGACGATCGACGATGGTCTGGTTGGGCGTCCAGGTGAAGCTGGGGGCCATGCCGTTCACCGCGTCGCTGTCGTTTTGCGCCACGATCCGGCCATCGGGCGCAACCAGATGCAGGAAAATGGCGTCGTGTTCGCTGATCTTTAGTTCGGTCAGCCAGTTCAGCGTCACCATGATCGTGTCCCCGCGATGCAATACCTGCTGCACCGGCGTATAGCTCAGCCGGATACCCGACTCGAAACGAACCTGACGCGCTGGCGCGCTGCCAGTGGGGGAACCATCAAACAACAGCGCGCTGAGCGCGCCGGACGAGAAGCGATCTGCGTAGGCAGCGTGTTGCTTCAACCACAGCACCGACAGGGTCTCGTGCGCATCGGGATTGCGCTGGTAGTTAAACGACCATACACGCCCTGCCCCGGCCGCCACCGGCGCCATCAGCGCATCCACATTGTTCGCTGTGTAATAGTCGTCGAACCAGCGCAGCCTGTTTTGTGTTTCGGGCGCATAGCTGATCATCATGCCCTTCATCCAGATAAAGCTGCCAAGCGCGGCGTCACCCTGTTGGATCAGCGGGCGCACTTGCGCAAAGAGCGGGCGGAAGTCGGTTGCGGCGTCGATGGGCGCGCGCGCCAACGCCAAGGTTCCGGCGGCGCTTAGCGCCGCCAGGGCTGCAATAGCCCCGGCCGTCAGCGCAGGCGCGAAACGATTGTGGGCAATCCTCGCGCTGGCTTTCAGCCCAATCCCGGCGATGAGTGCGCACAAGCACGGCAGAGCGTAGAGCAGGAAACGGGGATAAAAGAAGGTGACGCGCTGTTGCAGCAGAAGCGCACCCATCAGCGGAATCACGAGCGTGACGCCAAACCAGAAGGCCGGGCGATACCTCCCGCGCCACAGGCGCACCGCTCCAGCGATGGCAAGGAGAACAAACACGAGCGCGCCGGCAGCGGCCAGCGGTGCCGGCGCAAACTGCCCTGCGCTCATCTCCTGAAAAGTGTTACTCAGCAGGGCAAACGGCGTAGCCGCGCGTGCTTCGCCCGACAGCCCGGTCGCACCGCTTAGGATTCCTGCGATGGACAGGACAGTCCATACGGCGATCGGCGCGCAGGTGAGCGCTTGGATGCCGATACCCGTCAACGCGGCATGGAGATGCATCCTGCCGAAGTCCCGCAGCCGTTGTATGGGCAGCACGCGACTGCCAAACCACCACAACCACTGCATGGGTAATAACGCGGCGGTGTAGTAGTGGGTGCTCAACATCAACAGCGTGCTGACGATGTAGACGGTCGCAATGCGCGCAGGGACTCCCGGGCGGTTGCGCATCAGCCGCACCCACGCCCACCATGACACAAGCGCCATCGCCGCGCCCATGGCGTAGCCCTTGGCCTGTTGCGAATAGTCGATGGAAAAGGCAGCGCTTGCCAGCAGACTCGCCGCGAGCAGGCGCGCGCCAAAGGGCAGGCCGAGCGCGCCCAAAAGCGCAACCAGCACAGCCACGCCCAACACGCCATAAAAGACCGAGTACAACCGCAGCGCGACCGGCGAAGGCCCGGCGAGAGTGATCCACAACCCGAGCGACAGCCGGTAACCAGGTGGGTCGGCCTCATGTGTGTCGATGCTGGCCTGCAGCAACTGTGCCAGGTTGAACTGCGCAAAGTACACGCTGTTGCCCTCGTCAAAATGGAGCGGGCGATGATCCAACGACGCGACGCGCAGAATGAACGCCGCGAGCAGGATGAACGCCAGCAGCGCCAGTTGGCGCCCCGTATGTGTTGGGTTAACCGGCGTCATGAATGAGTTGTTGCGCCAGTGCGACAGCCTCGTCGTAGGTGCTGATCTCACCCACCATCTGCGCCTCGCGGATGGCGCTGAGTATCTGGCCGATCTCGCGTCCCTGTTTGACGCCCAATTCCATAACCTCTCTCCCGTCGATCAACGGTTTTGGCGCGGCGTCGGGGCCAAATCGGTCGTAATAGGCCTTGATCAGCAGTGCGGCTATTTTGGCGCGCCGCGCGGCGTCGTCGGGCGACGAGTCCGCCCCGGCTTTGCCCATGCCGTCTGCGATGCAGAACAGTGCGATTTCCGGGGCGCAGTCGCGGGTAGCGTTGATGTAGCGGTAGATGGCGCGCTGCGAGATGTTCGCTATGGCGCTGTCGCGCGACATCTGGTTAGGGCGCATGTGATGGGCGACCGTCGCGCGAATCTGCGACACCTCATCGGCGCTCAACCTGAGCGTGTTCGCGCGCGCAGCGGCGACCTTCGAGCCTGCCTCCTCGTGCCCGTAGAAGTGAACGCGCCCATCGTCGCCCACGCTGCGGTTGGCGGGCTTGGCAATGTCGTGCAGCAGCGCGGCAAAGCGAAGCACCGCGACGCGCAGTCGCTCGTTGCTGGTTTCGGTGAGCAACTGGCGGCGCAAGGCGGCGCGATGGGGCGGGGCGATCTGCAACTCGCTGAGCCAGTCGGGCGCGACGGCGTCCTCCTCGATCACGAAACGGATGATCTCGTCGAGGTAATCGAGCACGACGAAGGTGTGTTCAAGCACCGCGAAATGGTGCGGGGCCGTCTGCGTGCACGCGCGCATCGGCTCGATTTCCGGGACCAGTTCGCCCAACAGTCCCAGCGCGTCAAGCCGCCGCACCGCGCGGGCAGCCTGGGGCAACGCGAGCATTTTCATCAACTCGTCGCGGACACGCTCGGTGCTGGGCACATTGAGCAACGAGGCAGCGGCGCGCACCGCATTTTCGGTGGTCGGTTCGATATGCGCGCCAGGCACGCCCAGGGCGTGTTCGATGCGCACCGCGCGCAGGGCGCGCACGGGGTCGTCGGTGAGTGAATGCGGCGTGACCTGGCGGATGACGCCGGCGGCGAGGTCGGCCTGACCGCCGGTGGGATCGAGCAGCGCGCCGCTGGCGCAATCGAGCGCGATGGCGTTGATGCTGAAGTCGCGGGCGAACAGGTCGTCGTTCCACGTCGCGCCACGGCAGACAGCAAAGTCGAGGTTCAAGGCGGGCTGATCCGGGCGCGCCACGATCACACGCGAGGTGCCGCGCTCGGCGTCCATCAGATAGAAGGCTGCGCCGAGTCGATCCGCGACCGCGCGCGCCAGACTGACGGCGTCTCGTCGCTCGGCCTGCACGGCGAAGTCAAGATCGTGCACCGGTTTACCCAGCAACGCATCCCGCACCGCACCGCCGACCAGGATGATGCGAACGGCGCGTTGCGCGGCAACTACTCTCACGAGCGCCGTCTCGGGCAGCGCTAGAAGATCACTGCGATCTTTTTCGCCCTTTGGCGTGTCACGCATAAGTGCGTTCTCCGAAGATGGCGCGGCCCAGCCGCACCAGCGTGGCGCCCTCGGCGATGGCCGTTTCGAAGTCGTCGCTCATGCCCATCGACAGATGATCCCAGGCAATCTGCGGAAACTGCTGGCGCAACAGCTCGCGCAACTCGCGCAACGAGGCGAAGATAGGGCGGGCCCGATCCGGGTGATCGGCGTCGACGATGGGCGCGATCGTCATCAGCCCGCACAGACGCAGGTTGGGCAGCCGGGCGATTTGTTCCACATCGCGCACAAACGAGTCACGAACAGCGGCATCCTGCTCCCATCCCGCCACGGGGAAACCGCTCTTGGATTCCTCACCGCTGATGTTGCACTCCAGAAGAAGAGATTGAGGAGTAGAGATTAGAGACGGGGGAGAAGAAATTGGGGGCGTTGCGCGCAGTGCGGCGACGCGCTGGTTGATGGCGGCGGCGAGTTTCAGGCTGTCGACGGAGTGGATCAGGTCGAAATGCCCAACGGCGTTTTTGACCTTGCGTGACTGTAAATGCCCAATCAAATGCCATCGAACAGCCGCCGCTTCTGGGTGAAATGTGTCTAATCTCGAATCTCGAATCTCTCCGATCTTCGGCAGCGCCTCTTCCACGCGATTCTCCCCGAAGTCACGCTGACCCGCGGCAATGGCGGCGTGAACGGCGGCGGCTGGGAAGGTCTTGGAGACGGCGACGAGTGTGATTTCGGACGGGTTGCGCCCGGCGCTGGTCGCGGCGGACGCGATGCGCCCTCGGACATGTTCCAAGGCACGCGCAACCGCAGCCGCGTGTTGCGGTTGCGTTAAGGTGTGTTCAGTGTGTAGGTCGGTCATCGGTATTGATTGTAACCAAGACGCGAGTCAATACGGGCGACCGTAAAGGATCGCCCATACAAACTACAACACGAAACAGCCCACTCTTTCGAGCGGGCTGTTTCGTGTTTTGCAACTTGAAATGGCAACCGGATTGCGCCTGATTGGATAAGGCCTGATCCAATCAGCCCTAATCGGGTTCGTCCAGCCCGAGCAAGCCCATGCTCAACCGCGGGGTTTGACGCCGATCCTCGTCCTTGCCGAAATGCATCACTTCGCCGCTCTCGTTGATGGCCTCGACGGCCAGACCCAGCGACTGCAACTCTTTGACCAGCACCTTGAAGGAGGCGGGAATGCCAGGCTCCTCAATGGGCTCGCCCTTGACGATTGACTCATACGTCTTGACGCGCCCCTGCACATCGTCGGACTTGACGGTGAGCATTTCCTGCAGCACGTGCGCCGCGCCGTAGGCTTCCAGCGCCCACACTTCCATTTCGCCGAAGCGCTGGCCGCCGAACTGCGCCTTGCCGCCCAGCGGCTGCTGGGTCACGAGGCTGTACGGGCCAGTACTGCGGGCGTGCACCTTGTCTTCGACCAAGTGGGCCAGCTTCATGATATGCAGGTAACCGACCGTGACTGGACGGTCGTACGGATCGCCGCTCTTGCCATCCATCAGCTTCATCTTGCCCAGGGTGGGAAGCGGGTCAGTGGTATCGAGGCTGATCTGCATAGCGCGCTGGTGCACCTGCTCGTCGGTCATGTCCGCGATGCTCTCGCCATGGGCTTCCACCCACAAGCGCAAGGCGACCGGGACCAACCTGACATCGGAAGCGGCGCGCTGCGAGTAACGACGCATGTCGTCCTCGAAACTGAGCAGGTCCTCGGGGTTGTAGCCCTTCTCGCGCAGCCATTCGGTGAGTACGATGCGACGGGCGTAGGCCTCGTCGATCGCGGCGCGCTCGATGTTGTACGCACCCGGTGTGTCGTGCAGCCACTCGGACATATAGGCGATGCGCGCATCGTGATCGTCGCGCAGCGTCTCGGTGTCGATCTGGCTGTCGCGCAAGGCAGTCCACGCGCGCAGGGTCGTCTCGCGATAGGCATGGTCAATCAGCCATGCGCGGCACAACTCAGCTTCGATTTCGGCTTCGTCGGCCCCGTCGAACACGGGGGTCACTGCGCGGAAGCCCAGTCGGTTGGCCGCCCAACCCAGGTGTGTCTCGAGAATCTGGCCGATGTTCATACGACCAGGCACACCGAGCGGGTTCAGGATGATGTCGATGGGAGTGCCATCCGCAAGGAACGGCATATCCTCGATCGGCACGACTTTGGACACGACGCCCTTGTTGCCGTGACGACCGGCCATCTTGTCACCCTGCGTCAGCTTGCGGCGTTGTGCGACGATCACGCGCACCGAGCGGTTGACGCCGGCCGGCAGGTCGCGATGATCGTCACGGTCAAAAACCTTGACTTCGACCACTTTGCCGTGCTCGCCGTTCGGCAGGCGCAGGCTTGTATCCTTCACTTCGCGGCTCTTCTCGCCGAAGATCGCGCGGAGCAACTTCTCTTCCGGCGAGAGTTCCTTCTCGCCCTTGGGGGTGATCTTGCCGACCAGAATGTCGTTCTGGTTCACCTCGGCGCCGATGCGGATGATGCCGCCCTCGTCGAGGTCTTTCAGCGCTTCCTCACCGACGTTCGGGATGTCGCGCGTGATTTCCTCGGGACCGAGCTTGGTCTCGCGCGCTTCGATTTCGTGGTTTTCAAGGTGCACACTGGTGAAGTAATCCTCACGCACCAGTCGCTCGCTGACCAGAATGGCGTCTTCGTAGTTACCGCCCTCCCACGACAGGAACGCGACCAGAATGTTTTCGCCCAGCGCCAGTTCGCCATGATCGGTGGACGATGAGTCCGCGATCACTTCGCCCTTGTAAATGCGCTGTCCCTTGGTGACAATCGGGCGCTGATCGATGCAGGTGCTCTGGTTCGAGCGGTTGTACTTGCGCAGCGTGTAAGTGCGCTTGCCTTTGCCGCTTTGCACCACAATCTGCTTGCCGGTGACGCTGATAACGTCGCCGTCTTCAGCGGCGATGATCACCTGGCCGCTGTCCATGGCCGCCTGACGTTCGACGCCTGTGGCCACCACGGGCACGTGCGGCTGAAGCAGCGGCACGGCCTGGCGTTGCATGTTGCTGCCCATCAGCGCGCGGTTCGCGTCGTCATGCTCAAGGAACGGGATCAGTGCGGCGCTGATGCCGACGATCTGCTTCGGAGCGATGTCGATGTAATCCAACTGCTCGGGCGAGGCGAAGATGAACTTCTGGTTGCGGCGCACTGAGTTGCGCGCCTGTATGAACTCGCCGTAGTCATTGACCTTGGCATTGGCCTGAGCGATGGTGAACTTGTCCTCGGTATCCGCGGACATGTAAATGGCTTCGGAGGTGATGTGCGGCTTGACCGGCAATTGCTCGATGGATGTATGGATCGCCAGCGCTGCGGCCAGCGCCTCGTCAATCCGCGTGCCAGAGGTTGCGAGCACATTGCCCTGCGGATCGAGCACGTCCTGGGTCAGCATATGGCCGACCGACGCATCTGCAACGTTGGCAATGGTCTTGCTGACTTTGCGATACGGCGTTTCGAGGAAGCCATAGGCGTTGACCTTGGCGTACGTGGCCAGACGACCAATCAGACCGATGTTCGGGCCTTCCGGCGTCTCAATCGGGCAGATGCGGCCATAGTGGCTGTGGTGCACGTCACGAACGTCGAAGCCCGCGCGCTCGCGGCGTAGACCACCTGGGCCTAGCGCCGACAGGGTGCGCTTGCTGGTCAGTTCGGCCAGCGGGTTGGTCTGATCCATGAACTGGGACAGCTGCGATGAACCGAAGAACTCGCGCACAGCGGCAACCACCGGGCGGATGTTGATCAGGTTCACCGGCGAGGGCGAATCGTTGTCTGGCATCGACATGCGCTCTTTGACCATGCGCTCCATGCGGCGCAGACCGACGCGCAATTTATTCTGGATCAGTTCGCCATTCGTCTTGACGCGGCGGTTGCCCAGGTGGTCGATATTGTCCACCGGGACGACCCCGTTGTTGACCTGGATCAGATGGCTGATGAGCCTGACCACATCGTGCTTGGTAATCGTGCGATGGGTGCGCGGGATAGTGCCTTCAAGCTCCAAACGCTGATTCAGCTTGTAGCGACCGACGCGCTCAAGGTCGTAGCGGCGCTGGTCGAACAATTGCTGGTTGATGAATTCCTTTGCATTGTCGAGCGTGGGCGGATCGCCGGGGCGCACGCGCTTGAAGAACTCGATCAGGGCTTCCTGCGCGATGGTGCGCGAAGGCTTGTTGGCCCAGTCCGGTTCCTGCTTGAATGTGGCATCGATGAACTGATGATCAGGGTTGTTGTCCACATCGGTGAACAATGCCTTGATCTCTTCCTCGCTGCCGGTTGTGAGCAAGCCCTTCGTCACGCCGTCATCGACGGCGGCGAGTGCGCGCAACAGGATCGTCACCGGGATGGTGCGCTTGCGGTTGAACTTCAAGACGATGTAGTCGGACTTGCGAGTCTCGAACTCCATCCACGCGCCGCGATCCGGGATGAGCTTGGCCTGCGCCAGCGGGCGACCTGAAGCGGGATCCTCTTCGGCGCTAAAGTACACGCCGGGCGAGCGAATGAGCTGCGACACGACGACGCGCTCGGTTCCATTGATGATGAACGTTCCGTTCTCGGTCATCAGGGGAAACTCGCCAAAGTAGATCGTGTCTACTTTGTGCTCGTCGGTCTTGCGGTTGTGCAGAGCCACTTTGGCATAGAGCGGCGCACCATAGGTGAGGTCGCGTTCGACACACTCTTCGATGCTGACCTTGGGTTCCTCGAACCAATACGTCAGGCCGTATTCCTTGGCCTGCTTGTAATTGCCGGGGAAGTAGAGCGCCATCTCGCCGTTGAAGCTTTCGATCGGCGATATCTCTTCGAACAACTCGCGCAAGAGTTCGTTCTGAAACAGCTTAAACGACTCTAATTGCACTTCAATCAGCTTCGGCAAAACCTGGATTTCAGGCGAACGCGCATAGGATTTTGTGGCGCGGTTCTGGTTTGTCACCATTAAATAACACCCTCCTCAACTTTGGGACAGTGCGAAAAACGCATATTAGCTAAACAAACATAAGGCGACTGAAGTGCTCCTTCGGTCGCCTAGTAATAACGCAAGGGCTGATTGTAATAGGTTTTCGATGTTTGGTCAATTGATTTACAGGTAAAACCTCGTAGAAAGTTCACTTAGACAACTCGATTGTACCACATGGACATCATGACACATCGACACAGGCCGGCGCGCGCCGCTGAATCGCAGTATACTTACGTAAAGGAGGTGTTCCGATGTCCTCCACACCAGTTTCCGCGAACAAGGCTGAGGCACAGCGAATTCACCAGATGGCCCTGCAGTATGCCGAACGAGTAGATCGCAGTGTGTGCGGGTTACTGACCGATCTGGCGCATGCCAATAATATTGTCTTGCCAAAACCCGTTCACTGCGTGATCCACGATGAGTCCCATATTGCCAATCGCTGTCATGCCGTGTGGTCGATGTTACTCGACCGCGGCAGGTTCATCGCCAAGGTTGAACTGTACGACGACCCTGCGCCAGGATCGTTCCATCTGAGGGCCATGCTGCAAAGCAACATCTGGGACAAGGAGGCGCAGCAGTTCGGCGAGCGCCTGTGCGAATTCACGAAACTGCCGGTTCAGGTGGAACGCAGCCAGACCGATGGAATTGTGACGTACAGCGCGAGCCTCTCGCCGGCGTAATCCCTACGGTATCCGGTCTGGCAGCGTCACGTCTGTTACCACCGCAATGCGCACCGTCACAGCGGGCTCGTTGATCAGCGTCGAGTAGCCGAACATCGGCACGCTCATCCGCACCGGGCCGGGGTTCGTGATGGCGAAGTTCACGCGCCCGTCGGCGTCGGTGACTGTTTGCGCCAACGGCGTCCCCGACTGTTCATCGACCAGCCGCACTGACACGCCCGAGATACCCTCACCGGGGTCCAGCAGGCCGTTCTTATTGACGTCGTTGAATATCTGTACGCTCAGCACGATGGCGCGCGGAACGGCGGTCGGCTGGGGCGCAGGGGTAGGTGTGCTGACGTTGATCTGGCGCACCGGCAGGTTCTGCGCCGTGCGCGGTGTGGGGAACGGGGTCATGGTTGGCTCAGGCGGCACAGGCGTGGGCACAGCGAACGTCGCGGCCGGTGCGGCCGTCCCAGGCAGACCTGTGCCAAACGGGGTTGGCGTTGGCGTCGGGGTGGCGGGTAGACCGATGTCGCAGCGGAACGAGTAGGTATGTCCGCCAGCTTCGCTCGCGCGGGGCGGGTTAACTTCGCCGACCAGGATATAGGCGTGGCCGGTGTAAGAGGCAAGCCACGAGAAGCGGCTGGCGAAGTTGCCCTTGGCGCGCTCCTCTGGTGAAATGTCGTCGTTGCCGCCGATGCCGACGCGATCCTGGTTATAGATGATGATGTTGGTATCGACGCCAGGGCCGAGGTTCAACGTCTGGCAGGTGTAATAGATGCCCTGCTTCACCGACACCTTGTAGAAGTCGTTATCGGTATCATTTGGCGACAGCGGTTGGAATGGGACGAAGTTTAGATTGTCGTATTGGACGTTCACCGCAATCAGCGTGGCGATATCGAAGTTGCCATTGGGCTCGAAGCGATCGGGCGAGCCCGGGAACGGCGTGAGTGTAGGCGGCGGCAACGTGGCAGGCAGGGGCGTGGGCGATGGGCCTGGCGTCGCGGCTTGCAGGATTTCAGAAACTTGCAGCGAGTAACTCTGCCCGTTTACGCGCGGCGAGGGATCGATGTTCGTCACCTGAATCCAGTACAACCCATCAGCGCCATTAGGGACTTGGAAGCTGGTCTGCGAACCACGCGCGCCGGCGATGTAACGGTTGTTCGGGTTGGAATAACCCCCGATCGGTGTTACCAGCGTCAGGACGGGCGCGTTCACGTCGGCGACTGGTTTGTAGACATAAAGCACCGTTTCCACACCGGGCTGCACGTTCAGGGTGGTGATCTGATAGATGCTGCCGCCGCGGCCATAAAACTCGAACCACGACGTAGTCTTGGAATCCACGGGACGCCCAGTGTACGGCACGTAGTTCAGGTTATCAATGCGCTGGCCGACCGCAATGAAGCTGGCCGTGCCGCGCGTGCCGTTCGGGCTGGCGGATTCGGTCAAGTTGTCGTTTGGCGCGTAGGCATCTGGGGTGAGAACGGATGGCGTTGGCGTGGCCTGATTGGGCGGTGTGGGAGTAATATTAATGGGTGAACTGCACACGAACATCTGGTAGGTCTTGTCTTCAGGATTCGTGATCGTTCCTGCATTAGTAGCAGACAACTGCAGGTAATACAATCCGCCGGATGCCGAGTAAAACGAGATCGACGACGTGATCTGACTGGCCTGGCTCGCAATCAGATTATTGACGGGGTCGAACACCTGCACGTTGAACTGCAGATCGCTTGGAACCTGTTGTACAACTGTGAATGTATAGACGAGTTGCGAGCCCAGTTGTATCTTGAACCAATCCTGTTCGAAGGCAGGCGTCGACAGGCCAGTCTGGTAGAACGTCGCATCGTGCACAACCGGCGCGCCGTTTGGACATGGGATGAGGTTGTACGAGGCAAGGTCAAAGGCAGCTGATTTTGAATTATTAGCACCGTAGGTGTCGGTGAAGATGGCGGCCGGGCCCAGCAGGCTGTTAGGGCGCGCGGGACTTACAGCTGCCTGCGCCTGTCGGGAGGATGATGCAGCGATCATGACGACCGCCATCAGAATGACCGCAGCCCCGCTGATCAGCCAGAAAGACTTGTTACCCTTGGAAAATGCCTGTGACATTATTTACGTGCGCCTGTCGCGTATTGTACTCGCTGTGAGTGCGCTCTGACACGCACGTTGTAGGGCGCAACCCTTGCGGTTGCCCTCCGTCATGGTTGCCATCACCATACATCGGGCAGGCGCAAGGCGCGGAGCGTGCGCTTCGTTGTAGGGGCACGCTCCGCGCCTTCCGGTTGCCCTCCATCGCGGTTGCCCCTGTCGCACCAGTCCATGCGGTGATAATAGGCCAGGATGGACAACACAACCACACAAACGATCAGCCTGCTGTGGCCGGAGGGCGGCGACGCAACGGCGGCGATGGGTAACCGCGCCGTGTTGCGCCATGACCGCGCCGCCACCGACCTCGGCCTCGATGCGCTTGCAAGCGCGTTGAGCATCGAGCCGCGTTACAGCGATGCGGCAAAAACTATTCTGGGGACGCTGTGCGACCAGCCCGATGTGATCCGCTACCGTCACGATGTCCTGGATGATTTTCTGAATTGCCCCGGCCTGGCTACGGCGCTCGAAGCCCAGTTGCCCAGTCTGGCGCAACTGGGTTACATCGGCGACGCGCACCGCGCACAGGAGACGCAACTGCATCAAGCTGTTTCGCGACTGGGCGAACTCGAACTGTACGTGGAATGCGTCAAGCAGTTCAAGGCATTGCTTGTCGCGGCGGGTGAAAACTTGCAGTCGCCCGCATTGCGCCGACTGCGCGACGTGTTGATTGCGCGCGAGGCCGATCCCTCATTCCAGGCGCTGGCTGCCGAACTTCCGGCGCTGGGGGTGGCGGTGCGCAGCATCCGCAGTGTGACCATTGGCATTAACCTCGATCCACAACTGCTGCCGGTGGAGGCGACCCTGCTCGCCATAAACGCACAACGCTTCAAGGGCGCATCCGCGTCTGTGTCGCTGCTGGGCAAACTACTCGGAGCTAACAGCAGCGACGACTATCAGGGTATCGCCCAACTGCATAGCGTGCCGCTGGCGACGGCGAGATCAGGCATCCCATCGAGTAACGGGCAACATGCTTACCCGCTGCTTGTGCCGTTATTCAAAGACATTAACGACGTGCTCGAATCGGTGGCGAAGCCGGTGCTCAAAGCGCTGACCCGTTACATCAAACACAACGGTCAGTTCCTGACCGCGCTGGAGGCGCAGATTGCCTTCTACCTGGGCGCGGCAAAATTGATCGAACGCCTGCGCACCGCCGGTCTGCCGATCTGCCGGCCTGAAGTGTTGCCGGTGGACGAGCGCATCTGCGCGGTCAAGGACGCCTACAACATCAACCTGGCGCTGCGGCTGCTCGACCGCCAGCCTGGTATGAACCTGAGTGCGCAGATCATCACAAACGACGTGGATTTTGGCGCGGAGGGACGCATCTTCATCCTCACCGGCCCGAACCAGGGCGGCAAGACGACCTACACGCAGGCGGCCGGTTTGCTGCAGTTGCTGTGCCAGGCGGGTCTGTACGTGCCGGGGAGCAGCGCGCGCATCAGCCCGGTCGATGCCATTTTCACCCACTTCCCGGTGGAGGAGCGACCGAGCCTGGAGGCCGGGCGGCTGGGTGAAGAGGTTAAGCGGCTGGGCGATATCTTTACGCGCGCCACGCGTCACAGCCTGGTGCTGCTCAACGAATCGCTCTCCAGCACCAGTCCGGGCGAAGGGCTGTACCTGGCTCGCGACGTGGTGCGCGCGCTCAAACTGCTGGGAACGCGCGTGATCTTTGCCACGCACCTGCACGAACTGGCCGCCGACCTGGCAGCGTTCAACGCGGCCCACGCCGGTGACTCTAAGGTGGTCAGCCTGGTGGCGCGTTCGGTCAAAGATGCAGTAGCTGGAACGGATGCGGACAGCGCCCGGCGCACATACAAGATCCAGCCCGGTCCGCCCGAAGGATTGAGCTTCGCGCGCGACATCGCGGCGCGCTATGGGCTGAGTTTCGAGCAATTGGAGAAGACTCTGCAGGAGCGGCGAGTGATTCCATGAGGCGCGGCGCCTGGATTGTCAGGTCGTCATTCTCATCCTGCTCATTCTGATGGATAATCTCAGCATGTCTGACACACCCAAAATCCAGTTTGGCTGGGCGCTCCCGCCCGGCGCGCGCGCGACCGAAGATTCATCCGCATTCGATGCCGGCATGCGCCGCACACTCGCGGCCATCAGCGGGCATTTCGATTCAGCATGGATGACCGACCATTTGCAGTGGGGCGAAGATGAATGCCTCGAAGCGATGACCACGCTGGCGTTCTATGCGGCGCTGACCCCGCCCAACTTGAAGTGGGGCACGATGGTCACGTGCCAGTCGTATCGCACTCCGGGATACATCGCCAAGATGGCGAGCACTATCCAGTATCTCAGCGGCGGACGGTTGATCCTTGGCATGGGCGCAGGTTGGAAAGAGGATGAGTACCACGCCTATGGGTTCGATTTCCCCGCGCCAGGCGTGCGGCTGGATCAGCTCGAAGAGGCTGTGCGGATTGTGCGCGAGATGTGGTCAAACCCGCGCGACGCGACATTCAGCGGCAAGCACTACCGCGTGCAGCACGCCAGGAACCTGCCCAACACGCCACAACCACCCCTGCTGATGATCGGCGGTGGTGGTGAAAAGCGAACGCTGCCGATTGCGGCGCGCTACGCCGACTGGTGGAATGTCACTGCTTACGCGCCGGACTACGCGCGCAAGGTCGAGGTGCTCAAGCGCGAATGCGATAAGATCGGGCGCGACTTCGGCACGCTGCGCAAGTCATGGTTTGGCGGTATTGGCATCGGTCGCACGCAGGCCGAGATTGAAAAGAATGCGCGCGATAGTTTTACGCGCGACCTGGGTCTTGTCGGCACACCCGACCAGATTGCCGCGACGATTCAGAGCCTGATTGATGTGGGCTGCACGTACTTCATGGTCGATACGCGCGGCATCCCGGACGACGACGAACTGCAACTACTGATCGACCTGACCAAGCGCTGGAATTAATCACGTAGGGGCGGACCCGTGTGTCCGCCCGATTCGACACAAGAGCGCACACATGGGTGCGCGGCGAGATGTAAGCATGACGTAGGGGCGGACCCGTGTGTCCGCCCGATTCGACATAAGAGCGCACACATGGGTGCGCGGCGAGATGTAAGCATGACGTAGGGGCGGATCCATGTGTCCGCCCGATTCGACATAAGAGCGCACACATGGGTGCGCGGCGAGATGTAAGCATGACGTAGGGGCGGATCCATGTGTCCGCCCGATTCGACATAAGAGCGCACACATGGGTG
>CAIXPS010000269.1 GCA_903921365.1 uncultured bacterium | reverse complement strand
TTACGATTGAAATGGCGGTCAGGAAGTAGTTTTCATCGTACAGATTGGATGAGAGAGGGGCTTTGTCGTTATTTACTACACTCATGATGAACCTGGTTCACTCGGTTTATTGGCGCTGCGCGGCGTCGCATGCAGCCGGGTCGCTTAGGGTTTGGATAGCGCGGTCGCCTCACTGGCTGGCACGCGCTTCACATTAATATACCAACTGCCAATCGTGCGCAGTCGGTCGCTCGGATACATCATCGGCGGCACTTGCACACGCTTTACCCGGCTCGATATCGCGTATTCGTAGGTGGGGTAATACAACGGCAAAGCGGGCAATTCTTCGGTGAACAACTCCTGGAACTTGCGGTAATACTCGAAGCGTTTGACGCGATCGGTGGTCGTGCGCGCGGCTTCCAGCCAGTTGCTCGCGTCTTTGTTGTCGAAGCCGGTATAGTTCTGGCCGGGCGCGATGATCTGGCTGCGGTGCCACACAGGATATGGGTCTGGGTCGCCATCCACCAGGTTGTCGACCAGCGCCACCTGGAACTGACGCGAGGAGAGAAAGTCGCGCACCAGGTTGCGCACAGGCTGCACGCTGACTTGCACGCCCAGGTCGCGCCACTGTTTGACGATGGCTTCGGCTACGGCGCGGCGGGTGGGGTCGTCCTGTGTGAGCAATGTAAACGCGATCGGTTCGCCGCTCTTTTGCCAGACGGATACATTCGATGGCGCAACCGTTGCCAGTTCGTATCCCGCGTTCCGCAACAACTGTGTGGCGCGCTCAGGATCGTAAGGGTAGTGTTGCGCGCCGGTATGGTAGGCCCATGTGCCGGGGATGAATGGCGTGTCGGCGACGATGGCCTGACCGCCCAGCACCTCGCGCACGATCTTGTCGCGGTCGAGCGCCAGCAGCAGCGCCTGACGCACTGATTTGTCCATCAGTGCAATCGCTCCGCTGTCTTTGCGCAGGTTGAAGAATACCGATGTGTAGCGCGACTTCGTCGCGGTGTACAGGGTCAGGTCGTCGCGCGCCTCGGCTCGTTTGGAATCCGCCAGCGAAAGATTGCTGAAGCCATCCACGTCGCCGGTGCGATAGGCGTCAAACGCCGCCTGCACGTTGGGGTAGTAGCGGAAAATAATACGCGACAGATTCGGCTTCGCGCCGTAGTAGTTTGGCGAGGGTTCGAGCGCGATTGATGAGACGCGGTTGCCGTTGGTGTTGACCTCAACCACGCGCCAGGGGCCATTGCCGACCGGTTGAAGGTTGAAGGGAAGCTTGTTCATGTCCGCCGCTGCAGTGCCCGACAGGATGTGCGACGGCAACAGCCCGATGGTGGTGAAGTCGAGAAATGGCGCGAGCGGCTGGCTTAGCCGAAACTGCACCGTCTGGGTGTCAACGCGGCTGACTTTGATCGTTTGCCATAGCGCGCCGATATCCGGGCGCCCTGGATAGCCGGGGTCCTGGAGCAGCCGCGTCGTAAAGAGGATGTCGTCAACCGTGACCGGCGCGCCGTCATCCCACTTGATATCCTGGCGCAGCTTGAAGGTGTAGGTGATGCCATCGTCCGAGATGCTCCAGGTGTCGGCAAGATCGGGGACAACTTCGCCTGTTTCCGTGAACCGCGTCAGCCCGACAAAAACCAGACTGCACAGGTCGCGGTCTTCGTCATGCAACTGGCACAGCAACGGGTTGATGTATTGTGGCGCGCCTGCGACGCCTTCCACATACGTTCCACCCGTGTCCGGGACCGTAACGGTGCTCCGTGGCGCAAGCTGATAAACGATGAACCCAATCACCGCCACACCGATAATGATCAGGAGCAGCGGTAGGCGGAACGAACGCATCTATCACTTAGGGGCGGACACAATGACGTTGACGACGGCGAGCACAAAGAACGCAATTGCCAGAAACACGGTGATGGTGAAAAGGAGTCGATCAACACCGCGCCGAGTCTGGTATACGCTCTGTGCGCCGCCGAAAACGCCGCCGAGTTCCTCGCCTTTACTCTGCACGAGAACAGCGACGATCAATGCGACGGCAAGGACAACTTGTGCAATGCCGAGAAATACATTTAAGATCATGGGTCGGATTATACCTTCAGGCGCGCTGGGCCCTGATAAGCATTCTCATCTTCTTCTTTTAAAATCTAATCATGTCCGCCATTGATGAAGTTCGAAGCCGTATCGACATCGTTGAGGTGATCGGTAAATATGTAAAGCTGACCCGCAGCGGGCGCAGCTATAAGGGGTTATCGCCTTTTCAGAACGAGCGCAGCCCTTCGTTCTTCGTCTTTCCTGAGACGCAGACCTTCAAGGATTTCTCCAGCGGCGAGCAGGGCGATGTCTTCTCCTTCATCATGAAGAAGGAGGGGCTGACCTTTTTTGAGGCGCTGCGCGAACTGGCGCAACGCGCCGGCGTGGAACTGGAGCAGCGCACCGAGAGTCAGCAACGCAATGAGGGTCACGAGGAAAGGCTGCGCATGGCGACTGCGCAGGCCGTGGATTACTTCCATCAACTCCTGTTAAGCGCGCCCCAGGCTGCCAACTGCCGCGCCTATCTGAAGGACAAGCGCCGACTCACCGATGAGACTATTCATGTCTGGCTCATGGGCTACAGCCTGATGGACTACCACGCCCTGTCCAATTATCTGAGCGCGCGCGGTTTCACCCCGCAGGAGATTGTGGACGCCGGGTTGGCCGTCGAGAACGATGAAGGTCATCGCTATGACCGCTTCCGCGGCCGGTTGATTATTCCGATCAAGGATGAGAAGGGGCGCGCCATCGGGTTTGGCTCGCGCTCGCTGGATGGCAGCGAGCCGAAGTATATGAACTCACCGCAAACGCCTATCTTCGACAAGGGTCGATTGCTCTTCGGGCTGGATCGCGCCCGTGTTTCCATTCGCAACCAGCAGGAAGCGGTGCTGGTGGAAGGTTACATGGATGTCATCGGCACGCATCAGGCCGGGTTCACCAACGTTGTCGCTGGAATGGGCACATCGCTGACCGAAAGCCAGTTGAAGATGCTCAAGCGCCTGAGCACGCGCATCGTTCTGGCGCTCGATCCCGATGCCGCCGGCAATCGGGCTGTGATGCGCGATGTCGATGTGGCGCGCGAAACGCTCGAACGCGATGACACACCCACTTTCGATGCGCGCGGCGTGATCCGGCATGAGTCCAAACTTAACGCCGACATCCGCGTCGCAGTCATGCCAGAGGGACTCGATCCCGATGAGATTGTGCTGCAATCGCCCGATCGCTGGCGCGAGGCCATTGCGCAGGCGCGCCCGGTGGCCGAGCATGCCATCGATAGCTTGCTGGCAGGGTTCGACCTTAATGACCCGCATGGCAAATCGGAGGCGGTGAAGGCCGTAGCGCCAATTGTGCGCGACCTGTCCGACCCGGTGAAGCGCGATTATTACGTTCAGCAACTGGCGCGCAAGTTACATCTCAGCGCGCGCGCAGTTGCCGCGGCTATGGCAACCGTTCCGAAGACGGAGCTTCGTCACACCGAGCCGCCAAAGGGAGACACCAGCATACGCGCTTCCGGGCAGCGCCAACCGCCTATGCCGGATGACCCCATGTCGTCCGAACTGCCGGGCGGGGACGGACAACCCGCCTACAGTAAGCCGCCTGTTCGGACCACTCAGAATCGGTCTGATCTGGAGACCCACATGGTCGCGATCCTGGCGCGCCGGCCATCGGCGTTGATGGATGCCAACGTTGTCCTGACGCGGGCGAACCTGGATATGCTCAGTCAGGATGACTTCACCAACCCAGCCTTGCGCGCCGGTTTTGTCCAACTGAATCACGCAGCCACCGGTCAGGTTCTCCCGGAAGCCGATGACGACTGGTTGGAATTGATTGCGGACGTTCAACTGGCTGAAGACGCGTCTGGTAACATTGATGACGAAACCTATCTGCGCGAGACGGCAGTGCGCACGGCGTTGCGATTAAGAGAGCAGAATCTGTTGCGAGATCGCTCGGCAATAGTCATGATGACGGATGAGGCGCAGAACAACAATGATCGCCAACTGGCTTCACAGTATAATCTTCAACTCCAAGGTGTGAATACAAGGCTGTTGCGCACACAAAAGGCGTTGCGCCTGCGCAGCATGATCACAATCGTTTGAATAAAGTGACGACCGAATCTATGACAGCAAAAACAACTAAACAGGCTGCTGGTATGGAAACGGAGCCTTTGCGCAGCCGCGCGTCGCGTTGGAGCCAGAATGCGCCACAAGATGCGCCAGCCGACGGATCGAGCGAGCCGCAGGAATTCGAGGAGTCAGCTGACCAGTCGGGCGACACGGGCACAGATACCGTTCCGAGTGATACCCCTGATCCGCTTGTCCGAGCCTTCGGGTTTGGCAATGACTCGGATCTAGTCACTCGCGACCTGGGCGCGCCGCCTGAGGAAGAGGATGCGGAACTAGCGGCTGCGTATGCGCTGGCTGAGGGCGAAGACGAAGAAGAAACCCTCGAGGATCTGTCTGAACTCGATGCCCGCAGGCTTGCGGATGTTGACCAGGCCGAAGGCGATGACCCGGTGCGCATGTATCTGCGCGAGATCAGCGCAACGCCATTATTGAGCGCCGACCAGGAATTGCGCACGTGCGCCACATTCAGCGCTGATCAGTTGCGCCCCAAGATAAAGATAATCGCCGACGCGGCCGGGATGAGTTTCTGGCAGGTGGCCTATGCGCACATGACCGATTCCTGGCAGGTCGTGGTGGAGGCGTGCGCCAAACGCGCGACGCATGCGCCTCGGCTGGCTCGCATTCTGACCGAGGCGCGCCAGATGCCGTTTGCTTATATGGATGTCTCGCCTGCTTACATGCAGCAGTTTCTGCGCGAGTTGGGCTGGGGACAGGATCAGACGGTGGAGGAGATGAGCAAACCGCTTTTCGAGGTTGTCCTCGCGGCCATCGTGCTCCCGCCATACTTTATCGATATGCTGGCCGAGCACCTGACCAATATTGACGACGGCGAAAATCCGGTGGCCCCGCCCGAGTGGGATGAGGTGAGCGATTGGGTGGTTCTGACAGAACAAAACGAAGACCATCTCCTTGATATCCATAGCCGCGCCGCGGAAGCGCGCCTGTCGCTCATCCGCGCGAACCTGCGCCTGGTTGTGAGCATTGCAAAACGATATCTGGGGCGCGGCATCTCGTTCCTCGATTTGATCCAGGAAGGCAACATGGGGCTGTTGCGCGCGACCGAGAAGTTCTACTCGTGGCGCGGTTTCAAGTTCAGCACCTATGCCACATGGTGGATACGTCAGGCCATCAGCCGATCCATCGCCGATCAGGCGCGCACGATTCGCATCCCTGTGCATCTTGTGGAGACGATCAACAAACTCTCGCGCGTGCAACGGCGCATGACTCAGGAGATGGGTCAGGAGCCGACCACTGAAGATCTGGCGATGGAGATGAACCTGCTTACGGAAGCAGAACTCGCCGCCATCATGGAAGCACAGTCCAACCACAAGACTATCGACCCGGCATTGGAGCGCAAGCTGGAGCAGGCCGTCAAGTATGTGCAGGAGATCATGCGCGTGTCCGCAGAACCGATCTCGCTTGATACGCCCGTCGGCAGCGAGCAGAACAGCCTGTTTGGCGACTTCATCGAAGACCAGAGCGTGATATCGCCGATGGACTCGGCTACGCTGGAGATGTTGAAGGAACAGGTGCGGTCGGTATTGACCAGCTTGAGCGAGCGCGAGCGCAATGTGCTCGAGATGCGCTTCGGCTTCCGCGATGGCAAGACTCACACGCTGGAAGAGGTCGGCCAGATGTTTGGCGTGACGCGTGAGCGTGTGCGCCAGATCGAGGCCAAGGCCCTTCGGAAACTGCGCCACCCGCATCACAGCCGCCGTTTGCGCGACTACCTCAGCGATCAGTAATCTAATCGCTTTGCGAAAGGAGCTTTCCTTACAATGACTCCTGATAACGCTATCGAACCAAATGTCAAACAGGCCGTGCCGTTTTTTAGAGTGTTGGACATGGGCGCATCACTGCATTTCTACATCGACGGCCTCGGTTTCATCATGATGAAGAAGTGGATCGACGACGGCAAGTTGCGCTGGTGCTGGCTTGAGATCGGCAATGCGGCGTTGATGCTGCAGGAGATTCGTCGCGAAGGGCACGGTGCGTGGACGCAAGAGGGCAAGCTGGGCATCGGCGTCACGATCTCTTTTCAGTGTGCCGATGCTCTCGCGATCTACCGTGAAGTCACTTCGCGCGGGATTCAGGCAAGTAGACCCTTCGTTGGAAATGGAATGTGGGTCGCCGCCCTCTCGGATCCTGACGGCTACAAGCTTGAATTCGAAAGCCTCACGAATGCCCCCGAGGAGTCGCTTTACTCAGACGCCGCCTGAGCTTCTCATACACGATCATCTCCGCATCGTAGGTTCGCATGTCGATGCGCAGATCCTCGCTGACGTGGATCCCTTCTGCCATCAACTTGTCGCGTTGTATGGATGACAGCTCGTTGTTGGGAATTGATAGGCGCCCCAGTGCGTTGATGACGCGCCACCACGGGATGCGGGTCTTCGGCGGCGCAGCGTGCAGGGCATATCCCACGGCGCGCGCCCGGCCAGGGCGTCCGCACTGGCGCGCCACGCCCCCGTAGCTCATCACCATGCCACGCGGGATCAGGCGCACCACGGCGTACACTTCCTCGTATAAACCAGCGCTGTCCATGTTTGCATTATCGCCCATGCGGACCCCTCTCTCCGGCCAAGCCGCCTCCCCTTCAAGGGGCGGGGAGTCAGATTCTCCCCTTTCCCTCTGGGGGAAGGGGGGTGGGGGTAGGTCTTTATGGCTTGCGAAGGCGCCTGGGCGGATGACGATGTCTGACGGCAACCTTCGCAAGGATTCACACTGACCTGCTATAGTTGGCGGCGTGATCACATTCACGCAGCCGCTGTTCCTGGCATTGCTGGTGCTCATCCCGGCGAGCGCCATTATTGCGCTGCCGCGACTGCGACGCCAGCGAGGAAGGGGCGGCGCACACCTGGCTCCAACGCATGCGTGGGCGGGGCTGCTCATCCGAACGCTGCTTCTGCTGTGTGTGATCTTCTCGCTTGCAGGCATTCAGGCCGTCACGTTTAACAACAAACTTGCCGTTGCATTCATCATCGATGTTTCGGACAGTATGCGCGCCAGCGGGCGGGATTCGGCGCAGCAATTCGTGCGCGAGGCGTTGCGCGTCATGCGCAATGACGGCAGCAACGCGGCGGCAATCGTCGTGTTTGGCGCCGATGCGCAGGTTGAACGCAGCCTGTCGGAGCTCAATGACCTGCCTGGCCTCAGCACGCAGGTGCGCACTGCCGGCACCAATGTCGAAAGCGCCATACGACTCGGTCTCGCATTGCTCCCCTCTGATCATGCCAAGCGCCTCGTGCTGCTCAGCGATGGGCAACAGACGGTCGGCGATGCCGACGCCGCGGCGCGGCTGGTTCGCGCGGTCAATGCGCGGCTCGACGTTGTGCCGATCACGGTGAAAGAAGGCCCCGATGCCGCCGTCGAGCGCATCGACGCGCCCCAGCGCGCCTCCATCGGGCAGGTGATCCCGTTGCAGGTGGCTGTGCGATCCAATGCGGCCATGCGCGCGCAACTCACGGTGTTCTCCGGCCCGGATGTCGTTGCACAGCAGAGCGTCAATCTGGTTGTGGGGCTGAATGACTTCAGCGTGCGCTCCAATGCCACGCGCACTGGCTTTACCGAGTTTCGCGCGCAGATCAGCGCGGAAGTTGATACCGTCCCACAGAACGACACACTGTCGGCATCCGTGATTGTGATCGGCCCGCCGCGCATATTGCTTGTCACGATCCCGCCAGGCGACCCGCTGCCCGGTGATAAAGGCATCGTGGTCGATGAGACTTCCGCCATCAAGGCGGCGTTCACTGCGGCAGGTATTCTCTATGATGAAACCACCGCGCGTTCTTTACCGACGGAGATGCAATCGCTGTCCTCGTATCAGTCGATTGTAATGGTGGATGTGCCGGCGCGCGAATTGTCGCCGCGCAGCATGCTGGCAATCCAGAGCTATGTGCGCGATGCCGGCGGCGGATTAGTAACCATCGGCGGCCCCAGCAGCTATGGCGTGGGTGGTTACTTCAAGACGCCCTTGGAAGAGACCCTGCCGGTGGATTCGCAGATCAAAGACCCGCGCCGTTTCCCCTCGGTGTCGATGGTGATTGTGATGGACAAGAGCGGCAGCATGAGCGTCCAGGAGAGCGGGGTGATGAAAATTCGCCTCGCCGCCGAGGGCGCCGCGCGCGCCGCTGAACTCATCAACGATGATGACGAGATCACGATCATCGCGTACGACACAACGCCGGCAGACGTCATCGGCCCCTTCACCGGGCGCACGCGCGCGCAGTATCTTGATAAGGTGACGACCATTGCCCCGGGCGGCGGCGGAATCTATACCTTTGAATCGCTCGTGAAAGCGGACAGCATCATTTCGGCGGCAACGCGACCGACCAAGTTCGTCATTCTCATGGCCGACGGAAACGATGCTGAACATCAAGATGGCGCGCGCGAAGTAGTCAAGCAAATGCATGCGAAGGATGTAACGGTGAGTGTGGTCTCCGTTGGCGAAGGGACCGATGTTCAGTTCTTGCAGGACCTTGCGAAACTCGGTGGCGGGCGCTTCCACCTGACCACCAAGGCTTCCAATCTGCCGACGATTTTTACCGAAGAGACCGCGCTCGCGCAACGCAGCTACATCATCGAGCAGCCCTTCTCCGCCAAAGCCGGCGTCGGCAGCCCGATCCTTAGCGGCATTACGAAGTTGCCTCAACTGCTGGGATATGTGGCCACAACTGCCAAACCGGCGGCGCAGGTCATCCTCAAGGCGAATGAAACCGACCCGTTGCTGGCGACGTGGCAATACGGTCTGGGGCGTGTGGCCTCGTTTACATCGGACGCCACCGGGCGCTGGGCCAAGAGTTGGGTCGCATGGCCCGACTTCCCGAAGTTCTGGGCGCAGACGGTGCGTTGGACGATTCTCGACCGCCCCGATACCGGCGTGGATGTGCGCGTGACCCAACATGCCGACCAGTCGTTAATCGAGGCCGATTTGCCGCCGGCGCGGATCGACGACAACATCAAGATGTCTGCCACGTTGATCGACAGCCAGGGCAAGTCGGCGCAGACGCCATTGATCGAGACTGCGCCGGGACATTACGAGGCCCCCGCATACCTCAACCAACCAGGAGCCTATTTCATGCGCATCGAGAGCGCGACGCCGTTGACGAATACAACCAGTGTCAGCGAGACAGTGCGGGTTGAGCGCTCGCTCGCGTGGGTCAAGCCGTATTCGCAAGAGTATGCGCCCACCAACAACAATGGGTTGGATTCAATGGATGCATGGGCCGCGCTGGGTGGCGGCGCGCGCCTGAATTCACCTGCGCAGGTGTTTGAACTGAACGCGCCAGCGGCGGCATCGCGCACAGAGCTGTTCCCGTGGTTGATGGCGCTGGCGGCGCTGCTGCTGCCATTCGACATCGGGGTGCGGCGCATCGCGGTCAGCTTCCGCAAGCTGCTGGGTTTCGGACGACTGGATGCTTCGCGCGCCACGGCCTCGATCGAACGGAGCGGGCGCATGAGTTTGTTGCTGCAAGCGAAGTCGCGCGGATCGCGTGTGATGGATCCGGTCTCGTTATTCGACCGCCCAACCGGCAACGCCTCTCCGCAAGCGCGCGAGCGAGCGCAAATGCAATCCCCTGCACAGGCTGGACAATCGAATAGCCCGCCTGAACCACAACCCGCAACTGCGGAACCACCGATGCAAGCCGGCGCAACCGCCGCTGAATTATTGCGCCGGCGTCGTCGCGCCGCCCTGCCCCCCGATACAAAGCCAAACGAATAAGCCTTGTCGCAAGTACAATACCACTATCAACTTTGATAGTGCAGGAGACGCACAATGAAACTGGGATATCTATGTAATTATTCTGAGTCCGAAGCGCAACGCGCTGGGCGACTTGGTTTTCAATCACTGGAAACACATGCTACGTCGCTCATTCCAAATCTCGACGCACCACCAGATCTGAAAGAAGTCGCGGCCGGCATCAACGATGTGCTGGCGCGCAACAATGTGGCCATCACGGCCATATCAACTTATGCCAATCCTCTGCTTGCAGACCCGGCGATCACATTACAGCGCTATCGCAACATATTTGAGCTTGCGAAGTTGCTAGGTGTGGGCGTCGTCGCCAGCATGGCCGGCAACCTGCCCGAGCGGCCCTACAGTGAAGCCATGGCGCGGTTCGAGCTCGTTTTTGGGCCGATTGCCAAAGCCGCCGAAGACATGGGATTGCGCGTGGCCTTTGAGAACTGGCCCGGCATGTGGGGCGACATTCCATGGCACAGCGTCAACCTGGCCTGGTCGCCGCGCAACTGGACTGAGATGTTCAACCGCGTGCCTTCGCTCGCACTCGGGCTGGAGTTTGACCCGTCCCATCTGGTGTGGCAAGGCATCGATCATATCGTGGCGTTGAAGGAATTCAAGTCGCGCATTTATCACTCACATGCCAAAGACACCGAGATGCTGATGCACAATGTGCGGCGTGAGGGGATTCTTGGTATTCATCATAATTGCTGGCGCTATCGCATCCCCGGTTACGGGCAGATCAACTGGGCCGAGTACATCGCGGCGTTGATCGAGATCGGTTACGACGGCGGCGTCGCCATCGAGCACGAAGACCCGGTCTTCGCGGGCGACCGCTTCGAAGAGGGACTGGTGCGCGGGTTCCACGTGCTCAATCCTCTGGTGAACCCGTAACGTTTCACTCAATAATCACATGCCTGTTCTGGATCAGTTCACTTTTGAGTGCCTCAGCCACGGCGAGGAGCAGACGCAGCGCCTTGGCGCGCGGCTCGGCATTCTGTTGCCTGCGCATGTCGTAATCGCGCTGACAGGCACGCTTGGCTCTGGCAAGACGCAGTTTGCGCGCGGCATTGGCATGGGCTGGGGCGCGCTGCAACCTTTGCGCAGCCCCACGTTCACGCTGGTGCAGGAACATCGCCGCGCGAAGGACGGCGATGTTCTATATCACATCGACCTTTATCGCATCGAGAACGGCGCGGGGTTGCAGTCGCTCGGGCTGGACGAGATTCTTGAGGACGATCACAGTGCGTGCATCATCGAGTGGGCCGATCGCGCGCCGGAGTTGATCCCGCCGGATGCGATCATAGTCCGGTTTGAGATGACCAACGAGAGCAAGCGCCATCTTACGTTTTCGGCCAAAACGGCTGAGACCTGGCGGGTGCTGCTGGCGTTTCGCAAAAGCGCCTTCGGGGTGTGAGATGAGTAGGGGCAATCCCTCGCGGTTGCCCCGGCTGGAGATGAGAGATTGAGAATACGAGCGTGGAAGAGATAATAATGGATCACGGTGAACCACAGACGGTTGAAGAACGAGATATGATCGGTGAGGCGCGGTTGTCGCTACCTGCCGAGACCGTGCCGTCTCCAATCCCCAATTTCTCTTCTCCAATTCTGCTGGCAATCGATACATGCACCAATCGCAGTAGCGTGGCGTTGCGCGATGGACAAGTGTTGCGCGCTGAGAGTTCGTGGGAAAGCGACCGGCGCCATACCGCCGCGGTGAGCGCCCAAATCCGCAGGCTGATGGACTCGTGCGACATCAAGGCAGCGCAGATTGGCGCGGTAGCCGTTGCCATCGGGCCGGGCTCGTTTACTGGTGTGCGGTGCGGGCTTGCCATTGCGAAAGGCATGGCGAGTGCGCGCGATCTAGTTGTGATCGGGGTGGCGGCTTTCGACATCATCGCCAGCGCGCAACCAAACCTGAATCTGCCGCTGCTCACGCTCGTTGAGATCGGGCGCGAGCGCGTTGCCGTGCAGCGTTACGAATGGCAGGACGGCCGGCCGGTGGTTGCTGGCGAGTGGCGCATTCTGGCATGGCGCGACCTGGCGGCATCCATCGATGCGCCGATATGGGTATGCGGCGATGTGCCGGCAGGACTGATGGCGCTGCTGGGTCAAAATGCCATTGTGGCCCCTGCGCCACTCAACCTGCGCCGCGCAGGATATCTGGCTGAGATAGGATATGAGCGCTGGGCGAGTGGGAAGGTTGACGATGTGTTGACGCTGACGCCGATCTATCCGCCCGAAAATAAACCGCAGGAACAGAGCAGGATCGGCGCGCAACTGATGCAATGATGGGGTAATGCTGAGTGACAACCGATATCCACCACAGGGCAAAGTTTTATGCTGATGTCATGACGATTGAAGACATATCCGCGGTCATGGTCATCGAGAAAACAGCCTTTCCGATCCCATGGCCGGAGCAGGCCTATCGGCATGAAATCCTTGATAATCCAAACGGTTATTTCATCGTCGCCCGTTTGCGACCCGCCGGCGCCCACGCAAACGAAATTAAGGAGGGCGCCTCCCCACGCAACCTGTTTCAACGGCTGGCTGGGCGGGTCGCAAGCGCGCCGGCGCCGCGCGCCATCATCGGCTTTGCAGGGTTGTGGATGTTTGTAGACGAAGGGCACGTCAGCACCATCGCCTCGCATACGGAGTGGCGCGGGCAAGGCGTGGGCGAACTGCTGCTGGTGACGTTGTTGCGCGAGGCGCAGCGGCGCAAGGCCATCTTTGCCACGCTCGAAGTGCGCGTGAACAATGCCGTTGCGCAAAACCTGTATCGCAAGTACGGATTCACCGAGGTCGGGCGCCGCAAACGTTACTACCAGGACAATGGCGAGGATGCGCTGATCATGACCGTAGAGAACTTCAGACAACCGGCCTATCATATGCAACTCGATGCGCTGGAGAAAGCCCTGTGGAAGAGATTGGAGATTATGGAGATTGGAGATTAGAGACTCAGGTGAGATATGGATGATTTGAAAATTGTGGCCGCAGAAGTGCGCGCATGCAAATTGTGCGGGCTGGCGCCGACGCGCAAGAACGCTGTGCCGGGTGAAGGCCCGGAGAATGCCGAGGTGATGCTGATCGGCGAAGGGCCGGGCTTTAACGAAGACCAGCAGGGACGCCCATTCGTCGGGCCTTCGGGGCAGTTCCTCACTGAGCTGCTCGCAAGCGCGGGATTCAAGCGCAGCGAGGTTTTCATCGCCAATGTGGTCAAGTGTCGCCCGCCGAGCAACCGCGATCCTCAGCCGGACGAAATCAGCGCATGCCGCGCTTACCTCGACCGACAGATCGCATTGATTAACCCGAAGATCATCATCACGCTGGGTCGTTTCTCGATGGCGCGCTGGTTCCCGAACGAACGCATCTCGGCGATACATGGCCGCGCCAAAAACACCGAGGGGCGCATCGTGGTCGCGATGTATCATCCCGCCGCCGCCCTGCACAATCCGGCGTTGCGCCAGCCGCTTGAGGAAGACTTCAAACGGTTGCGCGAGATACTGGCCGATGCGCAGAAGAAGGCCGCTCCACCCGCGTCAAAGAAACCGGCGAACACAGAACCGGAAGAAAAGTCTGGCGGCGCAGAGCAATTGAGTTTGTTCTAGTTTTCTCTTTTTTACGCTTGCCCAGCCTTGCAGATTGATGTAGAATAACTCACCGACGCGGCCTTAGGAGCGCGCAAGCGCAATCCTGAAATCGCATAACCGTTGGGGCGTGGCCAAGTGGTAAGGCGACGGACTCTGGATCCGTTATTCGGTGGTTCGAATCCATCCGCCCCAGTACGCGAGTACGCGAAACGACGATTGACAAACGACGGAACTCCGTCGCGCGTTGATCGTCGTTTATCATATACCTCACAGACTATGCCATCTCATGATTTAGATGCCCCCTCGTCCCATACGCAGCCGGTGAGAGCGATTGTGCTTGCCGCCGGCAAAGGCACGCGGATGAAGTCCGGCCTGCCTAAAGTCCTTCACCCTCTGCGTGGATTGCCCCTGATCGAACATGCACTCCGCGCCGCCATCCGAGCCACCGGCCAGAAACCCATCGTCATTGTGGGGCACGATTCCGCGGCGGTGCAGGCAGCGATTGGCGATCGCGCCGATTTCGTGTTGCAGGCGGAACAATTGGGCACCGGCCATGCCGTCATGATGGCCGAGGCCGCGATGCGTGATGATCCATCGGCGCACGTGATTGTCACGGCGGCCGATATGCCGCTTGTGCGACCTGAGACATTGCAGTCCCTTGTGGACGAGTGTAAACAACACGGTGCCGCCCTCAGCCTGCTCTCTGTCGTCGTCAATGATCCGCGCGGCTTCGGGCGCGTCGCGCGCGACGCTTCTGGCAACGTGACGGCCATTGTCGAGCAAGTGGCCTGTACGCCGGAGCAATTGAAGATTACCGAGCTGAACGGGGCGATCTATTGCATCGACGCGGCATGGCTGTGGGATGCACTGCGGCGCATTAAACCCAACCCGCGCAAAGGGGAGTATTTTCTAACCGATCTGGTCGAGATTGCTGTGGCGGATGGGCGCACCGCGCGCGCTATCGTCGCCGGCGATATTGACGAGTGCATCGGCATTAATACGCGCGTCGATCTGGCCGATGCCGATGCCGCGTTGCGCCGGCGCATCAATCGCGCGCATATGCTCAACGGCGTGAGCATCGTCGACCCCGCCGCTACTTATATCGACCTGGATGTCACAATTGGTGAAGACACCGTGATCCTGCCGAACACCCATGTGCTGGGCCGTTCGCGTATCGGGGCGAACAGCGCCATTGGGCCGAACTCACTCCTGCGGAACGCGACTATCGGCGCCGGGTGTGAAATTCGCCAGTCGGTGATCGAGGATGCACGGGTGGACGATGGCGCCGATGTCGGGCCGTTTTCACATTTGCGCAGCGGGGCGCATGTGTGCGCGGGCGCACACGTGGGCAATTTTGGCGAGATCAAGAAGAGCACGCTCGGGCCAAACAGCAAGATGGGTCACTTCAGCTATCTGGGCGATGCCACAGTGGGCGAAAACGTGAACATCGGCGCCGGCGCGATCACGTGCAATTACGACGGCGTTCGCAAGAACCCGACAACGATCGGAGACGGGGCGTTTATCGGCAGCGATACGCTGCTGGTGGCGCCGGTTGAGATTGGCGCCAACGCAACGACTGGCGCGGGCGCTGTTGTGACTAAGAATGTTCCGCCAGACACTGTCGCGGTTGGGCTGCCGGCGCGTGTGATACGCAGGAAAGGTCAGAACAAGCCGTGATCATCTGGTTTGTCCTTGCGACGGCCTTGCGCGCTTTTTTTGCAATGGCGCGCAGCGCCCTGGTGAATATGCGGCGTTCCCGCCTGGTGGAACTCGAACAGCACGGCGTGACTTCAGCGCGCGTGATCCAGCACATCACCGAGAACTCCAGCCAGTTGCTGGCGACGGCGGAGGTGGGGGCGATCTTCACGCTGGTGCTGGCTGCAAGCATTGCCGCAACGGCATTTGTGCCTGATGTCACTGGCTGGATCAACGGGATGGGACAACCGTGGCTGACAGCCGGCGCAGTGTCGCTGATTGCCTACGTTGTCGTCATGTTCGCCACCTGCATGCTGCTTTTCATTTTCGGACGGTTGCTGCCGGAGGCCATTGCGGTGCGCAACCCCGAACCCATCGCACTTGCCACCGTGCGCCCGATGCAGGTCTGCAGCGTCGTGCTGTCGCCGGTTGTGCGCGTGGCCGTGTTCCTCAGCAACCTGCTCTCGCTGCCGATGGGCGGGCAGCGGCGCGACGGCGGCGCGCTGGTCACCGAAGAAGAACTCAAGACGATGGTGGATGCCGGCGAGGAGGAAGGGCTGATCGAAGAGGAAGAGAAGGCCATGATCCTCTCCGTGCTCGATTTCGGCGATACCGTGGCGCGCGAGGTGATGGTGCCGCGCATCGATATCGTGGCGGTCGAGGTGAGCACCGACTTCAACGAGGCGCTCGACATGATTATCTCGTCCGGACACTCGCGTGTGCCAGTGTATCGCGAGACGATCGACGACATTGTGGGCTTCCTCTATGTGAAGGACCTGCTGAAGGTGATCCACGAGCAGAAGATCCAACCACTGGATAAGCTGGCGCGGCAGGCCTACTACACGCCCGAATCCAAGAAGGTCAGCGAACTGCTGGAGGAGTTACAGAACCGCCGCGTCCACGCATGCATCGTGGTGGACGAGTACGGGGGCACCGCCGGCATGGTGACGATCGAGGATATCCTCGAGGAAATCGTCGGCGAGATTCAGGACGAGTATGATACAGAGGAGCCCGATTTCCAGGCGCTGCCAAACGGCGAGGGTTATATCCTGGAGGCGGGGATGGCGATCGACGATGTGAACGAACTGATGCATGTGGAGTTGCCTACGGATCAAAGCGACACGCTCGGCGGGTTTATCTATGACCAGCTTGGCGAGGTGCCAGATGTCGGAGCGACCGTGCACTTTACCGGCCTGCTGTTTGAGGTGCTTGGCGTCAGCGACCGGCGTATTTTGAAAGTAAAAGTGACTCATGAGCAACAACAAGAGCCAGACGACGAGCGCAAAGCCGACCCGAAGGCGCCGGACGCGGGTGACCGCTAGCCAGTCAACCCCCGAAACCGAGCTGGAACCGACGTCGACGCCAGCGCCAGCCGACGCTCCCGATACATCTGCGGAGCAAGATGCCTCACGGAGCGAAGTCGAGACGGTTATCAACGTCCTGATTGAGATCGCAAAAAATACCCGTGAGAACGCCTATGCCCCGTATTCTGGCTATAAGGTCGGCGCGGCATTGCTGACGACGGATGGCGCGGTCTATGGCGGCTGCAACGTGGAAAACGCCGCCTACGGCATGTCGATCTGCGCCGAGCGCACCGCGGTGGTCAAGGCGATCAGCGAAGGCGCGCGCGAGTTCGAGGCCATCGCCGTCGTCACTGAGAACGCCGGGACGCCGTGTGGCGCGTGCCGCCAGTTCCTGAGTGAATTCGGCTCCGATATCATGGTGATCCTGGCAGATACAAGCGGCAACTACACCCTCGCCACCGTTGGCGAACTTCTCCCCAATGCGTTTGAGATGAAGGAGAAGGAGAAGAGAGATTAGAGAATGGAGATTGATCTGCGTTCTGTAATCTCTCTTCTCAAATCTCCAATCTCCAATCCTTCCTGATTATGATCAAAAAGCTTATGGTTCTGCTTGCCGCCATTGCGGTGGTCATGCCGTTGCTGGCGCGGCTGATAAGCCAGTTGCAGGCGCAGGGGCGAGTGTTCGATAAAGTCGAGGATGTGCCTCATCACCATGTCGCGGTGGTGTTTGGCGCAGGCGTGCGGAATGGGCTGCCGACGCCGATGCTGTACGACCGCGTTGCCAGCGCCGTCAGCCTGTATAAGGCTGGCGTGGTGGACAAGTTGTTGATGAGCGGGGACAACCGTCTAACCGCCCTGGGTGCTGTAAGCATCGATTACAATGAACCGGCAGTGATGCGCCGCACAGCAATGCAATTGGGCGTGCCCGACCAGGATATCGTTATGGATTATGCCGGTCGCAGCACCTATGACACCTGTTATCGCGCGCGCGATATTTTTGGACTCAGCGATGTGGTGCTGGTGACGCAGCGTTTTCATCTGGATCGGGCTATCCTGACTTGCGATGCCCTTGGGATTAGTGCAGTGGGATATGTGGCAGATCGGCAGGCATATCCGGTCAGCTTGACATGGAGCACGCTTCGTGAGATTCCTGCCACCCTGAATGCGTTTCTGGAGCTTTACGTCACCAGACCCTTGCCGGTGCTCGGAGAGCGGATAGTTATTGATTAAGGATAGAGCGTAAATCAGACCCATGAGTGAGACAACACCAAATGATCGCGCCGCCGCGCTGGCGCTTGTAACGGAATATACGACCGACCCCGCGCTGCTC
>CAIXPS010000268.1 GCA_903921365.1 uncultured bacterium | reverse complement strand
TGAGTGACGTAGGGCGCGGACCTGTGTGTCCGCCCGCCTGTATGCGTCACATCGGGCGACCACACTGGGTCGCCGCTACGTGGATGAGTGACGTAGACGCGGAGCGGACTCGCGTGTCGATCGCGAATTCATTCGCGGGAGGTGGAGTTGATAGGAGGAAATATGAATAGGTTTACGGATAAAGTCGCTGTGGTTACCGGCGGCGCGCAAGGCCTTGGTGAGGCATTTGCGACGCGCTTTGCGGCGGAAGGCGCCTGTGTTGCGATCGTTGATTTGCAATGTGATAAGTGCGAGAAAGTCGCGGCGCAGGTGCGCGAGCGGTATTGCGTGCAGACGCTGGCCGTCGACGCCAGCGTGGCTGATCCCGAAGCAGTGCAAGGAGTTGTTGCGCGCGTCATGGCGCATTTCGGACGAATAGACATCTGGGTCAATAACGCAGGACTCTATCGAGGAACGGCGATGGAGGACATCTCCATGCAGGAATGGCAGATGATGATCGACGTGAACTACACCGGCGTGTTTGTCTGCACAAAAGCCGTGGCCCCTGTGATGAAGCGCCAGAATCACGGCCGCATCATCAATATGAGCAGTATCGCCGGCAGGACGGGCTTTAAGAATAGCCTGGCCTATTGCAGCAACAAGGCCGCCGTCATCGGGTTGACGCGCGCGTCGGCGATGGACCTCGCGCCGTATGGCGTCACGGTCAATGCCGTCTGCCCTGGCACAATCATGACGGATATGGTCGCGCGGGTTGATGCGGAGATATGTCAACATGAGGGCTGGCCGCTGGGAACTCATATCAAAAACAAGATGGAGTCCATTCCGGTGCGACGGTTAGGCACGGTGGAAGATGTCGCAGGCGTCGTCGCATTCCTCGCCTCAGACGATTCCGCATTTGTAACGGGTCAAGCCATCGAGGTCGATGGCGGTGAATTGTTGATCTAACTGTAGGGGCAGGGCTTGCCCCTGCCCGTGAATTGTTGACCTGACGGTAATGGCAGGGCTTGCCCCTGCCCGTGAATTATTGATCTGACAGTAACGGCTGGGCTTGCCCCTGCCCACGGAGTGCGCAACATGATCTATACAGGCTATGCTGACTTTTGGTTTCAAGACGTTTCACTCCCGGAGCGAATGGCAAAGTTCGCTGCACTCGGCATCAAGCCGATTGACATCTGGATGTGGCGCGCTAAAGGCGTGGCGCTCATGGACGAGACCGCTGCCGCCTGTCGCGAATGCGGTTGCCACATCAACTCGACATTCGATGAATCAGCCGGCTCGCTGACCGACGCCAATGACCATGCGCACTGTCTCGACGCGTGGGCCGAATCACTCGACGTTGCCGGGCGCTGGGGGGTGAAACATCTCTTCATCTTCAGCGAGCAAATCGACCCGTATACGCCGCCTCAGGGAGTGAGCACCGACGTGAATGGCTGGACGAAACGCACGTCGCGCAACTACACCCAAGCTGAAAAGTATGCCAGCTTTCTCGACGGCGTGGCAAAGGTAATGGAACTGGTTGAGAAAACGGATGTGGTCGTCTGGCTGGAGGCGCTGAATACCTACCACCTGCATGGCGATATCACGGTGCACACGCATGACCTGGCTGCCGACGCAATCCGGCGCATCAACCATCCCCAGTTTCGCATGACCTTCGATTGTTATCATCAACAACGCACAGCGGGCAACTTGATCCAGGGGTTGGTTGATTACCATGGGCTGTACGATTCCGTCCATGTCGGCGATGTGCCAACGCGCAACGAACCTGGCACGGGTGAGATTAACTTCGTGAATATAGCCCGGAAACTGCGCGAGTTGTCGTATGATGCGGACGGGCAGGGCTTGATCGGGATGGAATTTGCGCCATCGACCAATGAAGTCGAGGCGTTTAGTCGCGTCAAGCGGCTATTTGAAAGTGAGGTCGCATGATGCTAGCCGACTCAAGTTACCTCCAGTTCACACCGGATCTCCGCATCTGCCGGCTGCTGAATGGGATGTGGCAGGTGTCAGGCGCCCACGGGACAATCAATCCCCAGGCTGCGTTGCGCGATATGGTCGCGTATCACGACGCTGGCTTCACAACATGGGATCTGGCCGATCATTACGGCCCTGCCGAGGATTTCATCGGCGCGTTTCGCAGGCAGATGCGCGCCGAACGTGGGGCTGAAGCGGTCGCCGATATCCAGGCGTTTACAAAGTGGGTGCCACGACCTGGCAAGATCACGCGTAAGCAGGTTGAACAGGCCGTCGATGTTTCTTTGCGGCGGATGGATGCTCAAGCGCTTGATCTACTGCAGTTCCACTGGTGGGAGTATCGCGACCCGGGTTACATCGATGCGCTCAACTTTCTTGGCGAGTTGCGCGACGCCGGTAAGATTCGCTATCTCGCATTGACAAACTTTGACACTGAGCGTCTGCGCCTGATCACGGAAAAGGGTATCCGGGTCGTGTCGAACCAGGCACAATACTCATTGATCGACAGGCGTCCCGAAGTCCAGATGACCGCTTACTGTCGGGAACACGGCATAGGGTTACTTTCTTATGGCGCATTGTGCGGCGGTTTGATCTCGGAGCGATATCTGGGACAGCCAGAGCCGCGCGGGTATGCGCTGGCCACTGCGAGCCTGCAGAAGTACAAACGCATGGTCGACGCCTGGGGCGGGTGGGCGTTGTTCCAGTCCCTGTTGCGAGTGCTCAAGCAAATTGCGGATAAATATGGCGTTACCCTCTCCAATGTGGCGGTTCGCTATGTGCTGGACAGGCCGATGGTTGCAGGTGTTATTATCGGCGCGCGGCTTGGGCTGGCGGAGCACCGGGATGACAATCAGCGTGTGTTTGGCTTCGTGCTCGACGCTGACGACCATGCGTTGATCAACGGGGTTCTGGACCAGTCGCGTGATCTCTTTAAGGTCATCGGCGATTGCGGTGATGAGTATCGTAACTAGCAGAGGTGTAAGAGGTGTAATGAGTAAAGCACAGACATCAGATCGTGTGAGTAACTTCACAGAGTCAGTAATCCGTGAGATGACGCGCATCGCAATCCAGGCGGGCGCCGTGAATCTGGCGCAGGGCTACCCCGACTTTGCGGCGCCGGACGTGGTCAAGGAAGCGGCTGTTCGCGCCATACGCGCCGATGCGAACCAGTACTCGATCACGTGGGGGACGCTCTCGCTGCGCACTGCCATTGCCGAGTCTTATCGGCGCAGGTTTAACCTGAATATCGATCCACAGACTGATATCGCCGTGTGCTGCGGCGCAACCGAGTGCATGCTTGCGGCATTGCTCGCGACCACCAATCCAGGTGATGAAGTTATCCTGTTCGAACCTTTCTACGAGAACTACCGGCCGGATGCGTGGATGTGCGGCGCGATCCCACGGCTTGTCCCGCTGCGCGCGCCGACGATCAGCTCGGATGGCACAGGGTCGAGTCGCTGGCATTTCGATCCGGACGAGTTGGCAGCGGCATTCGGGCCGAAGACACGGGCGATCATCATCACCTCGCCGCATAATCCGACCGGGCACGTATTTTCACGTGAAGAGTTGGAAACCATCGCCGCGCTCTGCATCAAACACGACGTGCTGGCGATCACGGATGAGATTTATGAGCACATCACCTATGACGAGCATGCCCATGTCCCTATGGCGACGTTGCCCGGCATGGCTGAGCGAACCATCACGATCAGCGGACTCAGCAAGACGTTCAGCATCACCGGTTGGCGGCTGGGTTATTGCTTTGCGCCGGCATCGATTGCCACTGCCATCCGCAAGGTCCACGACTTCATGACCGTCAACGCCCCTACGCCGTTGCAGGAGGCTGGCGCGGTGGCACTCACCTTGGGCGCAGACTACTATTCAGGGTTGAAGGCCGAATACAGGCGCAAACGGGACATCCTGCTGGCTGCCTTGCGACAGAAAGGCTTCAAACCGAGCGTCCCTGAAGGCGCCTACTACATCATGGCGGATTACTCGGAGTTGAGCGCCGAAGATGATACGGAGTTTGCGATGCGCATGGTGCGCGAGGCCGGTCTGGCATCCGTGCCGGGGTCGTCCTTCTACTGGCATAAGTCCCTCAGCCGCACTATGATACGGTTCTGTTACTGCAAAAAAGATGAAACGTTGCATCAGGCGGCTCACTGCCTGGCGGGATGGGATGTATAGAGAAACCCTTCGGGTGTACTCACCCGAAGGGTTTTTGCAGGAGTATCTGCGGTAAAATTATCCGACTTGAGCTTCACCCCGAAGTGGCACTCAGCAGAGGACTTTATATTGTTCGGAGGATAATCAGAGATGTTCAAAGGTATTACCCGGAGAGAGTTTATTCGGTCGTCGCTCGTAATGGGTGGTTTTGGAATTGGCTCGATGATATTGGCTGCATGTGGTGGCGGTGCTGCTGCGCCTACGGCTGAAGCGACCGGGCCAGCCGTGACATTAGAGGAGAGCGCGGATGATTCGGTTGATTATTCAAGCAAAGCACTTGAGGCGCCGGCTGGCTCGAAGATTACTTTGACGCTCACTAACAAATCCACCGATAAACAGTTCAATTGGGTGCTTGCTAAGCCAGGGAAAATGTTTTCGGTGGCAACAAATGGGTCTGCGGAGAGCGAAGCGACTGGTTACTTGAAGCCCGGCGACCCGGATATTATCGTGAACACCAAGCTTATCAAGCCAGGCGCCACTGACACGATAACATTTTCAGCGCCTCCGGCTGGAGAGTACCAGTTTTTCTGCACCTTCCCGGGTTATTTCATCCGTATGAACGGTAAGTTGACGATTAAATAGACCCCTTAGCACCGACAAAAAAAGCCCATCGCGCGTAGCGACGGGCTTTTTTGTCGGGTTGCATCAGGTGATGAACTACCCACCTGTCGCTCGATCTGATTGCGGGTCGAGTGCGTCGCGGACGCCGTCGCCAAAGAACGAGAACCCAATAATGACGATGATGATGATAACCGTTGGGATTATTCCCATGTAGATGTAGCTGCTCACATAGTCACCCGCGGATGCCAACATCTTGCCCCAACTGGCTACCGGGTCATTAATGCCACGCCCCAGGAAGCTCAGTCCTGCTTCTGCAACAATAAAGCCCGGAACGCCAAAACTGATTGCGATCAACAGTGGGTTCAAAATGTTTGGGAACATGTGCCGCCAGGCGATAAACGAGGTGCTTGCGCCGAGTGCGCGTGAGGCTTCCATAAAGTCACGCGTGCGGTAAGCTAATACCTGTGCGCGCACCAGACGCACCCAACCAGGCCAGCTCAGGATTGCTATCGCTATGATGACATTCCACAATCCATTCCCAAGCAAGGTCATGATGAGTATCTGGAACATCAGTCCCGGCATGGCGCCAACAACTTCGATGATGCGGCTTAAGACGTAATCCCAGACGCCTCCAAACCAACCTGCCATGAAGCCCAGAGCCAAGCCTACGACCAGACAAAATGCCTGCACGCTCATACTCACGATTAGACTGGTGTTGGCGCCCCAAATGACACGGCTTAGATAATCACGCCCGACGTTATCGGTTCCAAGGATGTGCGCTGGATCTTTGCCGGGTTCATAGAATACCTTGATGCTTGTTTTGTCGTAAGGATAGGGAGAAATAACCGGCGCAAAAATCCCCATAAAAAAGAATATGAAGATAATGACGAATCCAACCATGGCAAGTTTGTGCTTGCGGAATCTCCTGAACGCCAGTTGAAAGGGCGTCAGTGACTTATAGGTGTGTTCAGGCGTCGCTAGTTTGTCTGCGTATGTTTGTGTAGCCATCGTCACTCCGGTTATGCGAGTCGAATGCGTGGATCAAGTAACGTATACGCTACATCCGTCAATAAGTAGGTGACAGACAAAATCGTCGCTGCGATGAGAACTGTTGCCATAATCATAGGGTAATCGCGCGCAAAGATGCTCAGGAGGAAAAACCGTCCGACGCCGGGAATAACGAAACCCAGTTCAACATAGATTGAGCCGGAGAGGATGTTGGTTACCGTCGGCAGGAAGATGGTAACGATGGGCACAAGCATGTTTCGCATGGCGTGCTTGAAGATCACTACGGATCGCTTGGCGCCTTTCGCCCTGGCAGTGCGAATATAGTCCTGCCCTAGCACATCCAGCATACCCGAACGCGTGTATCGCGCCAGCGACCCGACCGTTCCCATACCAAAAATCAACACTGGTAAGATAAGCACTTTCAAGTCTGGGGTGCGATCAATCCAACCTCCATAGGGCACTACTTTCAGCCACACCGCGAATATCGCCAGTGCGAAGAAGATCACCGCGAACTGGGGGAGTGAACTGGTGACAAGTGCGAACGTAGTGATAAAGTAGTCAATCACTGTATTCCGTTTTAGCGCTGCAATGACGCCAATTATGATCCCTACTGGGAAACTCCATGCCAACGAAAGCACACCCAATAGCAGGCTATTGGGCCAAAACTTAAGAAACAGGTCCTTCACTGGTGTCTGGTACTGAAAGGATGTTCCGAAGTCGCCCTGAACGGCGTTGACCATATACTTGAACCACTGTACGTAAAAAGGCTGATCGAGCCCGTACTTCTTTAGTATATTTGCCTTCGCAGCTCCTTCCAACGGCATTTTTGACTCATCGAACGGCCCGCCAGGCGTGCTCCACATCAGGAAGAAGGTGATAAATGAAACCGTCACAATGACAAAAATGAAGCCAAAGAAGCGTACTAGTAAATAACGTGCCATAGTTCCTGCATCACCAAAATTAATGGATAGAGTAAAGGAGTGGAGCCAAGCCGGCTCCACTCCTTTATGCGTTTTACTTGCGAAAGAAACTACGGAATTGTGCGCTTGGTCACATTGTTTCCAATGTAGGTCGATGATACGTAGGGAGTCATTGCGCTGAGTTGGGGCCAGGCGATACCAGGATTCTTGTTAACCTTGCCTGGTAGTGTGCCTTCGCCCTTCATGTATGGTTTGAGCAGGTTCAGCGGCGTCCGTGTAACCATCCATACAAACGCGAAGCTCTCCGTCATGAGCTTTTCAGCTTGCTGATAGAGTGCTGTGCGCGCCGCAATATCCGTCATCGGCCCGGCTTTGGCCAGCAAGTCCTGGTAGGCGGTGTCGTTCCATGTGTGGCGACCGCCTTTCTTGTTGCCGACAAACACGCCGAGCATGTTCGAGGGATCAAGGTAGTCCATGCCGTAGGAGATCGCGCCAAACAGAATCTGCGATGGCTTAGCAAGCAACGCGGCTGAGTAGTCCTTCACAGGGAGTTTCTTGATCTCAACAGTGATGCCGAGGTTGGTCTTGATCGAGTCCGCATAGAAGGCGCTGATCGCCTCGTACAGTGCGAAGTCGTCGCGATACGTCAGTGTCAGTTTGTCGATCTTTACGCCGGAATCAGCGTAAGCTTTCTTAGCCTTTTCCACATCGAACGACTGGATATCCCGCAGCCCTTCGGGGTTGGCAGCTGGGAAGCCGGCAGCCAGGAAGGAATAGGCGGGGCGAGCCAGAAGTTTGCTGATGTTCTTGCCGATGGCTTCGCGATCGAGCAGATGCCCCAGCGCCTCGCGGAACTTCGCATTGTCATACGGCGCCTGCGTCACATCGAAGAAGAAGTAATCCGTGCGGAAGTCGCCGACATCGGGTCGGATGTCCGCGGCCAATACTGGATCAGTGATTGCCGTTTGCAGATCGGCTGCGTTTCCGATCGCGCTCATATCTATTTGACCGGCTTGATAAGCCTGGAAACCGTTTGGATACGGAACGCTAAGGATGCGCTCGAAGAAAGGTTTGACATCATCGGGCACTTTCGTGTTGGCAGTGGCCTCCCAACGCGTGGGATCCCAACTCGTGATGACGAACGGCCCTGAAGATATGGTGGTCTTGGGATCGTTCATGTACTTCGGACCGCTTGCCTTCAGCGCCTTTGCATTGAACGGATTCATGTAAATGCACAAACGGGGCAGGTACGGGGTTGGCACGGATGTCTCGACGACCAGGGTGAAGTCGTCGGTCTTGCTGACGCCGATCTTGTCAGGCGTAATCGTGCCTTTGAGCGCTTCCCCTAACCCTTTGAGGTTACCGTTGCCAGTATCCCAGTACCACGTGAAGTCATAAGCCGTCTTGGGATCGGCGATGTGCTGGAATGTGGCGATAAAGTCGTCAGCGGTGACCATTCCGCTGCCGTCCGACCATGGAAGGTCTTTGCGCAACGTAAATGTCCACTTCAGACCATCATCTGAAACTTTCCATTCAGTCGCAGAACCAGGAACCATGTCAAAGTCGTGACTCAACCGGTTGAGCGGCAATGAATACAAGTCTGCGAGACCACCGCGGGCGTAAACACTGGCGGTAATCTGCGCATCCACACCTTGGCCCGGTCCCGGAACTGCCCCGGCATACAGGAGCACCTGTTGGTCGGCTGAAGCTGCGTCGGCAGGCAACTGCTTGCCGCCGCTGGTGACCATCTTCGGCGCGGCCGTTGCGGTCGCTGCAGGAGCGGTGGTTGGTGGAACAGCCGTCGGTGCATCGGTTGGCTTTGGAACGGCGGTTGCTGCAGGGGCAGCGGTTGGGGGAACGGCGGTTGCTGCGGGAACAGCTGTCGCTGGGGCGGCGGTCGGTGTCGCTGCACCGCAGGCGACTAACGCGGCGGCTGCGCCGGTGGCGCCCATTACAGTGAGCATCTGTCGACGTGACAGAGTGGACTTTTTAGATGAACTCATCTTTCGTTTCTCCTCGAAATACCTGACTTAGCAAATACAACTCGACAAAAATATTAAACACTATGCTGCGAAGAAACCACGGTACGAGTGAACAGGATAGTTTGACCGATATTACTCAATAAGGGTCTGTCACCTCCTCAAGGAAGGATATTGAAGCAAACCGTGCCGAGTCTGGCACAGTGATTATGTGTTGCCCGACATTTGTGAAGTTTGGCTGCACGACCCGAATCATACGGATAACTGGCATGTTTGTCAAACCGCTATATTCAGGCCATCTTATTACGAGCGTCACGCGAATCGCATATTCTTCCTGCTAAGATACAGACCATGCCGAAACGAACCGACATTAAAACAATTCTGATCATCGGGTCAGGTCCCATCGTCATTGGGCAAGCGTGTGAATTTGATTACGCCGGGGTACAGGCATGCAAGGTCCTCCGTCGTGAGGGATATCGCGTTGTTCTGGTGAACTCGAACCCTGCCACGATCATGACCGACCCTGAGTTTGCCGACGCCACCTACATTGAACCGCTAACGCCCGAAATTGTTGAGAAGATCATCGAGATCGAGAAGCCGGATGCTCTGCTGCCAACCGTGGGCGGTCAGACAGGTCTGAACCTGGCGACAGAAATGGAAGAGGCTGGCATTCTGCGCCGTCATGGCGTGCAGTTGATCGGCGCAAAAGTTGAGTCGATTAAACTTGCTGAAGACCGGCAGTTATTCAAGGAAGCGATGATCGCGCATGGGCTGCAAGTCCCGCAGGGTGAGGCAGTGACCACCGTCGATGCCGCGCTCCGGTTTGCGGAAGTCATCGGGTACCCCGTCCTGATCAGGCCGTCATTTACGCTTGGCGGTAGCGGCGGCGGCATCGCTTATTCCGCCGAGGAACTGCGCATAAAATGCGCTAAGGGCATCCATGAGAGCCCCGTGCATCAGGTGCTGATCGAACAAAGCGTCATCGGCTGGAAGGAATATGAGCTTGAGGTGATGCGCGACCACAAGGACAATTTCGTCGTCGTGTGTTCCATCGAGAACCTTGATGCGATGGGCGTGCATACCGGCGATAGCATCACTGTCGCGCCCGTGCAAACCTTGACCGACAAGGAATTGCAACGCCTGCGTGATATGGCGAAGATTGTGATGCGCGCCGTGGGTGTGGAGACGGGCGGCAGCAACGTCCAGTTTGCGGTGAACCCGCAGACCGGCGAACCCTTTGTCATTGAGATGAACCCGCGCGTTTCGCGCTCGTCCGCACTGGCCTCCAAGGCGACAGGTTTCCCGATCGCAAAGATTGCCGCGTTGCTCGCAGTGGGCTATTCACTTGACGAGATCCCAAACGACATTACGAAGAAGACGCCCGCGAGCTTTGAGCCTTCGCTCGACTACGTCGTCGTGAAAATACCGCGTTGGGCGTTTGAGAAGTTCCCCGGCGCCGACAGCACGCTTGGCCCGCAGATGAAGTCGGTGGGCGAAGTGATGGCAATCGGTCGAACCTTCAAGGAAGCGCTGAACAAAGCGGTGCAGGCGCTTGAGATCGGCAAGGTCGGGCTGACGCCAAATGCTCCAACAGCCACACCGCTGGCAGAATCGGTGATCGTGCCGACGGCGTCACGTTTGTTCGATGTGGCGCAGCTGTTGCGCGAAGGCTATAGCGCGGACAAGATACATGCCAGCACGGGTTACGATGCCTGGTTCATCGATCAAATTTCTGGTTTGTTGCAGACGGAGCGTGATCTGGGGCAGCACACACTCGAATCGTTGCCCATGGAATTGCTGCAGCGCGCCAAGAGTGAAGGTTTTGGCGATGCTTATATTGCGTTGTTAGTCAAGCCGGGTCGCGACGGCGCGCGACCGACTGCGCTTGGTGTGCGCGCGCATCGTAAATCACAGGGGATTGTCACATCGTTCTATCGTGTGGATACCTGCGCCGCGGAGTTTGAATCGGCGACTCCCTACCTGTATAGCAACTATGACGGCTACGATGAGTCGGAGGTTACCAACAGGCGCAAGGTGATCATCCTCGGCAGCGGACCAAACCGGATCGGGCAGGGCATCGAGTTTGACTACTGCTGCGTGCACGCGTGTTATGCGCTCAAGGCGCTGGGTTACGAGACGATCATGGTTAACTGTAACCCGGAAACCGTGAGCACCGATTATGACACGGCCGACCGCCTGTATTTTGAGCCATTAACCATCGAGCATGTTCTGAATATCTGGGAAAACGAGTCTCTGCACTCTGATCCCAATGTGCCTGTGCCTATGCTGGTGCAATTCGGCGGTCAGACGCCGCTGAACCTCGCAAAGGCGCTGCAGAAGGCGGGTGTGCCAATATGGGGCACATCGCCGGATGCGATCGCGCTCGCCGAGGATCGGCAACTGTTCGCGGAGATTCTGCGTGAACTGGAGATTCCACAACCTGAGAATGGGACGGCCATGTCGCTCGCGGAAGCGCGCGTGGTTGCCTCGCGTATCGGTTATCCCGTGCTTGTGCGCCCCTCCTATGTGCTTGGCGGGCGCGCGATGGGGATCGTGTATGACGACGAAGACCTCGCGGTATTTATTGCCGAGGCGACCAAGGTTTCCCCGGATGCCCCGGTGCTGATTGACCGCTACCTGGAGGATGCGTACGAGATCGATGTCGATGCGGTTGCAGACGGCACGCAATTGGTGATCGGCGGCATCATGCAGCACATCGAAGAAGCCGGAGTGCACAGCGGTGATAGCGCCTGCGTGTTGCCGCCGTTCAAGATCAGCGAGTACCACCTCAATACCATTCGGGATTACATTGAACGGATTGGCCTGCGCATCGGCGTGCGCGGTTTGATGAACACGCAGCTTGCGATCAAGGATGATGTGGTGTATGTGCTCGAAGTAAACCCGCGCGCCAGCCGCACGACGCCCTATGTGTCCAAGGCGACGGGCGTCCCGCTCGCAAAGATCGCTGCGCGCATCGCGGTGCATCAATCGCTCAAAGAGATCGGTTTCACAGAAGAGCCAAAGCTCGATGGCTTTTTTGTGAAAGAAGTGGTGTTGCCGTTTAACAAGTTCCCGGGGGCGTTTGTGCGGCTTGGTCCGGAAATGCGCAGCACCGGCGAGGTGATGGGTCATGCCTCCAACTTCGGCCATGCATTTGCCAAGGCGGAGATGGCTGCCAGTGGAACACTACCGACGAGCGGTTGCGTCCTGATTACCGTGAACGATTTTGATAAAGGTGCGGTGACCAAAATCGCGCGCGACCTGCACCGGCTGGGGTTTGAAATCCTGGCGACGAGTGGGACGGCGCAATGGTTGAACAAACTCGGCATTCCCACGCGCCGTGTGAACAAGGTCAGCGAGGGTTCACCGCATGTGGTGGACTTAATCGCGCAGGATCAGGTGGCGCTTGTCATCAGCACCCCGCTGGGACGACAGGCATACACCGATGGTCAAGCCATCCGCGCGGCGGCGACCATGAACCGAGTTCCACTGCTTTCCACACTTAGCGCAGCCGCTGCCGCCGTGAACGGCATCCGGGCGGTGCGCGACAAGGGACTCAAGGTGCGCAGCCTGCAGGTTCACCACAAGATGTAGAGTGTCGCGAATTGTTGCGAGTGCGGTGAATGCTGTGAATGACGCGCGAGAACGTCGCGAATGAATTCGCGCCTGACACGCGGAGCCGAAACGCGCTGATGACAAAAAAATAACTCCGTACATCGCACCATGCCGACACGCGGGTCGGCGGCTACGTCATTTATCCACGTAGCCGCGACCCCATGTGGTCGCCTGATGTGGCGCAAGCAGCCGGGCGGACACGCGGGTCCCGCTTCGCGGCTACGTCATTTATCCACGTAGCACCTGGCCGACACGCGGGTCGGCGGCTACGTC
>CAIXPS010000267.1 GCA_903921365.1 uncultured bacterium | reverse complement strand
TCGCCCCGCTGACGCATCCCGCCAGGCTGATCAGGTCGGCCTGCGCCGATGCCGGGATGTCGGCGTCAGACACAATATCGGACACGGCAAACTTGCCGCCGGCGCCCAGCACGCGGTAGGCTTCGCCGAACACCGCCGGCTTGTCGGGCGACAGGTTGATCACGCAATTGGACAGAATCACGTCGATGCTGTTGCTCTCCACAGGCAGTTTTTCGATGTGCCCATAGCGAAACTCAATATTGCGCAACCCCACTTTCGCCACATTGCGCCACGCCAGCGCAAGCATCTCTGGCGTCATGTCGACGCCGATCACCCAGCCCGCTGCGCCGACTTTCTGCGCAGCGAGCATGCAATCCAGCCCACCGCCCGATCCGAGATCGAGCACGCGCTGACCGGGCGTGAGTTTTGCTAGTGATATCGGGTCGCCACACCCAAACGATGTCCCTGTGACCTCAGCGGGCAGCCCCGCCAGATCGGCGCTGGTGTAGCCGCACGAGCCCGAGTCGCCGCAACAGGCCGCCGCCTTGCCTTCGAGCAGATCCGCGGCGCGCCCGGCGTAGTGCCCACGCACTTCGTCGTGAATGTTGATGTCTTGAATTTGAATAATAGAATTTGTTGTCATGTTTATGTTTCCTCTGAAAAGTCTTCTGATTTAATGTGGCGCCAGATGCGCCAGGCGCCATTTATGCTGTTATTGCTTTGCGCCCGCTGACGATTTCAGTGCCGAATGGGAGCGGTATGATCCCCGCAACATTCCTGCGGTATTGGCGGGTGATGCTTTCGAACCCGACGGTATTTAAGACACCGCTCAATGCGACTGGACGGCATGCACCGGCCAAACCGCGTCTATAGAGCGCCTCGTACAGCGTTTTGCCGCCCCGATCCTTGCTCATGTTGACCAGCATGAGCCGGCCGCCCGGTTTCAGGACGCGTTTGAACTCGGTCAGGATCGTGGTGAATTGCTCAACCGGGATCAGATCGAACATGTATGCGTTATAGAGAACATCGAACGCGCCATCCTCGTATGGGAGATGGTTTGCGTTTCCAGTGCGGAACTCAACTCGCTGCTGTAGTCCCAGCCCCCGAATTTTCTCCTGAGCCCGCGCCATCATGGCCTGTGTCAGGTCTAGCGCGTCAAGTTTGCCCATCTGCCCGACTTGCTGCGCCAGTTCGACCGTCGCCCGCCCAGTGCCACAAGCGACTTCAAGCACGTGGTCGCCTTCACGGATGCCGATCCGTTGAATCGCTTCGCGGTGATGCGCTGTTTCATAACTCGTGCGCCAGTCATAGGTTGCAGCCGACCGCGTGTAATACATTCTGGCGCCGTCCTCACCAATAATTGAGGGTTTCACAATCAGGTAATCTGTAGTGTTCATGGCTCACACGTTTTCATATCGAAGTGTCTTGAGATGCTGTTGGAGAGTTTTCATCATGCCATTGGAATTAGCTTGAGACGGTTTGAGATCGCGGGAAGTTCAATCCATGTGCGCATGCGCACCATCATCTGGCGCGCCACCGTCTCGAAAGCGCGGTATTGTTGTTCAGGTGTTCCGACCACAACGGCGGGGTCGTCATAGAACCAGTTGATTCGCTCCGGGTCGCCGGGGAACACTGGACATGCTTCAGCCGCTTTGTTGCAAACCGCAATGATGTAATCAAAATGTTGGCCAAGGTACTTCGTGATGGGCTTGGGATATTGTCCCGTTAGATCCAGGTGAAACTTCTCTCGCATGACGCGCACCGCAAGCGGGTGGATTTCTGGACGTGGCTCGCTGCCAGCGCTGAAAACGTCAGCCCGTTCCCTGGTCAGATCGCGCAACATGGCTTCAGCCATTTGCGAGCGGGCAGAATTGCCGGTACATATGAATAACATGCGTAACTTATCCTGGCTCATTTACGTTTTCTCCTCAGTACTCACTTCTGTATCAACGAACGTTGATATATTACTTTAAAAAAAACGCCATAGGGCGCTGATTTCGCCTGCATGTCACATTAGCAGGCGCTTTTCTTGTCGCTGACGCACTCCGGGTTAAACAGCCGGCAAATCACGGGATAGATGGCTGCAAGCGTTTCCGTGTTGACGGAATAGTGCACCCAGCGACCTTCGCGCCGGGCGCGGATATAACCCGCATCGCG
>CAIXPS010000266.1 GCA_903921365.1 uncultured bacterium | reverse complement strand
TACTGACCGTCCAGTAAATCACTAAACTGAAATTGATGTTACAACCAGTTCATGGTGGCACGCATATCGCAAAGGCAGGCAAGAGCGGAATCTCGACGGCTACAAGCTGTTGAACTTAAGCGGCAAGGATGGACACAAGAACAAATTGCACAAGCGTTGGGAGCAACAAAAGGAGCTGTCAGCCAGTGGTTCACGACCGTGCGAGAGCAAGGAGAAGGTGGGTTACTGGCACACCCCCATACTGGACGTCCACGGCTCTTAACAGATGAGCAGAAGTGGGCGATCCCGGAGTTTCTGTCACATGGCGCTGAAGCGTATGGATTCCGCGGTGGTGTTTGGACATGTCTTCGAGTTGCCAAAGTAATTGAGTGGGAATTGGGTGTGACATACTGCAAATCCCATGTGGCTTGTTTGCTGAAGGAATTGAAGTGGACGCCGCAGATGCCAATCGAACGCGCGACACAACGTGACGAGGATGCTATTACACGTTGGCGTAGTGAAGAGTGGCTGGAGATAAAAAAAGAGCGCGACTTGAGCACAGAACCCTGGCTTTTGTGGATGAATCGGGTTTCTACTTGTTGCCCGCGGCGGTCAGAACCTATGCGCCGATTGGCTGTACGCCGGTTCTGCGTGTCTATCAAACCCGCGACCATGTCTCTGTGATGAGTGCCATTACGCCACAGGGGCAGTTGTTTACCATGATGAGAGATGATTCGATGCGAGCAACAGACAGTGTTCACTTCTTGAAGTGTTTGCGCGCACGAACGAATGACAAGCTGCTGGTGATCTGGGACGGATCGCCGATTCATCGCGCTAGCGAGGTCAAAGCATATCTGGCTGATGGAGCGGCTAAACACATTCATCTGGAGAGGTTGCCGGCTTATGCGCCCGATCTCAATCCAGACGAAGGAACCTGGAAGCATCTCAAGTACGTTGAGTTGCGCAACGTCTGTTGTGTGAATTTGCTTGATCTTCACCATACTCTCGGCTTGGCTATCAGGCGTCTACGCTGTAAGCCTGATGTCGTTTCTTCATTCTTCGCTGGTGCCGGATTGCCTATATAAAGGTTTAGCAATTTAATGGACGATCAGTAGTATGCTCGCCTGCTTGTCGTTGTATACAGCGATTGCCCCTTCAGGGGTGTTATTTGGTGTGCTCATGGCATGCTCCTTTATGGCAGACACGCCGGCACGTTACCCGCGCCAGCCTGAATCACGCCAGGCACAATCCCTGCCCGGCAGGCCCAATGGAACCAATCTGGCTCGATTTTGCCCGTAAGGATCACACCGAGTGCGCCTGCGACCATAGCGAGCACGACGATAGCAGCGGCCCATGTGTGGATGCTGGTCGCCGTCGCGTTGAAGCCCATGACCCAGCGCCAGATCAACTGCGCCTTGTGCGTGCCTGCGGTGCTATGCTCTGCTTCGTCGATTTCACGGTGTGAATTCAACGGTATGGTTGCCAGAATGGTCGCGCCATGCATCGCTAGCAGAAGGCAGCTGCCCAGTAATCCAAAGATTGAGAGCATGTGGAATGGGTTGTAATAGAAGTTGCCGTACTTGATGCTGAATGCATTGGCCCAGACCAGTTGCGCGCGCAGACCATGACCCGGCGCCTCATTCCATGTGCCCATCGAAATGGGGTGAATGATGTAGATCGCAGCGTACAGGAAAATAGCCGCCGTAAAGATGATCGGCACCGTTGGGCGGATATTGTTGGCAATTGCGCGCGACCAGATGCGGATCAGCCAGAAGACTATCGACAGCGTCAGGAAAAACGTGGCGATCTGCCAGTATCCGCCTTGAGCCAGCGGCGCCATCTTCAACCCATAGCTCGGCGCAGGAGGTTCGATGCTCAGGACAAAAAACTCGCGGACAAAGCGGATCGGGTTGTAACCGACGCTTGCCAGATAGCCAAACAGAATCAGGAAAACAGTCATCCCGAAGAAGGCGATTGCCAGGACGCCCCAGACGCCAATATAGAGCGGGCCGATCTGTGTGTCAGCCAACCCCTCAATAAACTTGACGTAGAAGCGCTTATTCAATCGCCAATCAGCGGAATCACGGCGGGTTTGAACTTGTGTTGCCATTGTTGCCTCCTACCTAAAATCCGCTCCAGAACGGGAGCTTATTCCAGAAGTTCCAGAAAGCGCTCCAGTTTTGAACCAGCGTTCCAGAGAGCACAAGGCACAGGTTGCTGAGAAGGACGCACATCAGAGCCGTCCAGAAAGCCAGACGGTGAATGCCGATCTCGCCAATACTGTATCCCAGGAAATCCCAGTAGAACGTATTGATGTTGTGATCGGTTACGCCTTCCTTCTTCTTGCCGGCCGCGCTCAGAATGGTTGCGCCATGCAGCGCCAGCACAAAGCCACTGCCAAAAAGCAGGGCTACGCCTAGCGCGTGGAACGGGTTGTAATAGAAGTTGTAAAACCGATAGCCGAACGTCGACAGCCAGTCAAGGTGCGCCAGAACACCCAGAGGAAATCCTTCCGCCCAGCTTCCCAGCAGGATCGGTCGGATGATCTGGATGGTGACCCACGCAGAAATGGCTACGCTGAAAGCAAGCGGCACCTGGTAACCCATCTTGAGGATACGGGAAATATCAAGCTGGCGCATCATCCACGAGATAAACGTAATGGTTGCGCAAGCGACAACTACCAGCCACCAAAAGCCTTTTGCAGGATCGGTCGTGAAATGAGTACCGATGTCAGGCGAAGGGGCTTCAATCTGGCCGCGAACAAAATTAACCAACGGATTACCGGACTTGGTGACGTCGAGTAACACAACTCGCCACAGCCAAATCGATGCTCCAATTGTGCCAAACAGAAGCGCAATAATGCCCCAGAATCCCACGTAGAATCGGCCAATCCATAACTTGAACAGGCCCAATCCCAACAATGGAATCGCAGGGGTATCGATCGCCTCACGACGATACTTTGCTTCGAATGAAAGCATAGTACGTCTCCTATGTTATCTTGGTCCGTCGGGAGAGGTTTATGTGGTCGGCGCGGAGGAAGAGTGAATCAATAAAAAGAATAATATCACTCGCAGAAAGTAACTGAATCTCCTCAAAGCCGTCAGCGCGAACCTGTTCCAACGGAAATGCGATTACGAGTAGTTACAAAAAATGCCGGCGTATCGCTTTGTTCTCTTGATTCCCTCTTGCCCATGTTTACTGGTAGAGAGCTCAGCGACACGCCGGCAAAATGATTGCTTACGAAGGCTTACTTCAGCCAGAACGTGTTGTATGACGAGCTGAGAACCACGAAGTGGATCAACAACGCCATGACCACTCCGAACACCAAATAAAGAATGAGGTTGGTGCGGAATTCAAGAAACTTGGGCTCTTTCATTTTACCTTTTCCTTTCCCTGTATGTGTCTAAAGGTTACACAAACAGTCACTTGGGTTGTCAGTGAGCTTACTTGGTGATCCAGGGCTTGACAGACGCGAACACGATGTGCAACACAACCGCGAGCGCGAGAAATGCCCATGATCCATAGACAACCAATCCATGCTCCAACCACTCCTCATTCGTGAATAGTGGCTTCCACTTCTCCGGTACCTTGTCGTTCATTTCATTACCTCCAAATAAATTTTCGACTGGCACTTTCTGGTTTTTCTTGTTACCAGTTTGCACCATCTCTGGGAGAGGGGCGTCTCAGGTGATTCTAAGGTTTGTGTGCCGACTTGTCAACTGGCAAAATGTAACTAATTGCCATATTACATTTGTCATGTCTTTGATTTGTGTATATGCGGTGTTTGTCTAACTATTTCCTGCCACATCTCAAAGCCACTTTTTTATCATGCTGATCGTCTTTAATTCCCGTTCGTCAGCCTGTAAGTCTGTCCATCATTTGATCAAACTTGATGTGCAATTTGGGCAAACCCGTTGTATTATTTGTCCACTCTTTCCTCATTACGGAGACGCGCATGCTCAAACAGGTTGAAATCATTGATTCTGGAATTGATTCAGGCAAGGCGACTGAGAAATCGATTTTCGCAAAGAGCCTTACCTTGATGAAGCCGCATACCTGGTTCGCTCCCGCCTGGGCATTCATGGTCGGCGCGATCGCAAGTCACAGCGTTTACTTCAACCTCACCGCTGACATTGGACAAAGTATCATCAGCATTGGCAAGATCGCTATCGGCATGGCGATGGCAGGCCCGTTGCTGACAGGCTTTTCACAGGTGCTCAATGACTATTGCGATCGCGATGTGGATGCGATCAACCAACCCGATCGTCTGATTCCTTCGGGCAAAGTCTCATTGACGGTGGTGTACGCCACCATCTTTGTCCTGGCTGTCAGCGCGTTGCTGGTTGGCTTGTTCCTCGGCCCGGCAGTCATGCTGATGTGCGCGCTGGGGATTGGTCTGGCGACTTCATACTCTGTCCACCCGTTGCGCTTCAAGCGGAATGGATGGATCGGCAATCTGACGGTGGCTATTGCCTATGAAGGTCTGGCCTGGATTGCCGGGCACCTGACGTTCCAGGTCCCAATTGGCGCGCCCAGTCTGGTGCTGGCAATCGTATACTCACTCGGCGCCCACGGCATCATGACGATCAACGACTTTAAGAGCGTGGCCGGCGACAAGCTGATGGGCATCAAGTCCATCCCCGTGATCTACGGCGCGCAAATTTCCGCATGGCTGGCTGTCATCACCATTAACCTGGCGCAGTTCGCGGCAATAGCGCTGCTGCTGCTATGGGGGCGCGCGCTCACCGCTGTGGTAGTTGCCGCGTTTACAGTCGGTCAGTGGCCGACTCAGTTCCAGCTGGTCAAGAATCCGGTCAACGAGATGTCGGTGCGCTACAACATCATCGCGATTCCGCTATACGTGTGGGGCATGCTCGCGGCTGCGATCGGTTTGGCATAAAGGCAGCGCACAGGTAACGGAGTTCAATCATGGCAAGGGTACTCGTTGTCGGAGCGTCAGTTGGCGGTAGTATTGCCGCGCGCACCTTGCGCGCCCAGGGCATCGATACAATCCTGCTTGAGCGCGATTTGAATTACATCAAACCATGCGGCGGGGCCGTCCCGCCGCTCGCGTTTAGCGAATACAACCTGCCCGACGAGTTGATTGACCGCAAGGTGACCATCGCGGTCGTCGCCTCGCCTCATCGCACCACCGAGTTTCCCGTCGCCAGCAGCCGCCCCACGGATCACGAGTTCATCGCCATGGTGCGGCGCGAGAAGTTCGACCGCTATATCCGCCAGCAGGCGGTGGACGCCGGCGCAGAATTGATCGAGGGCAAGTTCACCAGTATGCGCGTCCACACGCAAGGCGCGCAAGTGACCTACGAGGACAAGCGCCAGAACGCTCACACGGTCGAGGTCGATGCGGTAATCGGCGCGGACGGGGCGTACTCGTCCGTCGCCAAATCTCTCGGCCTGGAGCGCCTGCCAATGGCCGTAGCCTATCAGGAGCGCATCCACCTCCCCCCGCATGCCATGGCGTACTGGGAGAAACGCGCCGCGCTCTATCTCGGCGACGATGTCAGCCCCGATTTGTACGCCTGGGTGTTTCCCAAGTATGACCACGTTACCGCAGGCATCGGCGCGGGCGCAGGCAAGACGCAGCATGCCCGCGCGTTGCTGCAAAACCTCAAGGACAAACTACGCGACCAGCTGGGCGAGGGCACATCGATCCGCTTCGAGGCGCACCACCTGCCGATGGTCCCGCGCAAGTATCTGTCCTATGACCGGGTAGCGCTCATCGGCGACGCCGCCGGGCTTGTGCAAGCGACCTCCGGCGAAGGCATCTACTGGGCGATGAAGTCGGCGGAGATGGCCGCCCGCGCAATTGCGGGCTCGATAGAGCATCCGGTGCAAGCTGCGTTGCGCCGTGACTACGATGCGCAGTGGTGGAAGCGCTACCGCACAACGTATACATTCCTGCAGATGCTGCAACGCTTCTCCTATAACAGCGATATCCAACGCGAGATTTTCGCGCGCATGTGCGAAGACCCTGACGTGCAACGCTTGACCTTCGATAGTTATCTGGCAAAGCACATTGAGCCAGCGCCGTGGAGTGTGCAGATAAAAATCACCGGTCACTGGCTAAGCACGGCCGCGCATGAGCTGCTCAGCAGCCGATTTGGCGCTCCAAAAAGGCAAGCGGCCACTGCTTCGCGCTGATCCTACGCGCGCGCGATGCGTTGTGCCCCCGTGTAAATGTTAAAACTCTCGCCGCGCACGAACCCAAGCAGCGTCATGCCGAAGTTGCCTGCCAGATCGACTGCCAGGCTGGACGGCGCGCCCACCGCGGCCACGACCGCGATACCGCCCATCAATGCCTTCTGCATGATCTCGAAACTCGTGCGCCCGCTAACCAGCATGATGCTGTCGGACAACGGCAGCCGCCGAGCCAGGAACTGCTCGCCGATGAGCTTGTCGACGGCGTTGTGCCGCCCCACATCCTCATACGCGCCGATCAGCGTCCCCTGTGCATCAAACAACGCGGCGCCGTGCAACCCGCCGGTTTTGCTGAAAACCGCCTGAGCCTGGCGCAGCTTCGCTTCCAGCCCGCACACGACCTGCTCCGTAATCAACGGTTTGTCCTGCGCCAGCACCGGGCACGACTGCACTTCCAACGCTTCGAGCGAGGCCTTGCCGCACACGCCGCACGACGATGTGGTGTAGAAGTTGCGCTGCAGCCGCGCGATATCGGGCCGGACACCGGGACGCAGCCGCACGCTGACGACGTTGTATTGTTGCGCCTCGCCCTGCTTGCCGACGCAATAGCGGATCTCGTGCAGTTCATCCGGATCACGCAAAATGCCCTCGCCCACCAGGAAGCCGGCAGCCAGCTCATAGTCGGCGCCGGGGGTGCGCATGGTGATCGAGACGCTGCGCGTTTGATCGACCTGCCCGCCATCTCCGTCAAAGACAAGTCGAATCTCCAGAGGCTCTTCGATGGCGACCATATCGATCGTCGCAGATCCGGCGCGGTGCTGCGGGTCGCGCGGCGCGCCGACGCGTTGCACCGGCACGCGTTGAATATTGCGGCGAGGGATCATGTTTTTATCACCTGCACGAGCGTATTATAGTCAGGCACGCCGCTTTCGGGGTCATAGACATCGCGCGGCAACAGGCAATTGCCCTCGGGCCAGTGCACCTGCAGATTGCGAGGCTTGATCGCGGCGACTTTCACGCGCCCGCGCATTTCGCCGGTGGTCGAACGCAACACAATCGCATCGCCGTCTTTCAAGCCCTGCCCGGCGGCGTCGATGGCGCTCATCAACACGTCCTCCCGCTTTGCGCCGTTCAACGGATCGCGGGGGCCGTGCACCATGCTGTTGAACTGTTTGCCACGGCGCGTGCTCATGAAACACCAACCATCGGGCACGCGATGCTCCGGCGGTTTCAATGGCGTAAAGACCGCGCGCCCATCGGCGGTGGCGAATTGCCCGCCTTCGCACAGGCGCTGCCCACCCCACTGGATGGCGTCGCCCTTCTTCTTCAGCTTCTCGATGCCGGCGTAACTGGGCACGGTCTGGGCGATCTCCGCCCGGATTGCCGCCGCGTCCTTGAAATGGATCTGGTGCTTGCGGTTGGGATAGGTGTGCTCGGCCACCAGCATGAAAATCTCCCACTCCGGCTTGCTCTCGCCGATGCGCCGGCCGGGAATCTCAGGGCTGAAGATGATGCGCCGCTCGGTGCTGGTCTCGGTGCCGCCGCCGCGCTGCTCGTAACGCGTCTGCGCGGGCAGCAGGATCACGGTGTCCGCTGGATCGACGAGCATCTGGGTGGTGAGGACGATGTCCTGATGCACGCGCAGGCGCGGCCGTTCGAGCGCCTTGTGAATGTAATCCGGGTCGGGCAACGTTTCGAGGAAATTGCCGCCAGCCGAGTACAGCACATCTATCTCGCCTGCATAGCAGCCGTCGATCATCTCAAGACAGGCCCTGCCGCGCTCAGCGGGCACGGTGAAGCCCCACTTCTGCGACAGCTTTTCGGCGGCCGGCGCGCCCACAGCCTCGCCGCCCGGGTAATACCACGGCGTGCACCCGACCTCGGCGCCGCCCTGCACACCGCTATGTCCACGAATCGGCATCACGCCGCACTTCTCGCGCCCGATCATGCCGCGCGCGAGCGCCAGGTTCAAAACCGACTTGACGTTGTTCGCGCCGTTGCCATGCTGCGTCACGCCCATGCTCCATACGATCACAGCGGACTTGGCCTGCCGGTACATCTCGGCGAAGCGCAGCATCTCGGCGCGCGCTGCGCCCGAGTACGTCTCAAGCATCTCCCACGATTGCCCCGCTAGTTCGGCCTTCAGTTGCTCGAAGCCGGCGGTGTGGTCCGCAATGAACTTCTCATCGCACCAGCCGTTCTCAATCAGGTGCTTCATCACGCCGTTGATAAACGCCAGATCGCCGCCGGTGTGAACCATGTAGAACTCATCGGCGAGCTTCGTTCCGAACAGTGCGCTTTCAAACACGGAAGGCACCCAATAACGCTCCATGCCCGGCTCGCGATACGTGTTGACGACGGCGATCTTTGTGCCTTGCTGCTTGGCGTAATACAGGTATTTGGTCGTGACCGGCTGGTTATTCGGCGCATCGCTGCCGATGAAAATCACCAGGTCGCTGCCGATCCAGTCGGCGTAGGAGCAGGTCGAGGCCGAGACGCCGAGCATATCCTTCATCGCCACGGTGCTGGGTGAATGGCAAATGCGCGCCGCGGTGTCCACGTTGTTGGCGCCAAGGAAACGCGCCGCCTTTTGCGCGGCGTAATACACCTCGTTGGTGACGCCGCGCGAGGTCACGTAGAAGGCCAGGCGCTGCGGCGTCGTATCGCGGATATGCTCACCGATCGTGTCCAGCGCCGTTTTCCACGGAATGCGCTTAAAGCCCTTGTCGCCGCGGCGGCGGATCATCGGATACGGCAGGCGACCGAGCTTGCGCAACTCACCCGCCTTCATCTGCCGCAGTGCTGGGACATCGGCGAGAACAGCCGGATCCAGCGCCGGCATGGTATTCAGGCGCAACAGGTTCAGGCGCACCATGCACAGGTGGACGCCCGTCATGGTGAAATCGTGCAAACCAGTAGTGCCCAGCGCGCAACCATCGCACACGCCGTCGTTCAGGATGCGCCACGCCATGAGCGGCTGGTCGCGGTTTTGCCACGCAATCCGCAGCATATCGACATAGTGATTGGGTTTGACGTGGCCAAAGCCGTTGGGGATCAGGCTTGCCCAGTGCGCGGAATTCCAGCCGAATAACTTCATATTACAAACACCACCTTACAAATTCAATCCCAAAGGGACACAGAGCCGTCTCAACGCTGGCAAGTGTTGCGAAGGTTCAATGGGAGGGCAAAACCAGGACTAACGCATTCCGTTGCCAGGAGGGTTATTATAGCGATTCGGCCAAAGCCGTAATCGAATTGAAAGGAGACCATCCATAGGCCAACCGGACATAAATTCAAGCACGCGATTCCACCAGGAACTGATGAGACTGCACGCGCACCTGTGCCCGCGTCAGGTGCTGGGCGTGCGCATGGGCGAGCTGGCCGGCCGGTTGCTCGAGTTACCCCTGCCGCAGCAGAACAAGCGCCTGTTCGTGTTCGTCGAGACAGACGGCTGTTTTTCCGATGGGATCATGGTCGCCACCGGCTGCTCGATGGGGCATCGCACGATGCGGCTGATCGATCAAGGCAAGGCGGCGGCAACGTTCGTCGATAGTCAGGCAAACCCGTTGCGGGCGATTCGCATCTGGCCAAGTCCTGCCGCGCGGAGTCGCGCCCTGGAGTTGAGCCCGGACATGCCAGGGCGCAGCCGCTGGCACGCCCAACTCGCGGCCTACCAGGTGATGCCGGATAGCGAGCTACTCGCGTGGCAGGATGTCGAATTAACCGTGTCGCTGCAAGCGATCATCAGCCGGGCGGGAGTGCGCGTGACGTGCGCGGGGTGCGGCGAAGAGATCATGAACGAGCGTCAGGTCGTCCGTGACGGCGTCCTCCTGTGCCGGCACTGCGCGGGCGACGGGTACTATGCCTGATCGCCAAGGAGATGAAAATGACGACCCGGCAGATTGTGATTGAAGTCCCAGAAACAATACTACTTTCAGAAAAGATTGACGAGGAAGGTTTCGGTCGCGAGATGCGTATTCTCTCGGCCGTCAAGCTTTATGAACTTGGCCGGCTGTCATCAGGTCGCGCCGCTGAGTTGGCCGGTATGTCACGAGTAGAGTTCATTTATGTATTGGATCGTTACAATGTCTTCCCTTTTGCTTCTGAACTAAGTGAGTTGGAAGGCAGCCATGCCAAACGCAATCAGTAATACATCCCCTTTGCTCTATCTGCATAGGATTGGCGTCCTGAGGTGGCTACCCAGTCTATTTAGCGCTATCTGGGCGCCTCAATATGACTCACTCACCACATCTCCCTCACGGCGCAAATCATGGCAGAGCGCGCCCATTCGCGGTGTGGTAATTCCATTTCCCGCTTTTGACGTTGCCGCCGATAATGAGCGGCAGGCGCACAGCCTGATTCTGCATATTGGGAGAAATGAAGCACATGGACGAGCGTATCATCCGCGCAAAGATCGATGGAATTCGCCAGTTGGCCACCCGGCAGGTCTGGCCGATTCTCCAGTGGGAAGCGCGCACCGCCGACCACATCGCGCCCGGCGAGTACCGCTACGACAGCGACTGGACTGCGATCACCGGCGAGACAAGCTGGCCCGCGGCGAAGACCGTGTTCCTGCGGGCGCAGGTCGAAGTTCCTGCTGTTTCCTCGAAGCCTATCTTCCTCCAGTTCGACGCAAGCGGCCTTGAAGGACTGCTCTCAATCGACGGACGCCCCTTTGCCGGCATCGACGCGAACCACCCGCGCGTTCTAATGTCGCCAGGTCGTGGGCTGCTGATCGAAGCAGAGTTCATGTGCCTGGGACAGGCCTTGTCACGCCCGGAACTCCTGCGCGAGCGGGCCACGTTGCGCGGCGCGTCATTCCTCCAGATCGACGAGGAAACCGAGGCGC
>CAIXPS010000265.1 GCA_903921365.1 uncultured bacterium | reverse complement strand
GTATACGACCAGCAGTTGAAGGAATTGCACCTCAAGATCGTCGAATAAGCGCTTACCCGCCACCGCGATTTAAACGAAGGCGGCGCTCCTGATAGGAGCGCCGCCTTCGTTGATGTAAAATAAGCCAACACTTATCCACACTTAATGGAATCGGCATGCAGCGGTATCCGGTTCGACCCTTCCACCGCCCCCCACCATCTCAATAGACAGTCTATTCACAGATTCGCTTGTGGAGTAAATGCATGCCGCAAATACAATCCAAAACAAAGAAAGATGTGGGGCCAAAGGCCAGCACACCCGCTCGAAACACCTCAGCCGCGCGTAAACCTGTTGGGCCGAGCGTGCAGCGTGGCATCACTACGGGAGCCCGAATCACGCCGGCCGATGTCCTGACATTACAGCGAACCGCAGGCAACCGCGCAGTCGGCGCCTTGATCCAACGACAACGGCAGGCCGTCATCCAGCGTAAAAAACCACTGAAACCCATACAGGGTGAAGATGACAGCGGGTACGAAGCCGACAACGAGTCCGAGTCCGCGTCATCGGACACTGAGGAAGAGGTCATCGTTGCTCAGGTAGAGGCGAGACAGCAGCGCCGTCCGCGCGCCTACTCCGCGCCATCCATCATGTCAAAACAACCGGTTCAGCAACAGGCCCCGGTCATAGCGCCTGTTCAACCGCAGCAGCAAAATGTGCCCGTGCCGATCATGCAGGGTGGGGGTGGTCAAGCGCAAATCCCAATGGGTCCGCCGCCGCTAGCAGCAACGACCCCTTCTGTGTTGATGACCAGCGCAGCCTTCCGGACTGCCACTTATCAGGGCAAAATGTCACGCCGCGGCCCCACACTCAAGGAAACCGACCGTATGCTGGATGCCTATCACAACGGGATAGGACGACCGCTGAACTCGCAGAACATTGAAACAGCCATTGACATGGTCAAAGATATTCAGGAACTGAGCAGTGTGTGGCTGCAAAAACACGACGGCGACACTGCGCAGGCCAAGCGAATCAGCGCGGTTGCCAATCTGATTGGGCAGACGATCAATGAACTGGCGATTCTGAATCAGATCAGAGGACAGCTTACCGCCAGTGGTCTTCAACTGGCGCCAACAGGGCGGGTTGCGAGCAAAAAGCTTAGAAAGGAAAAGATGAAACTGGAGGGCAGCGCGAACTCGCTGTTCTCGGCTTACGGGTACGCGCTTGATGCAGCCGTTCCAAACATCGGGGATCGCACAAACATCGATTTTGAATTCAAGATACCAGTCGATCCCCACAGCATCGGTTATGTCGGCGGGCGTATGATAACCGACATTGAGCGTCGCATGACGGACAAGAAACTGAAAACCTCGACCGAGGTGACTGCCACTGGCGGCGGTATTCTGGTCGGCATCGGTGAACTGAAGGGCGAACTGGGCGGTTATTTCGAAACACAAGGGGCAACTGGCGATATGGCAGCCAAGTTGATTTCGTATGGCCTCTATCGCCGTTGGCGCGAATCCAAATGGCTGCCACACGGCGCCGCCAATTTCATGTGGGGTGGGCGTTCAGCGGGTCAGGTTGGTTACAACCGGGCGGAAAAGTGGGCAGCCGGGCTTGAAGAAACTGCGTTTACAAAAGAAGTTGGCGACAAGCATTACGCCGAGACCGGCGGTGTGGTCGCAGCCAGTGGTAAGTTTGGCATACCAGGCGTCGGCAGTGCTGGATTTGAATCCCGGCTGCGCATGGGTAAACGGTACGACTATGATAGTGTAAACACGTTGAAAGAGGGCGGCCTGGGCAAGATGACAAAGAATAAACGTGGCGCCCACAAACAAGCTGGCCGGGATTTCTGGACTCCCAAGTTCACTGTCGACATCAGTGCAGGGCCATTCGCCGGAAAAGTAGGCTTGAAAATGGAATTCGCCACGACCCCCAGTGAACAACTGGATCTGCGGAACAAGGAGAAAAAATCCGTCAAAGAGAAGCTGTGGGGAGCGGAACTGCATTATAAAAAGGTTGAACTTGAGATCGGCGCCGAAGCGATGCTCCCAGGTGGAGATGTGATCTCTACCGTCATTGATGACTTCGACAGAGTTCTGGCAAACGGTATTCTCGGCGCACAGAGAATCGTCGCTGCAAAGAATGATCTTGAAAAAGATAAAGACAGTCCGCAAGCGGCTCGCCTAACCGGTGAAGGCTTGTCCATCGCGGGCGACATTGGTGCGATGATTGGCGGTATATCCACAGCTCCGGAATTCAAAACCGCGACTTTCAAGGCTATTGGTGGAACTGGAGCCACAAAGTTCACCTCTCAGGCAGGTTTATCAGCGCGCGTTAAGGGTGAAATAAAAGCGCTTGACACTAAAAAGGGCAGGCGCGAGAAGAAGGCTGAAGGCGGTATTTATTACGCCAAAGCCATCGGCATATCATCGGATCACACGGGCGGCTTTGTTAGCGCCAAATCGAAACAGCACAACCTGTTATTGGGCGGATATGTAGAACACAAGGGCGACGATAGTAAACAGATTCCATGGGTGTGGACTAAAAAGAACTACGACGAATAAGTCCATTTCTTCCACGGTTTAAAAAGACTCTCGGATTCTTCTGCGAATTCGAGAGTCTTTTTATTCAAACTGGCAACCAAAAGTCTTTTACAGTTTCTTCTCTGACGAATGGCCAGGAAACGCCTTCGAGCCAGGGTTGAGATACTGGTACATGAAGTTCACTGCCACACACGCCTGCGCGAAGCCCGTAGCGATCAGGTTCAGCGGTTCGATGCCCTCTTCAGCGCTGATGTCGCCGGCGGCATACACCCCGGGGATGGTCGTCTCCTGCCTGCGATTGACCTTGATATAGCGTGTGCCAACCATCTCCAGCCCCCATTCCTTGATCGGGCCGAGGTCGACGTTAAAACCCAGCGTCAGAATGACGGCATCCGCAGGGATGGTCGTCTCAACCTTGGTGCGGTTGTCGAAGATCGTCGCACTCTGCACCTTGCCAACGCCGCCGACAGTTTTCAACTCGTAGAATGTCTTCACTTCGACGTCCGAGTTCATCAACTCGGTGACTGACTTCCCGAGCGCGCGGAATTGATCGCGGCGATGGATCAGCGTGACATGCTTGGCATAATCTTCAAGATTAAGCGCCCAGTCCACGGCTGAGTCTCCGCCGCCAACGACGAGCAAATTCTTGCCGCGAAACACCGACTTCTCCTTGACCGAGTAAAACAGACCGTTGTTCTCGTATTGCACAAACTCAGGGTTTGGGAGTTTCTTGGGGGTGAATGCGCCCACACCGCCGCAGATCAGCACCGAGTGCGTCTTGTGTTCGCCCTTGTCGGTGGTCAGGGTGATGACGCTGTCGTCTCCGCGCACCAGTTTCTGCACACGCTCGCCCAGCGACATCTTCGGCTTCCACATCATGGTCTGATCGACCAGATGCTTCACCAGGTCGCGTGAAATCACCTTGGGGTACCCAGGCACGTCATAAATGAACTTTTCAGGATATAGAGCAGCCAACTGCCCACCCGGCTCGTCGAGCGCATCGATGATCTCGACCTTCAATTCGCGCAATCCCGCATAAAAGGCGCCGAACAGCCCTGCCGGGCCGGCGCCGATGATTGTAATATCCGCTATTCCATTACCGTTGTCATGCACTACTGACATTGCGTTAACCTCACTCAGCCTTTAAAATTGCATTGAACCCCGAATAAGCCGCACCATGGCATCACGGCCAGTGCAATTCCTACGCCTGGTTCTTCATATTTTTTAAACGCGCTATTCTAACACCGCATGACGCGTCGGGGTAAAGTTTAAGGTTTCTTATACGTCGCGGTAAATACCTTGACCACTGCCGGGTCAAACTCAAGACCAGTCTGGCGATCGATGTAATCCCATGTCTCCTCATCAGTCCACGTCTTGCGATACGGCCGGTTGGCGCGCAATGCGTCCCAGGTATCTACAACCGTGAAGATGCGCGCCGCCAGCGGGATATCTTCGCCCTTCAACCCCTTCGGGTAACCCTGGCCATCCCAGCGCTCATGATGATAGTAGGGAATATCGAGGGCCGGCCGCAGATACTCGATAGAGAAGAGCATCTGGTAGGCATACTCCGGATGCTTGCGCAGCACGGCGCGTTCATCGTCCTGCAATGGCTCTTGCTTTAGCAACAGTGTATCGGGCACATACATCTCGCCGATATCGTGCAAAAGCGCCCCACGCCGCACCTGAATGATCTGCTCATCCGTCATATGCAGCAGCCTGGCCACCTCGACGGTCATCTCAGCGATTCTCCGGATGTGCCCCTCAGCCTCATGCTTACGCCTCTCAAGCGCGCGCGCCCATACTTCCAGCGTCGCGTCGTAGGCCAGCATCAGTGCTTCATTCGCCTGACTGACCTTATCGAGTTGTCCGGCGTTTCCGGCAAACAATTTACTGATCTGGTCAGCCATGCCCAAGGATTTTTTACTACTCATTGTCATCAACCTGTTCCTTATCCCAGTGGATTTGGGTCAAACCCCCACCGCCAATCGCACACTGATCAACCTTGCATGTCCCATCCATCGGCGCAGCAGCCGATGACGACGGATCACAGCTCTATGCGATTGACGTCATTGTAACAACTGCCGTGTATTTGAAAATGATCAATATCGCTTATAGATGTAGCAATAGCCTATGCATAGCGCACCTAAACGGTGTATAACAGTAACGTTCGAGTCTGCAGGGCGGTCGCTGGCTTCACGGGAGGCTAGAGGAAAGTCCGGACTCCGCAGGGTACGGCGCCGGCTAACGGCCGGGCGCAGCGATGCGACGGAAAGTGCAACAGAAAGATACAGCCCGGCAACGGGCGATGGTGAAATGGCGAGGTAAGAGCTCACCAGCGCCGCAGAGATGCGGCGGCTCGGCAAACCCCACCGGGAGCAACGCCAAATTGCGCAGATGAGGCGTCCCGCTGATGCGCAGGTAGGCGGCTAGAGCCCTGCAGCAATGCATGGGTCGAGAGAGATGATCGCCACGCGATGTGGGAGCAGGCCTTGCGCCTGCCCTTATATCGCGGACAGAATCCGGCTTACAGGCAGGCTCGAACAAAGGAAAGCAACGCGTTATCCGCCACTATCACTATAATTCGCTTTGAACTATGGCTGATTTTATCGACCTGACCCGCCCGTGGGAGATATGGCTCGTTCACCACACGCATGTGGACATCGGATACACCGAGCCGCAAGACGTCATCCTGCGCAAACACGCCGAGTTCGTCGCGCAGGCATTGGACTATTGCACCGCCACCGACCCATTACCTCCCGGTGAACGCTTCTGCTGGACTTGCGAAGTCGCGTGGACGATCAAGGCCTTTTTAAAGCGCTACCCCGAGCGTAGCGCTGAGTTCTTCCATCGCGTGCGTGAAGGCCGCATCGAAGTCACCGCGCTGTATCTCCAACTGACCGACCTGTATACGCTGGAACTGCTCGAACAGACGACGGATTACGCCTTCGATCTCGCCCGCGCTCACGATTTTGAGATCGTCACCGCCATGAATGATGATGTCAATGGCTGGACGTGGGGTCTGCCCGATCTTCTGAGCCGGCGCGGCGTGCGCAATATGGACACCGCGATCAACGAAACCCGCTCACTAGGTGTGCGCCCCCGTCCCGCCATGTTCCGTTGGACTGGCCCGCAGGGCGGCAGTGTGCTCTTCTGGCACTCAGATGGATACCTGCGTGGCAATAGCCTTGACCTTGCCGGGACCAATGGAGCAGCGCGTGTGGCCGCATACCTAAAGCGTCTGGAAGATGCCGGTTATCCCCACCACATCATCGAAGTCCGCATCCACGGCGAAAATCACGACAACGCACCGCCCGGATTGTGGTTGAGTGAAACGGTGCGGCGGTGGAACGCTAAGGCCCGCGCGCGCCAGGGAATGCCAACCCTCCGGCTGGTCACCCCGCGCGCCTGGTTTAGCGAGGTCGCTACGCGCTGGCCTGCGCCACTGAGCGAACACCGCGCCGGTTGGCCAGATTGGTGGGCCGACGGTAATGGGACAGCGGCTGCCGAGTCAGCCCTAGTCCGCCAGGCGCAGGCGGACATGAAGACGCTCGCAGCATTAACGCAGGCTACCGGCCAACCGGCCCCAGCCGACCGGCTCGAACGCGCCCGCGATGCCGCAGCGTTCTTCTGCGAGCATACGTGGGGCGCATGGTGCAGCACCGATGACCCCGCTAGCCTCACTAGCCGGGCGCAGTGGAACACCAAATCGGGCTACGCCTATACCGCCGCGGTCGAGGCCGGCAGCCTGGTGCAGGATATGCTGTCAGCAGAAGCGACGCGTGGCGGGTACGCACAAAGTGGGCCCGGCATCCTGGTGTTCAACCCCTCCGACAAATTGCGCACCGACCTCGTTGATGTGCTGATCGCTGACGCCGATGTCGGTCTACCCGCCCCGGCATGGATCCCTGCGCCAATACGGACCGAGGATGGGCCGGCGTTTCATCTCGTCGCCGGGGCATCCGGTCAGGAAATCCCGGTGTTGCGGAAGCCAGCCATTGCCGACTCTGCGCGCCGCCCAGCCCAAAAGGTGCGATTCATGGCGTTAGACGTGCCCGCATACGGCTTCAGATACTATTCCATCGCCTCTGGCGAAATACCATTGCAGGTTGCTGCCCTCGCGCACACGGATGGTCTGGAAAGCCCGACCGTGAAAATCGTTCTCTCCCCAGACGGCGCCGGTATCGCCACGATCCAGAGTCGCGACAGACTCACAGGCGCGAGCAGAGACTGGGTCCAGCAGGGATCATACGCGCTCGGCGAGGTGATCTACGAAACCATCGCCGGGCCATATGGGCGCGAGAAACTCGCGACATGGACCGGCATCAAACACGATGCCCCGTTGACGCGCGCCCGCATACGATTTGCAGACGCCCAACCCTTTGCGCTTCCTTACGGCGCGGGTCTGCGCCTGACCGCACAGGATGTTCCGGGAAGCCTCCGGTCGCTCATACTCGAGGTCGTCGTCTACGACGCCTTGCCGCGCGTGGACCTGTGCTATCGGCTGGTGAAAAACACCGAGACTGAGGCGGAGGGGCTATACGTCGCCTTCCCGCTGACCGGCGGCGAGTCACCCGAGGTCTGGCTCGATCTGCCCGGCGCTCTGATGCGCCCCGGCATCGATCAGGCGCCGGGCACGGCCACCGACTGGCACAGCATCCAGCACGGTTTTGCAGTCACGGGCGCAGGTGGCGCAGGCGCAGATAGCGGCGTCGCGGTGTTATCACCTGATATTCCACTGGTGCAAATCAACGGGATCAACACCGGTAAATGGCAGGAAGCTATGCCGCGCGCAAACGGGCTGGTGATGTCGTGGATTATGAACAACTACTGGTTCACCAATTTCCCTGCCGCACAGAGCACGACATTGACATGGCGATACAGCCTGCAGGCGTTGCCAAAGGGACAAACGTCGATCACCTACTCAGCCGATCAACCCTTTGCGGCGGTTGTTGTGAAGAAGACGCAAGATGTCAGACTTCTCGGAGAAGTCTGACATCTTGCCGTAAAAAGTGTGGTATACTCTAAAAGTCTGTGGCAATTTCAATGCGACTATTTCTTGTCGTTCTTCCAATAAACCCCGGTTAACCGTCAGGTTTCCTCCTGTGAGATTGGATGGTCTGGAATCTTCGCTGAGTTGGCCTACGTATTCCTGTTGTGTTGACAATTATGTCGCGCAGCACATTCAATCGAGTTTGATCCTTAGGAGGATCCAAATGAACAACAAACTGTATGTCGGTAACCTTTCGTATGACACCACCGAAGCTAAACTGCGCGAGCTTTTCAGCCAGGCGGGAACCATCCGCTCCGTCGCTATTCCCATGGATCGCATGACCAATCAGCCGCGCGGCTTTGCCTTCGTCGAGATGGAGACCCCAGCCGACGCGCTGAAAGCCATCAAGACCTGCAACGGCCAGATGGTGGACGGTCGCGAGATCAAAGTGAATGAAGCCAAGCCGATGGAAGCCCGCACAGGCGGCGGCGGCGGTGGCAGCAGCAGTGGTGGCGATCGCGGCCCGCGCCGCAGCACCCAGAACCGCTGGTAACCACTGTCACCAGTGGCCTCAATCGCACTTCAACAAAGCCCCCCGCTTGTATCAAG
>CAIXPS010000264.1 GCA_903921365.1 uncultured bacterium | reverse complement strand
CACGACTGACTGGAATGCGCTATCGTCCAATGTCTGGATGGCCTTCAGTTCCTCGTTGCGCAGGATAGGGCTGTTCAAACGCACCAGATGCGCATTGCCTTCCGTCTCATTGAGCAGGTTGCCGCGCGCGCCAATCAGCACGCGCATCGACATGACCTGATCCTCGCGCAAGTGATCGATCGGCGGATTTGTGACTTCGGCGAAGCGTTGCTTAAAGTAGTTGAACAACGGGCGAGGTTTGGTTGAGAGCACCGCATGCGGCGTGTCGTCGCCCATTGAGCCCATCGGTTCGGTGCCGTCCTCAAACATGGTCTTGACGACCACGGTCAATTCCTCGCTCGTCCAGCCGAAAGACGCCTGCCTGGCCAGCAACGCCTCTGCATTTACAGCGGGCTGTTCAAGCGCAAGGTTGGCCACCTCTTCGAGGCGAACGCGCTGGCGCGCCGCTATCTCACGGTAGGGCTTGCGCGATGCCAGTTCCTTAAGGATATCGTCATTTGTCAGCAGGCGACGCGTCTGCATGTCGGCGCAGATCATTGTGCCGGGGCCGAGCTTGCCGCTGGCTATGATCTTCTCCGGATCAACATCGAGCGCGCCGATTTCGCTGCCGGCATAGACGATGCCGTCGCTGGTGTGGATGTAGCGAGCTGGGCGCAGGCCGTTGCGATCAAGCGTCATACCCACCCGCGCGCCATCGGTGAACGCGATGCTGGCCGGGCCGTCCCACGGTTCCATCATGCCAGCGTGATAGCGGAAGAAGCCTTTGACCGCCGGCGGCATGTCGGGGTCCTTCTCCCAGGCCTGCGGCATCATCATCTTGATCGAATGAGTGATGTCACGCCCGCCGGAATTCAGCAATTCGAGCACGTTGTCAAACATGCCACTGTCGCTGCTGGCTTCGTCGATGATCGGCGACAAGTCGTCGATCTCACTGCCCCACACGAGCGATTCGATCTGCGGCTCGCGCGCCTTCATCCAGTTGATGTTGGACTGCAGCGTATTGATCTCGCCGTTGTGGCACATAAAGCGGAAGGGCTGGGCCCTTTCCCACGTCGGCAGGGTATTGGTGGAGTACCGCTGGTGGAAGAGGATGTGTGAAACCTTAAAATCGGGGTCGTTCAGGTCGAGGTAAAAACGGCGGAGTTGCGGCGCTGACACCAGCGCCTTGTAACACACCGTTCGACACGACATGGACGGAATATAAAACCCCGGCAGCGAGGCATGGCGCTTGGCGCCGGTCTCACGGAAGATGCGATTCTGGATGCGCGAGCGGACCAGGAACAGGAACTGGTCGAATTCCAGTTCAGTGCGAATGTTATCCGGGCGCTCAATCAGCACTTGCTGGATATCGGGCAGCGTCTCGAAAGCCCGCTTACCCAGCACGTTCGGCTCATGCACCACCGTGCGCCAGGTCAGCGCCAGCAGGTTGTTGCGCGCCAGTTCATCAGCAATGATCGCGCGCGCCTGGGTGTTGAGCGCGGGTTCGCGCGGCAGAAACAACATGCCGAGCGCAATCTCGCCGGGGCGGTGCGCCCGTTGACCGATGCGCTCCAGCTCGCGGTTGATGAGCGTGTGCGGAATCGAGCACAGGATACCGGCGCCGTCGCCGCTCTTGCCGTCAGCGTCAAACGCGCCGCGATGAGCCAGGCGCTCAAGGCACTTCAATCCATCATCGAGGATCTTGTGCGTCGCCCGGCCGGAAAGATCGGCCACAAAGCCGATGCCACACGCGTCATGTTCAAAACGCGGATCATATAGCGGATAGTCATTCGCCATGTTTGTCATTACTCCACCTCGGTGATCAGAATCACTCCGGCGATCAGAATCACTCCGGTGATCCGTGTGTAATTAAGACTGTACAACTCTGACCACATATAAAAAAACGGGGGCAACTCATAAGCGTTGCCCCCGTTAGGTAACTGAACGATGACCTCGCGGCCATTTGCTGTCGCAACGAAAACCGCCTACCAGTAAACTGGTCAAAACGCGGATTATAAACGTGCAAGGATATGCAAATACAGGGAAATGTCAAGCGATTTCAGGTGTTTAACGATGACGGTGTGTCGTATTGACAACCACAAATGTTGTTTCAACACAAAACTGAAGCGGGCGACGGGATTCGAACCCGCGAACTTCTGCTTGGGAAGCAGACGCTGTACCACTCAGCTACACCCGCACTCTACTCCAATTCCAATAAGGCTTTTATTATACCGCAGTCAAGTTGTTGTCCGGAAATTGTGATCTGAATTTCAGCCGCTCCATCAAAAGTCTGGCTACGCTTCAATCCAACGGCGGATGCGCCAGGCCTGCATCCGTCCTATTGTGGTAACACGTTTTGTGGTTGAGTTCGTAATCAAGGTGGGACGCGCCAACAGGGACGTCCAAAGGAGCGTGAGCAATGAACGGTGTGATTGTCAAGCAAAGTCGACCCGGCTGTCTGATCCAGATTTTGTGGTTTCTCCTGGTGGGCTGGTGGGCCGGCCAGTTGTGGATTGCCGTGGCGTGGTTCCTCGCCGCGACAGTGATCGGCATTCCGCTCGCGGTCGCGATGTTCAACAAACTGCCCGACATCATCGCGTTGCGCGGGTCCGACACGTATAGCGTAAGTTACCACGGCAATCGCGCCGTCGTGAGCGAGACGCCCCAATACAACTTCCTGTTGCGCGCGTTGTGGTATCTGCTGGTGGGCTGGTGGTTGACGGGCGTGTGGGTCGAAGTTGGCTACGTGCTGTGCGCCACGATTATCGGCCTTCCAGTTGGCTTCTGGATGTTCGACAAAGTGCCAGCGGTGCTGTCGTTGCGCAGATAAGAGAGATTGGGGATTGGAGATTGGAGATAACAAAACAACCTTGCGAAGGGTGTTCGCCAGATATCGACGCCTATAGATGACCCTTCGCAAGGATTACATAGTCGGCAGGCTCAGCGTTACGCGCGTCCCCGCGACTGCGCGGTTATCCACCGAAAGCGACCCGCCAATAACCGCCATCATGGTGCTGTGCAACGCCAGCCCCTGCCCACTGCCGCCGTTATGGGATTCCGCGCGCGTCTCGCCACGCATTCCAATCCCATCATCCTCAAAGAGGATATGCGGGTT
>CAIXPS010000263.1 GCA_903921365.1 uncultured bacterium | reverse complement strand
GGCTGATGAGTTGTTGGGTGTTAATTGTAGACATCATCTCGATACCAGCTTCTGTTGGTATAGCGTCGTGTTGGCGATATTTCCGACAGACGATCGGAGAATGACCTGAGTTACTTGTATATGAGATGTGAGAGTCGCCACCCAACTACTGGTTGGGTGGCGATTTTCCATAGCGATAGCAAGCGCTACAGCATCAACGGCCTGTATTGATCATAGGCATATAAACGCGCACCTGGAGCGGCTTCATGCCTGGGATGCCAGGATCAGGCAAGGGATCTGATGACGCCAAGTGCGACATGGAGAAGTATTTTAGAAGAAAGTTATGCCAATCCGTCGCCTGTGTGAAACGCCACTGGCTGCCCTCGACGTAGTTCGCGTAGTCCCCATTGATGTTACTGTCTTTGACCGTTGGATAGTAGATGGCGACGCCGTGCGCCTTGTCCAGGTTAATATAGTATCTGCTCGATATATCTATCGCTGACCAGTGGTGTTCGTCGATGATCATTGCGCCCACGGCGTCAATGACGCTCTGCGCTGCGTTGTCCACTGCTGTATCACCGATGTTGAACTTCACTTTCTGGGCATAGTCATACAAATCGATGTACTCATCATTACTGTCTATCACCCCGTAAACGCGTGAATCAAAAGCTTGCACGACGTCCCGGATGCTCATCAGTCGGGAAATGCTGGCGTTTGTTGTATAAGTAATAAGCGCATGCGAAAGCCCATATACCGCAGCGCCTACCGCTTCTGTTTTGGACAGGTCCATCGCACTTACTGTGCCGGGGTTGCCGACAATCGCACTGAAGTAGTTGTCAGCAATGGCAGCGGCCAACTCGCGCGGCGTGGTCAGATCACCAACGCTACTCACATAGCGCTCATATGCAAAGACGCTCCACCCCAGATTTTCGGAAGCTACTAGGTAATTGACATAGTCCTTGACCTCGTAAGCGTCTTCCATCATGCCCATCAAACAGGCGTCCAGGTACAGGATATCGATCTTATTATTGCCATTCGAAGTAATCGCGCTCAATGCGCTTCTGAGTTCCGAATATGAGGACAGGTAATCGCCGCCGTTCGTGTCGTCAACTGCAATCCCGGTAGTGCCTCGCCCATGACCGGCGATCGACAGCAGGTAATGGTCAGCCGGGTAGGTCTCGCGCGCCCAGGTGACAAAGTTGATCAGTGTTGATGTGTCGCCTGTGTCCAACTCGCCCGTATTCCACGACACCGGCACAACTGGCGAGGTGATTCTGGAAGCCGTATCATACTGGACGTGATATATGCGCGTGTCGTTGTTCAACTTACCATCGTACAGTACAACGATGTTCACGTTGGTCCGGTATGCGACGCGCTGCAGTCGCACGATGGCATCGCGCAGATATTCTGACAAGTCGTTATCCCCGGCAAAATACAGGATGAAGGTCCAGGTTGTGGCATTCGAGATCACAGAAATGGTGCTGGGTCTGCTGCGCGTGTCAGCGCCTGCCGGGCCGGCGACCGTGAGCGAAACGCCGAAAGTTCCCGTTAATTCGTAGACGTTCGCAGGATTTCGGGCGCCGCTAACGTTGCCATCGCCAAAGTCCCAATCCCAGGATGCGATATCACCGCTGGACTGATCGATAAAGCTCACAGGCAAAGGCGCTACACCCGTCAAAGGTGTGGCGGTGAAGGCCGCTGTGGGGGCGATAAACCCTCCGGATGTGACTGTGATGGTGTAATTCTGTTGTCCGGCGAGGTTGTGAGCATCACGAGCCTGTACGGTAAACGAATAAGTGCCGGTGAGGGTCGGTATGCCGTTCAGAGATCCAGACCAGTCATCAAGAATCAGCCCCAGCGGTAGTGCGCCCGAGATCACGGTAAAGCGATAAGGTATCCACAAACCCATGTCGTACGTGACCGCAAGCGTCTGTCCGTAAGTCTGGCTGATCACCGCGTTAGGCAGTATCGCTGGTGTAATGCTCATGGTAGGGGCCTGTCCAGAGTCATTCATGCCCCAACAGACGTAAGTGCCGTCCGACTTTGTGGCACACGTGAAACCGTTCGCTGCCTTCACCTGGGTGAAACCACTGTTGGGATTTGGCACATTCGTTCCGCTGGGGAAAAGGCCGGCCCAGCAGGTTATCGTCGAGTCACTCCGCAATGCACAGATATGACTCCCTCCAACGCTGACCTGCGCGAAGCCGCTGTTTGGGAGCGGCACGTTGATGTCGCCAAACACACCGAATCCCCAGCAGGTGATGCTGCGATCCTCGCGTAGCCCACATGCATTGGACTGGCCCATACTCACCTGCACAAATCCCGTGTTAAACGCAGGCGCGTCAAGGTATCCATATCCTTGTGGATCACTACCCCAGCAGGCGACCGACCCATCTCCGCGCACAGCGCACGCTCCATGCCAACCCGCGTCAACCTGAATGTAGTTGCGGTTCGGTGCAGGCACATTCAACTGGTTTTCACTGTTGTCGCCCCAGCACACAATGGTTCCGTCACTCTTCAGACCGCACACATGCCGTCGTCCGACGCTGACTTGGATGAAATTATTGTTTGGCGCCGGAATATCCGTTTCACCGTAGGCGTTATTACCCCAGCACGCCACTATGCCATCATTGCGCAATCCGCATGTCGCATATTGACCAGCACTTACCTGAACAAAGTTGTTATTGGGGGCTGGAACACTCATAATGCCACTATTGTTTGTTCCCCAACAGGTAATCGCACCGTCCGCCTTCAGCCCACACGAGTGCCATCCACCCGAGGCAACGGCGGGCGGGTTGTACCAGACAGAGATTGCGAGCACACTATTGTTATCCACATTCAGTTCGGAGCCATAAGCACTGATGAATGCCTTGTTAATAAGTTTTACGACAGAACCACTCAGCCCAGGACTGACAATACCAGTCACCGTAATCATCCCACCAGCGCCAGGCGGCAAGTCTTCTGCCTGCCAGCTATAACCTGTTGCTTTGCTGGACCCAGTCAGCGCTACCCCGCTACTCAGGATGGTGGTGCTCAGTATCCGTCCTACCGGGATAACATCGCTGATGAGCACACCAGTTGCCGTGAAGCTACCGGCGTTTGAGAAAATCATCGTGTAGGTGATTGCCTGACCGGGCGCGGCAATTGCTGGTGTAACGTCTGCACTGATGGACAAGTCGGGATACTGATCATAACCGGACACATAGAAGCCATCAACGTTGACGTTGACATCGCCAGCCGTATCTTCTGAGGAATAAAAACCTGCCTTCACATTGT
>CAIXPS010000262.1 GCA_903921365.1 uncultured bacterium | reverse complement strand
CGCGCCGAATTTGAGCGCCGCTACGCCGCTGCGCCACACATCAAAAAAGCCGAACTCATCGACGGAGCCGTTCACATGTCTTCACCCGTGCATAACACCAGTCACAGCGAACCCCATGCCCACTTGCTGGTGTGGCTAGGCGTCTATTGCGCAGCCACACCCGGCGTTCGCCTGGGCGACAACGCCACCGTGCGCCTCGATCAACTCAACGAAGTGCAACCCGATGCGTTACTCCGCCTTGAGCACGGCCAATCCCGCATCAGCGCCGACGACTACATCGAGGGCGCGCCCGAACTCGTCGCCGAAATCGCCTCCTCCAGCGCCGCGATTGACCTCCACTGCAAACTGCGCGTCTACCTCCGCAGCGGCGTCCAGGAATACCTGGTATGGCGCACGCTCGACCAGCAACTCGACTGGTTTGAACTGAGCGAGGGCGACTACATCCGCCTGGTGCCCGACGACCACGGCCGCCTGCGCAGCCGCGTCTTTCCCGGCCTCTGGCTGGCCGTCACCCCCCTCCTCGCCGGCGACCTTGCCACCGTTCTGTCCGAACTGCACACTGGGCTAGCCTCTGACGAACACACCGCCCTGCTTCGTCCAACCGCACCGCCGCCCACAAAATGAGCAATTTTAAAGCAGAGGCCCGCATACAGCGCAACCATGCTTAGGAGCGTAATCACCTCTACCCGTCCCGCCTCTTCCCTTTGTGATCTTTGTGAACTTTGTGAGAGCCATCCGACTCCTGATTCAGGCGTGGCTCGGCCAGAAGCGCGGTAAAGATGAGGTTTTTGGTTTCATTTGATCGTGATGAAGACGGCGTATGGGTGGTCGAATGCCCCGCCATTCCCGGCTGCGTGAGCCAGGGAACTACGAAAGAACAGGCGCTCGAAAACATCAAAGAGGCCATCGAATTGTGTCTCGAAGTGCGCGCCGAACAAGGCCTGCCGTTGACCGTGGAGAAATAGCAGTCAACACTATAATGCGATCCATGCAGGTAACAACCGGATGAACGAAATAATCTTTGTCATCGATCAGGCGCCCGAAGGCGGCTACACAGCGCGCGCGCTGGGCGCATCCATCTTCACCCAGGCCGATACGCTGGAAGAGTTGCGCCACAACGTGCGCGAAGCGACCGAATGCCACTTCGATGAAAGCGACCCGGCACAACCCAAGATCATCAGGTTGCACTTCGTGCGTGAAGAAGTGTTAGCGCTGACGCCGGCATGAAGCTACCGCGCAATCTATCAGGTAAAGACCTCATAAGGTCACTGGCACGGCTGGGATATGTCGTCAGTCGCCAGAAGGGAAGCCACATCCGGCTGACCCGATCAGCTACATACAACCACCCAGAACACCATATCTCTATTCCAAACCAAGATGAATTGAAAGTCGGGCTACTCGCTGACATCCTGGACGACGTTGCCGCCACGCAAGGAATAACACGCGAAGCGCTCATGGAACTGCTTTTTGGTTAATACTATAAGCGTCTCTAGTCCAACTTCAGTGCTAGCGCTCAACGTCCGCTTTACGGCTGACGCTCTCCTGGTTGCCCTCTCCGACGGCCGTGAAATCTCCACACCGCTGGAGTGGTTTCCCCGCCTGCGCGACGCCACACCCAAACAACGCAAAAACTGGCGACTCATTGCCAAGGGCATCGGCATCCACTGGGAAGACGTGGACGAAGACATTTCCGTTGCCACTTTATTGCGCACTTGATCCTCTTCCCTTTGTGAACTTTGTGAGAGCCATCCGATTCCTTAGATCCGAGTGGTATAGTGACCCCGCAGGAGGACTTCATGCTGGCCCAATATATTGACAAGGCGATGGAACAAGCCGTTTATGAGATTATTGAGGACGAACGAACCTACTGGGGTGAAATTCCCGGCCTTCAAGGCGTGTGGGCCCGTCATACCGCATTGGAACAATGCCGCCGTGAACTGCGTGAAGCCCTCAGTGACTGGCTCGCGGTGCGCTTGACCTTCGGCTTACCGATTCCCATTGTCGCGGGCATTGACCTGATTCAGGCATGGCTCGGCCAGAAGCGAGGTAAAGATGAAGTTTTTAGTTTCATTTGATCGTGATGAAGACGGCGTGTGGGTCGTGGAATGCCCCGCCATTCCCGGCTGCGTGAGCCAGGGAACTACGAAAGAACAAGCCTTGGAGAACATCAAAGAGGCCATCGAATTG
>CAIXPS010000261.1 GCA_903921365.1 uncultured bacterium | reverse complement strand
TGATCACATCCAGCGAACACGCGGGTTCGCGTCTACGTAGAGGGTGACCCATGTGTCACCCAGTTCTTCGTCATTTGATCACATCCAGCGAACACGCGGGTTCGCGTCTACGTAGAGGGTGACCCGTGTGTCATCCAGTTCTTCGTCATTTGATCACATCCGGCGAACACGCGGGTTCGCATCTACGTAGAGGGTGACCCGTGTGTCATCCAGTTCTTCGTCATTTGATCACATCCAGCGAACACGCGGGTTCGCATCTACGTAGAGGATGACCCGTGTGTCATCCAGATCACCCTCACGCGAACACTGCTATGTCCCGTTGTGGTGTGGACTCGGCTTGCGCCCGTGGCAATAGGGCCAAAGCCGCGGGTATATCATTGCATCCAACGCCCATTCCTTCACCTCGTGTCCAACGGTTTGTGATAATTCCATTGTGACACAACGGTGAAAAGAGTGGGTGATTTTGTCGATCTAATTTGAACCGAGCCAATTTGTGAACACTTTCCTCGATATCCCATTATTCATCTGGGCTCTCATCTGCCTCGCCATCGCGCTGGTGTATTACTACGTGTGGCCGAAACCGAAGAAAAACACCCTGCCGCGCCCGCGCTGGGCGCGCGCCCTCCTGCGTTACGGCCACTCACTCGTCTGGGTGCTGTTCGGAGGGGTGTGCCTGGTCTGGCCGATCGGCGCAACACTCCTGGCGCAAGCGCTCGGTCTGCTGGCGCTGCTGCTGTACGCCGCGTTCATGGGCACAATGGTCTGGTACAGCCGGCGCGTCAAATCCGGCTAAAGCCTCGGCCTCCTTCTCTCCTTCTCTCCTCCTCTCCCATTCTTCTCTTCTACCCCCGCTCCCTCTCTCCCTCCTTCTGCATTATCATTCCCCCATTCTCTTTATCATCCCGGGAGCCAATTAATGAAAGCGATCATGGTGATGTTTGACTCGTTGAATCGCCGCATGTTGCAGCCGTATGGGTGCGATTGGGTGCAGACGCCCAACTTCGCGCGGCTGGCGGAGCATGCGGTCACGTTCGAGCGCTCGTACGTCGGCTCGATGCCCTGTATGCCCGCGCGGCGCGAACTGCACACCGGGCGCTACAATTTCCTGCATCGCGGCTGGGGGCCGATTGAACCCTTCGACGACTCGATGCCTGAGATTCTGAACAAGCACGGCGTGCACACCCACCTCATCACCGATCACTACCACTACTGGGAGGACGGCGGCGCGACCTATCACAACCGCTATAGCACCTTCGAGACCGTGCGCGGTCAGGAGGGCGATTGGTGGAAGGCCGACCTGCGCCCGCGCGACTTCCCCCAGTTCCTGACCGATCGCGACGATCTGTCGATGATGAAACAGGACTGGATTAACCGCTCGTATATGAAAGACGAGGCGGACATGCCACAGCCAAAGACGTTTGCGCTGGGCGAGGAGTTCCTGCGCGTGAACGGCGCTCAGGACAACTGGTTCCTGCAACTCGAAACCTTCGACCCGCATGAGCCGTTCTTCTCATCGCAACGCTTCAAGGACCTGTATCCGCACGCCTATGACGGCGCGCAGTTCGACTGGCCGAATTACTCGAAGGTCACCGAGACGCCCGAACAGGTTCAGCATATGCGGCTCACAAATGCCGCTTTGCACAGCATGTGCGACTACTACCTGGGGCGCGTGCTGGACTTGATGGATGAACTCGACCTGTGGAAGGACACGCTTCTGATCGTGAACACCGATCACGGCTTCCTGCTGGGCGAGCACGACTGGTGGGCCAAGATAGCCCAGCCCTTCTACGACGAGGTCGCGCACACGCCGCTGTTCATCTGGGACCCGCGCAGCGGGAAACAGGGCGAGCGGCGTGAGAGCCTGGTGCAGACGATTGACATGCCGCCTACTCTGCTCGACTTCTTCGGCGCCCCGATTCCGCCCGACATGCAGGGCCAACCGCTGGCCGCGACGATCGCGAGCGATGCCCCTGTGCGCGAGGCCGGATTGTTTGGCGTGCACGGCGGCCACGTGAATGTCACCGATGGGCGCTACGTGTACATGCGCGCGCCGGCGCGACCGGAGAACGCCCCGCTGTGGGACTACACGCTGATGCCCACCCACATGCGCCACCTCTTCGACCCTGCGGAACTGCAGGACATCCAGCTGGCGGAACCGTTTCCCTTTACAAAGGGCTGTCGCACCATGAAGCTGCCGGCGCGCAACTGGGTAAATGCACATTCGTTCGGCACGCTGCTGTTCGACACGCAGACCGACCCCGCGCAGGAACACCCTTTGAGTGATCCCATCATCGAACAGAAGATGATCGATCACCTTGTGGGGCTGATGCGGGCGAACAACGCGCCAAGTGAACAATACGAGCGGCTGGGGGTGACGGTTTAATCATGCGTATTTTGTATCTCGACCTCGACACACTGCGCGCCGATCATCTCGGATGCTATGGCTATCATCGCGCGACGTCGCCTAACATCGACCGCATCGCGGCGCAGGGGATGCGCTTTGACAACACCTACTGCTCGGATGCCCCGTGCCTCCCGTCGCGAAGCGCCCTGATGACCGGGCGTTTCGGCATCCACACCGGCGTCGTGGGTCACGGCGGCACCGCTGCCGATATGCGGCTGGAGGGAGCGCCGCGCGGTTTCCGCGACCAACTGGCGAGCGCCAGCATGCCCGCGGTTGTGCGTTCCGCCGGCCTGCGCACCGCATTGATCAGCCCATTCGGCGAACGACACAGCGCGTGGTGGTTCTACGCAGGTTACAACGAGATGCACAACACCGGTCAGGGCGGGATGGAGTCGGCTGAGGCCGTCACGCCGACTGTGCTCGACTGGATCAACCGCAACGCGCATGCGGACAACTGGTTCCTGCACGTCAACTACTGGGACCCCCACACGCCGTATCGCGCGCCCGCGTCGTTTGGGAATCCGTTCGCAGACGAGCCACTGCCGGCCTGGCTGACCGAGGATGTATTGCGCGAGCATCGCGCCGCAGTCGGCCCGCACACCGCGCGCGAGGTCTATATGTTTGATAACCGCACGCGGCCGGAATACCCGCGCCATCCGGGCGAGTTGAACGACATGGGCGATCTGCGCCGCATGATTGATGGCTACGATACTGGCATCCGCTATATGGATGAGCACATCGGGCGGCTGTTTGATGCGCTTGCGCAACAGGGTGCGCTGGATGACCTCGCGATCATCATCAGCGCTGACCACGCCGAGAACATGGGCGAACTGGCGATCTACGGCGAACACGCCACTGCTGATCACGCTACGTGCAACATCCCGCTGATCATGCGCTGGCCTGGTAAGGAGGGCGGTCGCGTTGACGCCGGGCTGCACTACAACCTCGACCTGCCGCCGACGCTGGCCGACCTGCTCAATCGCCCGAAACCGCAGCAGTGGGACGGACAGAGCTTCGCGCCAGCGCTCGACGGCATCGCATGTGGGCGCAGCGAGTTGATCCTGAGCCAGTGCGCGCATGTGTGCCAGCGCAGTGTGCGCTTCGACAACTGGCTCTATATGCGCACGTATCACGACGGGTATCACCTGTTCCCGCAGGAGATGCTGTTCAACCTCGCCAATGATCCGCATGAACAGCATGATCTGGCGACGAGTGCGCCAGCGGTGTGTCGCGAGGCGGTGTATCGGCTGAACAACTGGCATGACGCGATGATGGCGGGGATGAACAGCGATATCGATCCGCTGTGGACTGTCATGCGCGAGGGCGGCCCCGAACACACGCGCGGGGAGTTGCAGGCGTACTGTAAGCGTTTGGAAGCGACTGAACGCGGGTGGGCTGTGCCGGAACTGATTCGGCGTCACCCCGGTGAGTATGCCGCGAGATAAGACACGGCGCGCGTTCTTCCGGCGCAGCGCTATAGCTTTTCTAACAATTCAATAAACATCGGGGTGATGTGCGGATCAAATTGTTTTCCGGATTGATCTCGAATAAACGCCAGCGCTCTTTCGTGGCTCCAGGCTGCGCGATATGGGCGATCTGAGGTGAGTGCATCGTACACATCCACCAACGCGAAAATGCGGGCGTCCAGCGGGATATCCTGTCCTTTCAAGCCGCGCGGATATCCCGATCCGTCCCATTTTTCATGGTGGCAGTAAGGAATATCCACTGCCGGGCGCAGATATTCGATTGGCGACAGCATCTCATACGCAAACTCGGGATGCTTGTTCATGATGACCAACTCCTCATCGGTCAATGCCCCCGCTTTGTGCAGGATTTTATCGGGAACGCCCAGTTTGCCGATGTCGTGCAGCATTGCCCCGCGCCTGATATGCACCAGCATGTCTTCACTCACTCCTAACGCTCTGGCAATTTGCAGCGTCAGGTCAGCAACCCGCAGGGCGTGGCCCCCAATTTCTTTATCCCGCAGTTCCATGGCTTGCGACCAGCCGGCGATGGTGGCATCGTAGGCCTGGATGAGTGATGCTTCGGCTTGTCGTCGGGCCTTTATCTCATTCAGGCTTTGCTCATAAAGCTGCGCATTGTTTTCTGCAACCGCGATTTGTGAGACCAGCGCCTCAGCGATTCTCAGGTTTTCAAGGCTGTATGCGCTTTTTTCATTGCTCTGGATCTGCACCACACCCGTTACCCGGTTATTCAGCAGGATTGGAACAAACAGACCTGACTGAGTAAATTTCCCGGGCACTGGTTCAGCCTCTGGCTCAAGAACTACTCCGTCTTCATCAATGTAGTAATTCGTTTGGGTCTTTTTTAACGCCTCGGCATAGTCGTTGACCATCCTCGACTTGCCGGAGCGAATAACAGGGCTTTGGATCCCACTTCCCACCGGTTCGAGTGGAATGGGAGGGAACTCACTCACATCGACCGGTGTGCCGCTCATAAACGCGAACTTCGCGCGGATCAGTTCCGTCTGGCAGTCAAAACCTGCGATATACAGCGTATCGCATGCCATATTGCTGGATATCAAGCTGCAGAAGGAAAGATAAATGCTCTGCAGGTCGAGGCTTTGGCTGAGTTGCTGGCTGGCTTCGTAGAGCAGGCTGATTTCCCGGTTGTTTTTGAGAATCTCTGCTTCCTGCTGTTTGCGCTTTGTGATGTCTTGCGCAGTGCCTGCGATACGAACAGGCTTGTTCGCGGCATCGTAGATCAACCTGCCAATGCCGCTGAGTGTGCGGATGGCTTCATCCGGGAGAACAACGCGATATTCTATTTCACCCGGCCTTTCTTCCGCTGCAATTGCATTGATCCACGCCAGCATTGCAGGCCGGTCATCCGGATGAACTAAGGCGACAAAGCTCTCGGCATCGGGAATGTTGGTGCTTGCCGGGACTCCGTAGAGGCGATACATCTGCTCTGACCATTGAATTCGCCCCGATAAATCGTAAATCCAACTGCCTATTTTTCCGATTTCCTGCGATTCTTTAAGGTTCTCTTCATTTTCGCGCAGGGCTTCTTCCGCCTGGCAGCGTTTCAATGAAACCGCCGTCATTTGAGCAAAGGACTCGATCAATTCATAAGACGGATTACTGGTTTTTGCGCGCAATGCAACCAGCGCAGCGCCGTATAGCTCCCCTTCCAGCACAAAAGTGATGCCGAGAAACCGGTCTACCCCCAGTAACACCTGGACGATTCCACTGACCAGTTCGGGGATAACGCCAAAAGTGACTTCGCTGAACGACTTCCGGTATTGAATCGGGTGATCGATAAAATCACGATGGACGCTGTCGTCAACCGGAAAGGTGATCATGCTTAGTTGCTTCCATCCCAGAGATCGAACAAGCTTGTTCATAACACCCGGGTCAAATTCCGCATGTTTCACACGGATGTTTTTCTGGACGGGGTCATAGAGTCCGAAAGTGACAGCAATTGCGCCGGAGATTTCCTTCAATTTGTGGACAATGAATTCCCCTGATTCCTCCAGCGATTGCGCGCGCGCCAGGTCGACGGCAGTTGTGTTCAAAATCAACAACTCGCGATTTCGGTTACTCAACGCCTCTTCTGCCTGCTTGAGCGCAGTGACATCATAAAGGGTGGCGTGCAGCCTCAGTGCTTCTCGCGCGGCGAAGGGCAGCCGCTGGGCATGTTCTTTGATCACGTAGTCACAAGCGCCCGCCTTGATACATTCCACAGCAGTGTCGACATTCACCAGGTCGGTAAATACGATAAATGGAATGTCGCTGTGCAACTGCTGGGTGAGCTTGAGCGCCTGCATGCCGTCAAATTCGGGCATGGCATACGCGGAAATGATCAGGCCGGGTTGGAAATCATCCAGCGCCTTTAAGAACGCATTCCGAGTTTCAATGCGAAGAGACACAAATTCCAGCCTCTCGGCGCGCAGTTGCCGTTCAGCCAATTCCTGGTTGGCGAGTATGTCTTCAACAAACAGGATTCGCAGAGGTTGGGACATCTTGGTTCCTTAAAGATGCTCAGGAAAACTTTCGCGTTATGCGCAGCGAACTTGTGATGGATTGAATTTCGAAAACGCTGTTATCTCAATCTGTGGGCATTTTATCTCAATTTGGATTACGCGGCGCGTGACTGCAACCTGACATCAAGTCAGTGGTCAGATTGTCACGCTCGCGTCAAGTTATTTTTGATCCCGCTGCTATACTCCCCAAATAAGCCCGTATTGAATAAGGCCCATAATGCTTAACAATGCATGGTCATTCATCTCAGCCTGGTATAACCTGCCGTTTACTCTCTTACTCGGCTTGTGCGCCGTCATGGCGGTATTGCAGGTCGTTGGTTTGGGTGGCGAAGCCGATCACGACACGGACGCAGACGCAGACGCAGACGCTGACGCGGATCACGATGCGGATTTGGATCACGATGCTGACCTCGACCATGATGCCAACATTGACCACGACGCGGACTCATCCACGGATCATGACGGCGGCGCTGATGGCGCGCCAGGTGTGCTGACCTTGTTCGCTTTCATCGGGATGGGCAAGGCGCCGCTGGC
>CAIXPS010000260.1 GCA_903921365.1 uncultured bacterium | reverse complement strand
CCTTGCCCTCGTTGAGCAGCACAATTCTGCTGCACCACTACGCAGCGAGATTGATGTCGTGCATGACAATTAAGACGCCAAAGTTCTCACTGCGCGCGAGTTGATGCACGCGCTGCATCACGAATAACTGATGTCGTGGGTCGAGACTGGAGGTCGGTTCGTCCAGGAGAATATAGGCGTGCCCCGTCGCTGCCGCAGCTGCCCGCGCCTGCACCAGGACTCTGGCAAACTGAATCCGTTGGGCCTCACCACCAGAGAGTTCGCCATAGCGTGCTGCCTCCAGATGCGCCAGGTCGGCATCAAGAACGGACTGTCGAACCCAGTCATCCACCTGCGCGGGCGTTGCCTGCGCAAATGGATACGCACCCATTCTGATGACATCCGTCAATGCGAGGTCGAAAGTCAGGGCGGCTTGTTGAGGCAAGACCGCTCGGATGCGCGCTTGTGCAAGTGCGTCCAGGCCGGCAAGGGACCTTCCATCGATCAGAACCTCCCCCGAACGAGCCGACAGTTCTCCGGCCATGGCCCCCAGCAACGAAGACTTGCCTGCACCGTTCGGACCAAGTACGCCAACCACCTCACCAACACGCAATTTGATCGACACCTCGCGAATCACGTCGCGGCTGCCGCGCCTGACGCTGAGCGCGCACGTTTCAAAGGCATTCATCTCGCGCGCCCTTTCACCAGCATCCAGACAAAAAATGGACCTCCCACAAGGCTGGTGACCAATCCAATCGGCAATTCCGCAGGTGCGATCACGACTCGCGCCAGGACATCGGCGAGAGTCAGCCCCAAGGCACCGGCGAGGGCCGACGCGGGCAGGACCCAGCGATGATCGGCTCCGAGCCACATTCTTGCCAGATGCGGCATGACGAGTCCGACGAAACCGATGCCTCCGGTTACCGCCACAACCGGGCCGACCGTCAGTGCGACCAATGTGATGATCTGCCAGCGAATGGCTTGGAGTGCATACCCGAGATGATGCGCCTCACGCTCACCAAGCAGCAAGGCATTGAGAACGCGCCAGCGGCCCATCATCACGAGCACGCCCAGCAAGACCCAGGGCGCGAGAAACGCCAGCACTGGCCAACTCGCCCCGGCGAGGCTGCCCATGTTCCAGAAGGTCAGATCGCGAAGTTGGGCATCGTCGGCCGAAATGATGATCAGTCCCATCAGGCTGAACGTGATTGCATTGATCGCGACGCCGGCAAGCAGCAGACCGGATAGTCCCGACGACTTTTTCCCCAGCACGAATGCAAGATGCGTCGTGATGACACTTCCTGTAAAGGCAAATGACGCGATCAGAAAGAAGCCACCCGGTGTCAGCACAATCGCCGTGATCGCCCCAAGGCTCGCACCCGCGGAAAGACCGACCAGTCCCGGCTCGGCCAGGGGATTGCGAAACAGTGCCTGCATCGCTGCGCCTGCCGCACCCAGCGAAGCCCCGGCAAGCAGGCCAAGCAGGACACGGGGCAGCCGAATACTGATCAATACGTTCGTTGAAACCGCATCAAGTGCGGCCCGGTTTCCTGTCAGCCAGTCGAGTAAGCGTCCGACCGGAATCTGGAATGCCCCTTTTGCAATAGCGAGCAAAATCGAAAAGAGCAACCCGCAAGACAAAATCAGCAAGCCGGTTTTGCGTGTCATGTTGCGCCCTGCCGGGTAACGGGCGTCCGCGGGGTTGCGG
>CAIXPS010000259.1 GCA_903921365.1 uncultured bacterium | reverse complement strand
TCCTCCACACTAACTTGCCAGTGGCCTTATTGACAGCCATAGCAGCTCCGACTCCCCCAGGAACGAGGATGACATTTTCACCATCCACCAGTGGCGACATTCCGTATTCCCACATTGGACGCTGTCCGCCGAAGTCGTTCACCATGTCCAGACTCCAGATTAATGTTCCCGCTTTAGCATCGAGGCAGCACACCTGCCCCATTTTGCCGATGGTGAAGAGTTTGCCGTTATCATACGCCGGTGTGGTACGTGTAAAGCCATAATTCTCCTTGCTACCGGTATTATACGGGTAATTCCACGCCTCAGCGCCGGTGAGCAGGTCGAGGCAGCGAACGATGTCCTTGCCATCCTTGTAGTCGAGAATGAACACCTTTCCATCGGCGACAATCGGACCGGAAAATCCGTTATCGCTCATGGCGAATTTCCAGAGTTGTTTTGGAGGTTTGGCATTCCAATCTTTGTTGATACCCTTGTCGGGCGAGTAACCGTCGGCGTTTGGCCCTCTGAATTGCGGCCAGGGAGTCGAGGCGCCAATGACCGTTACCACAGTGCAAGCAAGCACAATCAGGCTTGCGACGAACAACATCGGTAGGTATTTACGCATTTCTTACTCCTATAGACAGAGATAATTCAAGCCTGTTCGAACATCCACGTATTGAATTTGCGAGTGGATTATTATGTCAGGCGAGGTATTTAACCATGAACTCATCGAGTTGAGATAATGTCAGACTGTATCGAGACAAAATAAACGTGAGACGCGATCGGTCGTCACCCAGTGGTGCGACATATTTCGTCACTGTCAGCCAAACCAATGGAGAATTGCTGAGCATATATCCTCTATACTATTGCTCAGTCATAGAGTTGTCAATGCTGATACGAAATGTATCGGAGTATCTCGCTGTTAGGGACGCGGCCAGCAAGAATCCACCCATTTGACTTGTCTGCTTGCCTTTTATCTTCCACCTTCGCCATTCTGGCTTCTACGGACAAGTCGATACGCCTCCTCGGTGGAGATCAAGCAGAGAATACTGCGTCTTCTCGTCTCTACTGCGTTATCTGCAGTCTACAACACAAAATCAATCAGGCAAACGGTAACAGTCCTGTAACCTTTATCGCTATGCAGGCAGGTATGAATCACTGACCGATACTCCCGCTATGACTATCCTGATATCGCCTTTCATTGCATGGTTCGCGCTGCCCATGCTACTATTACTCGTGATTCCAGTGTGTTTATTGTCTCCTCTGACAATTCACACAACTCATATGAAAGGACAACTTTATGACTGAAATCATCGAACAACTCACTTCTGACCGCGTCAATTGGCTCGCTGAGCAGTTTGCCACACTCTCCTGGGGAAAGCAGCCCGGTTATTTCGATTGGTGTTTTGCCGAGCAGCAGCGCGGGGAGCGCGTCGTACTCGTCAGCCGCACGGAAGAACGTCTCAATGGTTATCTCAACATCGTCTGGCATCCCGACTACCCGCCCTTCCGCGTCGCGGGCATCCCGGAAATTCAGGATATGAACGTGGTGCCACCCTGCTGGCGGCAGGGTGTCGCCACAAGGCTGATGGATCGCGCCGAATCCATCGTTGCTGAAACACACGCCGTCATCGGCATAGGCGTTGGTTTGCATCCCGGCTATGGCGCCGCGCAACGCATGTATGTCTGCCGCGGCTACCTACCGG
>CAIXPS010000258.1 GCA_903921365.1 uncultured bacterium | reverse complement strand
TGTCATACAGGTTGGAGTGAACGCCGATCGACTCGGTATTGGTATAGCTGTGCCCGACTTGGGCATTGCTGCGATCGACCTCGTCCCGGGTATAGCCGATCGTTAGCTTGGTGTCGCTTGCCGGAAGGATCTTGTACCCGAGGGTTCCACCAAATTTCTGCTTGAGCCATTCCTGCGGCGCTGCAATCATCGTAACGGGGTTTGCTGTATCCATACTGGTCTGGCTGTTGGCTCCCGCAACTTGTGTAACGTCCTGATGAACCGCGCGACCGTCAACGCCATAAAACACGCGCGCATCCGTCAAAGGGAAAGGACGCGCTGTCGCGCTTGCGTTCACCTGGTACACTTGCGCCACGGCACCGAGAGACGTTTGCTTTGTCCCTGGCCCCGTATCGAAACCACTCGTCATGGTCGAAAGCGGATTGGGATCAGCCGTGTTCGGCGCGAAAGCGTCATTCTGCATTTCGACGCCATACCGCGCATTCACATTGACCCGCACATTCGTCAGGGCGTTTGTCGCCAACATCACCGTCAGATAATCGGCATTGTTGCTGGGCGGCGTCGAGAAAGCCGCCGTCGTCTGATATGGTGCCGTCGCCATCGAGAAGGGCGAGTCAAACGTGATAAAGTTGTTGTTATCGATGAAATGCGAATAGGTGTTCTGGATCACCGCCTGCATTTGCTTGGTGTTGTAGGACGCGGATATGTCATAACGATCAGTATCGTAATCGACGGGCAAGGTAAACGCCGCGCCGGCATAGCCGTTATTAAGCGTTTCTTCCATCGTGCCTTCTTTGTGTTCGTGCCGCCCCGATGTCGTGAACGTCCAGTCGCCTAAAATATATTTGATGTCGCCGCCCAGAATGTCGCGCCGCGTGCCGGTTTGGAAAGGCGTTTCCGCCGCCAGCAAAGAAGACGCGGTCTGCGCCGTATGCCCCACGGGAGGCACGGTGATCGAAGACTTGACGATAGAGCCTTCCGTAGAAAGAGTCCCACCGCCCCAAGGCAACAGCCCACCATTCAAAGTCGAAGATCTGCCATTAACAGTATAAATCGATTGAATGACGTTGCCGGTATAAGAAATGACGTCGTAATACCCGCTGAAGCCCCATAGACCCTGTTGCCCGAATTTCAGGCTGAGCGAACCGTTATTATCCAGATTGTTCGAGGTCTGCGAGGTGTAGCTGTTGTCATGAAAATCACCAGTCAGGCGATTATTATCCTGGAAAACAATGCCCTTGCCCGTGGCATCGTAATACCAGGTGTCTCCGGACTTCCATTCCGAGCGATCCCGAAGGTGAAAATCGAGCGTCTGGCTTATCCCTTTCGTGGTTTGCCCCGTGTAACGCCCGGCTTGATCGGGGTTAGTACCCATCACGCCCTTCAGTCCGATAGTGACTTCGTTGTTAAAAGACGAGGCTGGCTTTTCTTCTTGCTGCTGCACCACGGGGGCGCTGTCTATGTCAAACCCACCACCGTCATCCGCCGCATAGACGGTCAGAGGAACGAGACAGGTTGTCGCCAGCGCGAGGGCTCTCAGCATAGTGAACTTGACCATTTTAAACTCCCTTGTCCTAAACACTCACAATTTAACGGAACAGAAATGCACCCGCAGGGCTGTTCGAACCGTGGATCTGCGCATGACAATTCAGACATTGCCGTTGGTTCGCAACGTAAGTTGACACGCTGGTCGATCCCACGGGGCTGCCGGGTATCGCCGATGCCCCGCCAAACGCCGCGCCATGACCGGAGTCTTTGACGTTGCTGTGGCAGCTTGTGCACATGAACTGCATGCGTTCTTTCATCAGGCGCGGCTCGGTCGAACCATGCGGCGTGTGGCAATTCGTACACTCTTCACGCACAGGCTGATGTTCCCACAGGAAAGGAC
>CAIXPS010000257.1 GCA_903921365.1 uncultured bacterium | reverse complement strand
GGGATCTCTTCGCACCGCTTCCACAAAGGTGCGCTCTTCCTCGGAATCGGTCTGCATCATGTCGTACAGACCATGCTCCCCTGCCGGGACGATTTCCTTCTGCGGATAGCGCATGAGTCCTGGGAAGAGTTCATCTGGATCGCTGTAGGTGATATCGCTGGTTGCGACAAAGCGGATGTGCCTGGTCACATGATCCGCCAGCGCGTTGCGCAACTCGGTGATAAACACGCCCGCAAACCCTTCCGGGTTTTTGAAGATGGCGCGTTTCTTTTGGTCGCTCATCCCGCGAAAAACGAGGTTGATGGTTGGCCGTGTCAATTCCAGTTCACGCGCAACCCGGTCGATCAAGTTGAACACCGGGTATCGCGTCGTTGGCGCAACCGTGGCGCGCTCATGGACTGTATTGGACGCTGAAGGCGCGAACGAGTAGCGCTCGCCAGTCGCCAGGATGATGTTGTTGCCAAAAGCGAGTTTGCTTTCACCGTCCTCTTTGATGATGCGGAACTGCCCGAACGGTTTCATGTTTTTGTTGTTGGTCGCATGCACCAGATCAACCGCCTCGCGGTAATCGCCCGTGATCGTGCGCGCGTCGCCGTTCTCATCCAGCAGGCGCAATGTCAGGTTTGCCTTGCTCGCGCCGATGGCGTTTACCGCGATGGCGCATTCATCGATGACCACGCGGCCGCGTTCCACCATGATGACGGAGGTTGGGTAATCGGCCTTGTTCAACCGGGCGATGGCGTTCTCCACCAGTTCGTCCGTGTTGATGGTGAGGCGGTATTCGAGCGGCTGAATCAGCTTCTGCCAGAAGCCCTGGAACCCGTCGCTATAGATGCGGTCGTTGCGCCTGGCCTCATTCTGGCGCGGCAGTTTGGGCGCTGGCGGCGCCTGGTCGCCTGTCAACTGGTACTCGCGTTGCAGGCCATCGGCAAACTCGCGGTAGCTCTCGTTCGCAACGACGGTCAACAGGTTGACATCCTCATCGCGCACGCGCGCGCCCGTCTGATCCACACACAGGCGCAGCCCGCGCCCGATAGCCTGACGCCGTTCGATGTCGGAAGCCGCTTCGCGCAACGTGCAAATCTGAAATACGTTCGGGTTATCCCAGCCCTCGCGCAACGCCGAGTGCGCGAAAATGAAGCACTTCTTCTCGTCAAACGAGAGCAGCTTTTCCTTGTCGCGCATGATCAACGCGTAAGCGGCTTTCTCGGCGGCCTGACGATCCTTGGCCGCCAACTGGTCGAGGTCGCCAATCACCTCGTCCTCGTCGCTCCCCTTGCCCTTCTTCTTTGCGAAATAGGCCTCGCGCACATCCTCCGGCTTGAGATGCTTGAAATACGCCGACTCGGTTTTCAGGCGGTCAAATTCCTGATCGAACAGACGCTTGATGATGCCATCGTCGTCCGTGTAGTGACTCACGCGATCGACAAAGAAAAGCGAGAGCACCTTGATGCCCTTGTCGCGCAATTCACTCTGCGCATGCAAGTGCGTCTCAATCGTGCGCGCGATCTGGGCGCGAAAAATGGCCGTCGTGGTTGCGCCATGCGTGTCGCGCAATCCCAGCACAACGCCGTTTTCAAACTCCACGTATTCGTATGGCGGGCCGGCGATGTTCGCGACGCGATACCCGTCGCGGTGATTCGGGTGTCTGGTTTTGTTATACAGGTCGTCGCGGGGATGCAGCACCACGTTTTCCTCATGCGCTGTGCCATCGCGAATAACCACTGTGCGAACCGTCGCCTGGAATCCGCTGCCCTTCGATATCTCGCGCAATGCGAGTTCGGGGGCGTTGGCGTTTTCGCGCTCGCTCACGCCAATCACCTCGATCTTCTTGACGAGGTTCTGGCGAAAGGCATCGATGGGGGTGAGCCGGTACACGCGGTTCGGGTTTTCGCGATGGGTGGCGCTGAAACGCAGCGTGAGAAGCGGCATCAACGAGCGAATCGCCTTGCGCGCGGCATCGCCGCCCATGCGTTGCGGCTCATCGAGGATCACGATCGGGCGCGTGTGCTGGATGTACTCGATCGGCTTCCACTCGCCGGGCAGTTTTTCGGACGGCTTGTAGATCACGTTGGACCCTTTGTCGAACGATGCGAGCGTGATCAGGAGAATTTCAGTCGCCGTGCTGCGGGCGAAACCGCCCAGCTTGCC
>CAIXPS010000256.1 GCA_903921365.1 uncultured bacterium | reverse complement strand
GAAAACGCCTGCCATTCCGGCGCTTTTAAGCTGTCGCGTTGTTCGGGCGCGTCCTGTGATGGGGTCGTGCTCGCGCCTGATCCGTCCGCTTGCTGGCGCGCTCTGTATCGCAGAACCGCGTCCCACACGTCCTGATGTTGAAATTGTGCAAAGTCGGACAATCGCCCGATGTTCCACAACAGGATCAGCCCTTGCAGGTCGTTGACATATTGCAGATCAGCCCAGCGCGTTTCAACGAGTAGATCCAGCCGGCTGGTCACGCTGGGGATGGCGATCACGCTGTAGACGACCGGGAACCACAGGTTGGACGCGCCGAGAATAATCGCGCGGACGTGGTTTCTGTCACAGCCATCCGGGTCGTGGTCGCGCAGATGAGGCCGGCGACCGTTACAGGCTGGCAGTTGTTCGCGTCCCTCGCGCCCCAGCGCCTGGGCCATGCGTCGCTCGACGCCGCAGTTCGTGCATTCCACCGTCAGGTCGCGCGCCTCACCGCTGGGGCCGTATTCCCGGAGGAGCAGTTGCGGCGACTGACAGGGTTGCCCGTGATGGACGAAGTCGATCCACGGGAAATCGTCCAGGTGGCCGTTCTCGCAGGCGACCATGAAACGGGCTGGCACCGTTGCGGGCTTGTTGGCCTTCGAGCAGTTTTCGTGGATATAGTGCGCGCGATCGGGCTGATTGGATTTCGCTGTGAGTTTGAACAAGCCGCCGCGGACATCCGAGAGCGTGCGGCAGGCCGGGCACACCATCCAGCGCGGGAACGTGAGAACCGGGACGCCCATCGGGGTTGACGACTGGAAGGGCGTGTACACATCCGGCTGCTCGTTGACCGGCAGACGGCGCATTCGATCCACCTGGGGACCAAGTTCGGCGCGCACGGCCTGCAGCAGGCGTTCCTCAACGATCTCGCGCATCTGACTCACCGGCCATTCATCAATCCCGGCGACCATGACCGATATCTGCGGCAGGTCGACGACCGAGCCGATGCCGTAGGTATATAGCAGATGCGACGGCGTGAGTTCGCCCACTTTGAGGGGAAAGGCGACATTAGTCATTGTCATTCAGCACCAGATCCACGTTTGGCTCGACATCGCGAAGTGAGTTGAGGCAGGTATACAGGTAGTTATCGGGCGCATCTCGCGAAGCTGGTTTTTGTAATAATCCACGGGTTGTGCCATCCGCTTTGGTTTGATAACCCATCACGACCGCACTGTCGCGCAGCCTGCCAGCAATACGCAACCACTCGTCCAGCAACACCTCAAGCCGTTGGCGCACATAGGCTGCGTCCTGCTGGCTCTCGTTCACCAGCCCGGCGCGTCTGGCGATATCGTCCAACACAGCCAGGATCGCGGGATCATCACGTTGAATCCGCCCGGCCGCGTCATTAGCGTTATAGCGCTCGCCGGACAAGCGTATCTGCGACACCAGCACTGCTGCCAGGCCGCGATCCATCGCGCGCGGCGAGAAGGGTGTCACCGACAGCGCTTCGACCTGCTGGTAGAAGGTCGCATGGTAGTGTTCGAAGCGTTCGTAATGGCTCAGATCGCGCGGGCGGGCCCAGTTGTACGCGGTGAGCACCAACCCGGGGAAGGCGCGTCCGATGCGGCTGGTGGCCTGGATGTATTCGGCGGTGTTCTTGGGTTGGCTCGCCACGACCATCAATCCCAACCGCGACACGTCCACGCCAACCGAGATCATATTCGTCGCCAGCAAAACGTCGATGGGCGTTTCGCGCCGGTCGGGGCGCTCGCCGGCCTTGCGGCGTTCGCGGCGCTGCTTATCGATCTCGGGGTCAAACGAGGTCTCAAGCCGATCAAGGATGCCGGGGATATCGGACGCGCTCTTGCGCGATGTCAGTTCTTCGATCCCCATCGGATGGACAAAGCGTTTGGCCAGACCGCGTTGTTGCATCTGCAACAGGCGCGAGCGCACGGCGTCATCGCTGGCGCGGCGCATCCCGCCGAGTTCGCGGATCGAGTTGAAGTAACCCACCAGCGTCATCCACGGATCGGCGTGCTCCCCCTCGCTCTCGTAGAGTTGCTGAGCAGCGGCCAGCGCGGCGACATAGGCGCGAATGAGCAATGCCCGCATGCGCGTCCCCGGCGCACAGATGCCGACATACAATCGCCCAGGCGCTTCAGGCGTTGGCGCAACCTGCTGCGCGAAAAAGCTGTCGTTCGCCTCCAGCCCGGATGGCGGGAAGATTTGCACCTGGCGGGTGTATAGCGCGTTGACCTGCTCTTTGGCCTTGCGGATGGTGGCGCTCGATGCGATGATCTTCGGGCGCACGGTTTTTCCCTGGTAGGTCCATGAAGACAGCGCATCCACTGTCGTCTCATACAGCCCCACCAGCGTGCCAAGCGGACCGTTGATCAGGTGCAATTCGTCCTGGATGATCAGGTCGGGCGGACGCAACGGATCGCATGGTTCGGTCGTCGCGGCAGGATGCCGCCCGTCTTTGGTGACGCGATGCGTATCCGCGTCCTTGATCTCAGGCGAGCGATAGCCATGCCGCGTGCAGTAGCCGTTCACGCGCCCGAACAGCATCTGCGTCTCGCCTTTCCACGGCATCTGGGCGAATTTGTCGACTGTGGCGATCAGCAGGGCGGGCAGTCGCCGGTAGATTTCTTCGTCGACGACGATGATGGGCAACCCTTCGCCCGGCGATTGTTTGCGGCTGTACAGGCACCGTCCCAGCGAGTCGCTGCAATAGGTAATGGTGCGGCAGCGCCCCTGCTCGTACAGCTCGACTTCGATATCGCGACCTGGGTAGATGGTCTTGCCGCACCATGGGCAGAACGTCAGTTGATGCGGCGTGCCGGTGTTGGAGGGCTGGCTGCTGCGCCGGATCTCGCGCACGACTTCGGCGCTGTCGGCGTTCCAGTTGGGCGTGCTGCGCTGGCCCACCCACAGACCGATGCGAAACGGCTCATCGCCCCACTTGTGCGGGTCGTCACGTCGAATCGATTCACAGGCGCAGATGAGCGCCGTGGCGCGCTGGAACTGTTGCAACGTCAGCAGGCGCAGGGTGTAGCGCATCAATACGGCCACACCGGCGCCGGCATCGTAATCGCCCACTATAGCCTGCAGGCGGCGCAGCCCCAGCGTGAAGGCGGTCAGCCCAAGGTAGGCTTCGGTCTTGCCGCCGCCGGTGGGGAACCACAACACATCCGCCAGCTTGTCGCGGTCGGGATGCAGCGGGTCGGTCAAGCCGGGCAGGTTCTGCAGGATGAAGGCAAGCTGGAAGGGGTACCACGCAATCGGCTTGGCCGGCGTAAATCCTTCGATCGGGCCGGTGGATTCGTCTTTACGGACCACCTGGGCATACAGCGTGTGCAGCCGTTGCAAATACATGGCGCGGTTGGCGAACCGGAACGCCTCCGCCGCCTGCGGATTGCGGCCAAGCAGGTCAATGCCTTCCTGGATGCGGCGCAATGCTTCACGACAATGATCCAGGCTGATGCGGGCGGAGGCGAGGTGTGGCAATAGATCGGGCGCTATCGGCGCAGCCGTGATCTCGCGCTCGCGTGCGGCGATCCAGCCCATATAGGCCTGAGGCAGCGATCCCAATGCGCTGGCAAATCCCGCATCCTGCGTCTCGGCCAACGCGAGCATGTTCAGTTGTACGCCGTCGACATGCACCGGCCGCGTCGGCGACAGCTCATAGATCGGCACGATGACCGTGCGCAATCGCATGGCGCAATCGAAACTGCCTTCAGCCAGTTCCGCATGCACCGCGACGCCGTGTCCGACCGCGAACTCGACCTCTTTACGATACAGCATGCGCATGGTCTGGTCTTCGGGCGTCAGCCGTGACAGGTCCTGCGACCGCGCCAGGTGGCGTTGGAAGATCGCGCACCCATCAGCGGACGCGACGGACAGTTGGGGCTGGAATATCCACGATTCGTCCTTGTTGCGCTTTGGCTCGCTTTGGCCATTGACGAGGTAAAGGGTCACGGTCCAGCCATAGTCGTACTTGCGGATCAAGCCATCGACATAGACATCCGCGTGCGCCGGATCAGGCGACCAGCGCGTCAAACGACCCGACTTGAGCACAATGGGTTGTGAGGTTGCCTCAACCGGCGTGCGCTTCCAGGCGTTGCGTTTGGAGGATTCGAGCCCCGCTGATTCGCGATCGACATGCTCGTAGCGGCCCCAACGCGCCGTAATCGCGATTGACGTAGCATCGCTGGCAGCGGTAAAGGTGAGACCAATGGACTGTTGAAGCATCGTGGCGGCTTTCGGCGCGGGGGCTTCGGGCTGGCCATCTTCGGTGTCGTTGCCGGCCAATGCGAGGTCGTCGCTCTCTTCCGGCGCGGCTGCGCTGTCATCGTCGGTCATAACGCCGGCGGCTGCGTCATTCGGCAGCGGCGTCTGGCCCTTCGGCGCGAGCAACCCCAGGATGTAACGCCCGCGCACATTTTGTTCATCGATGATCTCTTCCGCGCCGCCGGCGGGACCGAGCAAGTCGCGGACAATGGCGTCCTGGAGGGCAGCCCGAATCTCAGACGGCGTCAGAATATGGTCTTGCAGCATAGTTTCATCCCGGCAATGTAGCGATAGTGCGGCGCGTGACACGGTAACGCGCTTGTTTGATTGCGCCCGCGCAATTTACACCTGAGATTGTAGCGTCTTCCTCCAATTGCCACAGGGGCACAAATGTGTTCTTTCATCCTCCCGTTTGTGTGCTTTGTAAGAACCCAATCCGGATGGCTCTCACAAAGATCACAAAGATCACAAAGGTAAGAGGAGCAGCGCGCTTTTATAACGTTGTCTCGAGCCAGCCCTCTGCAAATAAATCGGCCAGTGGGGTGCATTGAATGGCTTCAACGAAATGGGGCAGGCTGGACACAGGACGGATTTGAGACGACCCATCTTCGGCGCGGACGCATATAAAGGTGTGATCGTAATCTTCGGGTTTCAGCCACGCCAACACATAGGGAGAATGGGTTGTGACAAACAACTGCGTCTTGCCTTGGTTGGCTTTGCTTTTCAACAATTCAACCAATAATCGAAGCCGCGTTGGATGAATGCCATTCTCGATTTCCTCGATCAGCAGCATAGCAGGCGCATCGGGCTGGAACATGGCCGAAGCGAGCGCCGCAAAACGCAGCGTCTCATCGGACAAGAGCGGCGCTGCAAAGGTGCGCCCGCCCTCTTTGATGGCAAACAGGAGATCACCCGCTGCGCCCGGCAGAATTGCGACTTCCTCTACCTCCAAAGGCAACAGCTCGCGAAGCCAGGAGACATACTGCTCCCGCAATGAAATGTCCTCACAAATAGTTTGCACCAATGCCGCGAAGTCCTCGCCATTTTCTCCCAGTCGCTCCGCTCCGCGACGTTTTGAGTAGGCGCGCAATACGGATGGCAAAGGATCGAGGGACTGCAAGTCGGAAATATCTATTGCAAATCGAGTCAGCGATTGCCGCTCGTCCGAGGAAATCCCAAGAGCGTCGATCAACTGTCCGAGGATTGGCCGATCCTCTAATGCCGATGTGATGTTTTCTTTTCTGGATGACAAAGGCGCATGCAACGAGACATAAAGAATGGGCTTTGCGCGTTCAGCAGGATCATCAGTGCGATATAGGGGAGCGCCGTTTCTGATCAGTTGTTCATACCGTATCAAGCCGTGCTCTGCATCCAGCTTAATATCGTATTCGTAAGTGTCCTTATTGACATTGGCACTTGCACCAATACGTATGAAGTCGGGGTTTGCAATGGATGGCAATTGGCTCCTCGCTCCCGTGCTGCCACCGCGAATGCCATCCCAAGCGATCAAGGTGGTGCTTTTGGGCTTGCCATCGAAGATTTCATCTACGGTGAGTCCGTAGCCGATTCCCTGCAAAACCCGCATCGCGTCAAAGAAATTCGACTTGCCACTGGCATTGGTGCCGATGAAGATATTCAGCGGCCCCAGTTCCAATTGAACTTTATTGAGACTCTTGAATCGTTCGATTGTGATGGTTTTGAGCATAGTTCTCCTGCCGCTCCACGCTGGCTACTGTGATTCTAACAAGCAGAAATGGATGTAGATCGGTATGGGCAACAGATGCAGGTAGCGCTCCATCAGCGGTTGCACCTGCGTGGGCCAGTCCAGCTTGCCGTTGCCGCATCCCAATTGCGGGAAGGATGCTGACGAGATGCCATAGTCACTGTAATGCGCCACAAACGCGCACAGCCCTGCTTCAATGTACTCAGGTCTTGACGGCAGACGCCAGTGTGTTTTAGTCGGGAAGTTGACAACGATCTTGTTTGGCGTGGTGTAAACAAACAGCTTGCCGATATCCAGTTTCTTCTGCCCGCACAAGCGCTGGTATTCGGCAAACATGGCCGGATAGAGCTTCTTGAAAGAGAGTGCGATGCCTTTGCCCATCACGCCGACAGTGTTGACGGTATTGATCAGTGCCAGAGCTGGCGAGTCAAGCAGGCTGGTTTCGAGATAGGTAATCATGAATGTAGAACAAATGTTCCTCTCGGATTATATGCTGACTGGTCAGGATTCCATCGAGGGGATTCGCAGCCACCGAATGAATTCGGCGTCTGGCCCCAAGCCAAAACCGGCTCAAAGCCGGTTAAGAGGGGATGCGTTCCTGAACGCGCTTCAGCGCGTTTCCCGTAGGTGTCAGCCGCGAATTCATTCGCGGGGACTTCCAGCCCACCAGCAGGACCGAGCAAGTCGCGGATAATGCCGCACTGGAGGGCGGCCCGAATTTCAGACGGCGTCAGAAGTTTGTCTTGCAGCATATAGTCATCCCGACAAAGCAGCGATCAGCTTTGACTGATACTGAAACGACTCCAGATTACGTTGTATCATATCAATGATCTTATGGAGAGATTTCTGCGCGGTGGCAAATCACGCCTATGACGATTGCGATCTCAATAAAAGTAAACGATGGCGTTGTGCTGGCGGCGGATAGCGCAACAACATTACTGGCTCTTGATCCGCAACATGGCGCACCAGTCGTTGTCAATGTTTACAACAGCGCCGACAAGGTCTTTAACCTGCGCAAGGGCTTACCCATTGGTGTGATCACCTGGGGCGCTGGCAATATTGGAGCGGCAAGTAATACCATGGTGGAAACTGCAAATTACGAGCAATTCCGACATTCCACGTCGGAATGTGTTTTTCCGTTGCGAAGTCTCAATACTCAGAGCACGATCTCGGCTAGCTACGCGCCGCTCACGCAGTCCCGTCTCGCTGAGCTTCAGGACAGATGGCACAGCGTGTCCTCACGCGTGATCTCTCACTTGAGTGAACTCGCAAGGGCGCAACAAGCTGAACGCATGACGCGATTGCGCATGCAGGCTGAATCTGCGTTGAGCTATTACACTTCTGCCGAAGCCACTGCCGAACGTATGGAATGGCAAGCTGGCGACTTTACTGACGTCAGCGACTTTGTAGACGATGGCGATTAACCCGAAACGCGGTGAAATCTGGCGCGTCAATCTTGACCCAACGATAGGCGCAGAAATATTGATACACTACAGCTTCGCGGGGTGGATATCTCACGATTTGTGACCCAGCTTGGAAGTGTAGAAAACGACGATATGTTGCGCATCGTTCGCGCTATCAATGCTGTGATCGGTGCATAAGACGCTCAAGTGCTACGTATAACCTTGACAAGGAAAATCGGGGCGTGTCCAGCGGCTAGCAGATCTCACTAGAAAAGTCGATATTCTTCCGAATCTTCCTTCATCGCTTTCGCGCGCCCAGCCTTTGGCGTAGCATCACCGCTGCCCTCGCGCCTCCTCTTCTCCTCTGCTCCCTTGCTCCCGCTCTTCACCTCATGTAACCCCGCCTTGACCTCTTCCACATACCGTTCATGATTCAACCGCAGCAACCGCGCCAGCACCTCGCGACGCGCCGGCTCGCTGATCGTGTACCGCAGCCCCTGCGCCGTCTCGTGGAAGCCGTGCCCCAGATCGACGTCAGACCAGCCATAGGCCTCGGCTACGGCATGATCCATCTGCACGTGCAATTCGCGCAGGTGGGCAATGTCGGCGCTGCTTTCGCCACGATGGTGGAAGCGATTATAGGTTTTGGTCAATCCTTCTTGACGCGCCAGCATGATTTGCTTTCGATAATTATGGTAACCCTCACCAATGAGCATAAGGGATTGGGTTTGAGTAACCTGTAATCGGGGAAATGGGAACGTTTCAAAACAATCTGTCGGGGAGTAGCGCAGATCACTTTTCAGTGTTGAGGCGTATGTCCATGCCCAATGCTCATGAAAACTCGTTTGAAGCACACAAAAATCACTCGCATTGTCATATGCCAGTACCACTGTTGCATCTGAGAACACGATATTTGGTAACGTAAACACCAATGCATGTGTTTTGGTGACCCGTGTTCGCACCAGCACTCGCTTAAGTTGAGCGATCGTTCTATTAAGTGCCGGCGCTGTCTCACCATATCGCCACCAATATCGTTTTCGTATCTCGCGATTTTGCTGCTCTCGCTCAGGTTTTACTTTCCGTTCTACAATCTGATAGCAAAGAGGATAGCTTCTTGCTTTTTCGATATCCCAATCGAAAAAGTTTATGACCCATCTGCTTGGAGTTTGGTCGGGGCGACTATTTAGGTCAACACCATTAAGGTATGGGAAGAGAACGTCAGCATTACGAGGGTCTTTGATAATTAGTGCCTGTGCTTCCTCCGGTTCCAGCACAAATCCCATACCAAGCACAATCGAACCCTGAAAGCTCTTTCCTGAGTTCTCCGCCAGGCGCTGTGGTTTACCCAGAGATTCTGTGCTATCAAGAAGCGATGAGATATGTGTAACGGGCTTGCCATCCAACAGCATTTGGCCTGCGTAGCTGCCCTTACGCGCATGGATTATGCTTACATAGACCGCTGCTGCTCCCGGCCATTCCGCTGAGGGTACGGCGTTATAAATCGTCGCGCCATGAGTTGTTAAGTAATCCAAACCTCGCTCACGCGTGTCCCCTTGGGCAATCGTGTTCGTGGCAATTAGCCCGAAGGTGCCGTCAAGGTGCAGGTGCTCAAATGCGCGCAGGAAGAAATACGCGCAGATATCAGCGCTGCCGCGCGTATGGTTCCACTTGGCGTTGAGATAGTCGAGGTAGTGCGTCCCCATCTGCCCGCTGATGCGTTGCCCGCCCACAAACGGCGGATTGCCGACAAAGGCGCTGAACCCGCCCTTCTCAAATACCTCGGGGAACTCGAACGGCCAGTGAAAGGCGCGCTCTTTCCGCGCCGCGGCCAGCGCCCGTTGCGCCTTCGGGTTGTCCGCCTCTTTGCCGGCCATAAAGGCGACCAGCAACTCGGCCTGCCACGCCTGCTGCTCCCTGGGCTTCAACCCCAGCAGTTTGGTGCCGTTGAGCAGATCGCAACCGCGCCGCAGCTGCGCCATCGCGGCTTCGGCTTCGCGATGCATCTGCTCCTTGTGAGCCAGGTTCGCAGGCGTGTGCGTGTCGGACGACTCCAGTTCGCGCCGTTTCTCGCGCGCCTCTGCCAGTTGCTCGCGCGTGGTGTCGTTGAATAGCGCCATGCGGCCAGGGTCCCCTTGCCCCGCCAGGCTGTGCGCCCACCGCTCGAACATGTCCTCGTCCGCGCCTACCAGCGAGTCTCCGCACTTCAACGCGTGGTCGAGGAACGAGAATGGGCGGCCTTTGTCCATCGTCGTCAGCCACATCGAGAGCTTGGCGATTTCCACCGCCAGCGGGTTCTTGTCCACGCCATAGATGCATCGCTCCGCCACCAGCCGGCGCGCCAAGATCAACCGCTCATCGCCATCCTGCGGGATCAGCGTCTCACCCACCTTCCCCTGCGACACCTCCCCCTCCGGCGTAATCCGCACCCGCATCCCTCTCCCTCCTCTCCCCTGCTCCCTTTCTCCCCCGCTCCCCCTCTCTTCCGTCCGCTCCCACGCCTCCACCAGCCGCTCCGCCAGATAGCGGCAGGCCTGCACGGTAAAGGCGCCGCTGCCCATCGCCATGTCGCACACCTTCATTTCGAGCAGTTCGTGCGGCGCGCGCGAGGCCCATTGTTCCTGCGGCAGCCCTTCCGCCGGGCCGATGTAAACCAGCGGCTCCAGCGTGTGTTGCACGATGGTCTCGGTGAACGAGCGCGGCGTGTAATGCGTGCCGCTGCTGCGCCGGTCGGCGCCGGCCGTCACGTACATGCTGCCGCCTGGGATGATGACCGGGACGCCAAAATCGTCCTCGCGTAGTAACCCGGCAAACGGCAGCACGCGTTGCAACAGCGCCTCGTCGTTGCCGCAGGCCGACAGCAGGCGCGCGGTGTCGGCCTGCGGCAGCAATGCGCCATCGACCGCCTTGCGCAACGCGGACTCGGAGCGCCCGGTTTCGTCGCGCAGAACCGCGAGGAACGGCGCCTGCCCCATGGCCAGGCGCCGTTCCAGTTCGGCCAGCGCGATCTCCGGCTCCTTGTCCTTCGCGCCGGCCAGCCCGACAACCGGTTCGGTCGCGCGCACGGCGGTGTGATCGAGCAACCCCTCATAGACCTGCCCGATATTCTCCACGTCCAGCGCGCGGAAACTCATCCGCCGCGCCTCCGCCGGCCCGCCGCCCGGCACCTTCACCTGCAGGATTTGCAACGCCTGGAGCAAATGCAGCGCAGTGCGATTGTTGATCGGCACGCGCGCCAGGAAGGTGAAGCGGTCGGGGTCAAACAACCCGCCGCCATACGCCGGCAGGTTGAACAAGTCGTGCTGCGAGCCGTCGTGGATCAGCCGGAAGGTGGCCAACAGCCGGCACCACGCGTCGTAGCGTCGTTCGAGCACTTCCTCGCCGTGCTGGTCGGCTATCTCACGCAACTGCCCCCGCAGCGTGGACACGGCGTAGTTCTGGTCGTACAGCGGATCGCCCAGCAACAGCAGCCCGCGCTCCTCGGCGCACAACAGAAAGACCAGCCGCATCATGACGGTCAATGCCGCTTGATACAGTTCCTGCGGGGTGACGTCGCACAATAGCGTCCGGTTCTTGTCCTGATCCGCTTGATCGATTGACTCGACGAGCACCTCGACCGCGCGGCGCACCTGATAACCGAGCTGGTCGGTGATTTCCTGCTGGTCGTTTGCGCTATCGGCCAGCAACCGCTCGATGGTCTCGGCATCCGGCACGCCGAAGAACCGCCGCGCGCCCAGCAGGCTGCGGAACGCGCGCAGCGTGATCGACTCCTCTAACCACAGCGACGCGTACCACGAGATAAACCCGGCTGTGCCCTGCTGCGGCGCATCCACCATCATCCACTGCTCGCCGTTGGTCACCAGCCCGAGCCGGACGTTGGTCGCGCGCAGCAATTCCGCCATGCGCGACGCCGGCGAGGCTTTCCACAGCTTGCCCGGCAGCACCTTATCGGGATTCTGCCCCGGCGCCAGCACCTGGATCAACAGGCGAGGCACGCCCGGCGCAGGCGCGGCGGGATCGAGCACGGCGATATCCGGTCGCAACGTCTCGCCCTGCACGGCCATGACGGCCTTGATCGTCTGCGGGATATCCTGCCCCTGGGCGATGACCTCGCGCGGCATGTCCAGCAGGCGACCCAGCACAAAGCGCACCCAGGCGGTGTGCAGCGCCTGAGATGGGCGCGCGCCGCCCTGATTGTCCGCCCACTCGTCATAGGCCACGCGCAACTGGCGCGTCACGTCCGGGTCGGCGGCATCCAGACCCTGCGGGAAGGCGCGCAACAGCACCGGCATACTCAGGAACGGGCCGGAGACTTCGAGCAGCGAGAGCCATTCGGCGTGGTGTCGGGCGGATGAGATCATGTTTGGGTTATCACTATGATAAGGCTCTCACAAAGCTCACAAAGCTCACAAAGAGGAATGAAAGAACACATGGTTGATGCTGGTGACAGGTTAACGCTCAATTAATCCAGTTTGCCATTGATGATACGCGTAATGCCGTCGCCAATCAGCAATTCGCCGAAGTTAATCAGTAGACCGAGCTTCAGGCCAGAGATGCGCAAATAAGTCAGGAGTTGCTTCTTGTGCACATCCTGCACCTTGACGATAGACTTCAGTTCAATAATCACTTTGCCTTCAACGACCATATCCGCGCGAAATGCGGTAGCGAGCACGACGCCCTCATAGTGAAGCGGTATAGACTTCTCCGCTTCGACCCGCAACCCCCGGCGGGTCAACACATGCACCATCAACGCACTGTATGCAGACTCCAGCAACCCCGATCCATAAGCCACATGAATCTTAAACGCCGCATCGACAATCTCCCTGGCAATCTCATTCTCCGTCATCCCGCTCCTCCTCTTTCCTTAGTGGTCTTAGTGATCTTTGTGAGAGCCATCCGATAAGTCCTCCTACCCATCCCTCTTTCCTTTGTGATCTTAGTGGTCTTTGTGAGAGCCATCCGATGGGTCCTGCTACCCGTCCCTCTTTCCTTAGTGATCTTAGTGGTCTTTGTGAGAGCCATCCGATGGGTCCTGCTACCCGTCCCTCTTTCCTTAGTGATCTTTGTGAACTTTGTGAGAGCCATCCGGCTCATTTCTGTGAGGGCCATCATGTTCTCTCCGGCACAAGGAATGTCACTGCGACCGGGAACAATCGCGGCTCCGGCTCCGCGTAACGGGTTTCAATGGCCGCCGTCTCCGATTCGATCTCCCCGGGAATCTGCGACAGGCGCAACTGCAGCGCATCCTGATTGCGTCGGGCCTGTTCACGTTCATCCGAGGTAAACAGCTCCAACTGCATCATCTCCGGCTGGTGTAACTCGGCGAGGATGGCGCTCTGCAACTCGTTCAGCACGCTGGTAATCCGGCTGATCTCCTGCCCTCGTCTTTCAGCCAGGAGCTTCTGAATCGCTTCGGTGCGGGTGCGCATCCGTGCGTCCAGCGCCTGCTGCAACGGCCCGCTGATCTGCGGCCACAACTCACGCAAGCGCTCGGTGATGGACTGCGGCGGCAACTCATGCGTTGCTGCGGCCAGTGCATCCTGCATTTCGCCCAGGTTCATGCGCTGGAATCGCCCTTCCCGCAGCCATCCACCTGCGAGCATGATCTCCTCATGCAGCCGCGCGCTGTTGCCACTGATGACCACCAGGCGGGCATGCCCGATCACCGCAGGCGTTCTTAGAATTGTGTTGGGCGCCACCCGGGCCGTGACGCGGTGCAATCCCCGCAGGCTCGCCGGCGACCACACTTCGGCGCGCAACAGCCGCAGCGACATCTGCACCAGCCGGTGGTTCAGATGCGCCAGCACGATATCGTCGCGCCCGCGCGCCAGCTCATGATCGAAGACGAGTGGGCGAATTGCGCCGGTATGCGGGTGCGCCAACCCCTCGCTGCAGGCCGCCCAACTGCCTCGTAACGCCGGCAGGCGGTACGCGGTGAACGGCTTGCCATCAATGCCTCCTGGCATCTGCAGTGGGATCAGGGCCGGCTGGCCGGCGATCTGCAGGGCGGTTTCCACGACTTCATAGATGTGATCGGGCGATAGGTGCAACTCGCGGCGCGTCTCGTCCAGTTGCTGCATCTGTCGGGCAATCGCCGCCTTCAAATCGCGCTCGAACTTCAACATGCGGCGCACGGCTTCGCTGTCGCGCTCGGCCTGATCGGTTTGCAGCCGGGCGCGCCGGCCCAGCATCGCTTCCTCGACCTGCTGGGCGATCACGGGACCCACCTTGCCCAGGTCTTCGCGGATCTGCTCGATCTTCTCCGCGGCGCGCATCAGGAATTCCAGGTCGGCTTCGAGTGTCTGTGGCTTCCCGCCAGTAAGCGCATCCACCGTCGCGCGGTTGCGGTATCCAGCGCCGACAAAGTGGAAGATCTGCACGTCGTGTTTCTGCCCATGCCGATCCACGCGCCCGTTGCGCTGCTCCAGCCGGTTGGGGTTCCACGGAATCTCAACATGCGCGACGCGATGGCAGAAGTTCTGCAGGTCGATGCCTTCCGAAGCGGCGTCGGTCGCCAGCAGAATGCGCACCGGGCTGACGGCGGGATCGGCCTGGAAGGCAGCCTTGATCTGCTCGCGATCCAGCGTGTTCATGCCGCCATACAGCGTCAACAGACGCCCATCCCGTGACAGCCCCTCAGCCGCCAGGCGTTCCTGCAGCCACTTCTGGGTGGCGCGGTACTCGGTGAAGATGATCACGCGCTCGTCACACCACTGACCGCCCGGTCTGACGACTTCTTTCAGCCAGTCAAGCAGTTTCCGCGTCTTGCTGTCCGCCCGTTTGGCCGATTCCTCAGCCCAGCGGCGCATGCGCGTCAGTAGATCCCGTTCTTCGGAATTGAGTGGGTGGAACAGGCTTGTGGCCGTGCCGAGCGCCTCTCCCGCTGCCGACTCGTAGGCGTCGTCGTCGGCATACTCCTCGTCGACCTGATCCAGGTACTGGCGCAAGATGCCGGGCGCAGGCCGGCGACTGGCTTGCGCCCCTGGCTTCTGTGCCGTCGTAATGGATTGCTCGTGTTGCGCGAGCGTCGCTGCGAATGCCGCCGGCGATGAAAACAGGCGCTTCTTGAGCAACTTGAGCACGAACTCGGTGGCGTAACGCTCCACCTCGTCGCGCGCATTGCTCTGCCGCAGAGTGGTGTACTCGCGCAACCAGGCGTGCGCCTGCCGCTCATCCTCGCCGTATTGGACTTCCAATGCTTCGAGGTGGCGTTGTGGAAAGCGCGGCCTGCCATCCCACTTTGGCGGAAGTTCCGATTTGAGCCGGCGCACCATGATGGCCTGTAACTGCTGTCGATCAGGCTCGACGCCGCGCGCGAACCGCTGGTTATCCAGCAATTCCAGCAAGGCGGTGAAGCTCTCTTTGTAACCGTTATGTGGCGTGGCCGATAAAAACAGCTTGTGCTCGAAGTGCGGCGCCAGCGTCCGAATCGCCAGCGTGCGCAAGGAGTCGGTGGCATAGTGACCGCGCCCGACCGGCGCGACATTGTGCGCTTCATCGATGATGAGCAGGTCGAAGCGGCGCGGGTATTTCGGTGCATCGTCGAGCGGCAACACCTCGCGCATCAGCCGCAATGGGCGATCCCGCTTGAGAAAGTCAATCGAGGTAATCAGGCGCGGGAAGTGCGTCCACGGGTTGGTGTGAATCCCACGGCTGCGGCGCAGTTCCGTCATCAGTTCGCTGTCGACGATGCGGAACTCCAGCCCGAACTTATCGCGCATCTGGTCGCGCCATTGCACCTGCAACGCAGCCGGGCACACGACCATGACGGTGCGGGCGCGGTTTCGCACCAGCAGTTCCTGCACGATCAGCCCGGCTTCAATCGTCTTGCCCAGGCCGACGTCATCGGCGATCAACAGGTTGACGCGCGGCATCTGCACGGCGCGCACCAGCGGGTCCAACTGGTAATCCTCGATCTCGATCCCGCTGCGGAAGGGCGCCTGCAACCACTTGATATCTGCGGTCGACACGGCGCCCCACTGCACGGCGTTGAGAAACGCATCCAGCCGGCGGGGTGGGTCGAAGCCACTGACATCGGGCAACCCGAGGCGCTCTTCGATGCGCGTGTCTTGCTCAATCTCCCAGAGCACCTGGATCGATTCACCCAGTCCCTCATCGTCGATGGCATTGAGGGTGATGAGGTGCTGCGGATTGGCGAGCGGTTGGGTCAACGCATTCGCCGGCAGGGCGCTGGCGCGGACTTCGGCGACAGCGAAGCGGCGCTGTCGCACAGTCACGATCTGTCCTTGCTCAAGCAGTGAAGATAGGAATGGTTCGGGCATAGGGATTTACTTCATAGCAGCAGTAACGACTTCTGCTGTGACCATTATCCCTATAAAGGACTTATCACACACAATCGCAGGGATTGCTTCAGGTTTGCGAGGCTTCGTCGGACAGCAGCGCCATGCGCACCAGATCAAACTCCATCTCGGCATTGCGCATCTTCTGCTCAGCGCCGCCCAGATGTCCCGCGCGCCCCATAGCTTCCAGTTCCCGGCACAACCCCGCCATCCCCATCGCGCCGAAGGTGGCGCTGCCCGACTTGAGCGGGTGTGCGGCGCGTTCGACGCCGGCGGGATTGGACTCAGTGATCGCGTTGCGCATGTCGGCCATCAGTTGGGCGCCGTTCTCGAGGAAGATCGTAATGACTTCGCCCATCTCGTTTTGCAGTGTGGCGCGCAGCCCATCGAGGACGGCCCGATCAATCACGGTATGCATCACGGCTTCTGAAGTAGCGTGGCGCTCGCGCGCAGCATCGGCAGGCAGCGCGGCCATAGCCTTATCCAGCGATTTACATCGCGACAGGCGTTCGACCAGTTCCTCCACGCGCACGGGTTTGCTGATGTAGTCATCCATGCCCGCGTCGAGACATAGCTTGCGATCGCCTTCCATCGTGGATGCGGTCATGGCGATGATGCGCGGGCGCGCCCTGCCGTTCAGGCGCTCGTTAATCCGGCGCGCGGCTTCAAGCCCATCCATCTCGGGCATCTGCACGTCCATCAGAATGACATCGTACGGTTGCCGTTCAACGGCTGCGAGCACTTCGAGTCCATTGGCCGCAATATCGCAGCGGTACCCCAGACGGTCAAGGATACGGCATGCCACTTTCTGGTTTACCTTGTTGTCTTCGGCGAGGAGTATGCGCAACGGATTGTAGGCGCCCGTGGCCGGATCGATCTGCGGCGGTTGGCTTGCCTGCGCAACCCGCGTCTGCAATGCCTGGGTGATCGCCTGGTAAAGCTGCCCGGGTTTTATTGGCTTGGTCAGGAAGGCAGCCACTTTCACACCCTTCATCTCGGGTTCGCTGCGACCCAGTGATGTCAGCATAATCAGTGGCAGATCGGGGCACAGCTTGCGGATTTCCTGCGCCAGCGTCACGCCGTCCATCACCGGCATGCGCACATCCAGGATGGCGACATCGAACCGTTCGCCATTGCGGAGGCACTGCAACGCTTCGGCGCCGGAAGCGACCGCGGTTGCGACCATGCAATAAGGCTCGCGCTGCGTCTGGCGCGTCAGGATCAGGCGGTTGACCGCGGTATCGTCCACGATCAGAACGCGCGCATGTTTCAACTCCGCCAGGGCAAGCGGGATGTCGCTATGCGCGGGCGCGGCTTCGGCCACAATAGTGAAGTGGAACGTCGAGCCCCGACCGCTCCCTTCACTCTCCACCCAGATGCGCCCGCCCATCAATCGACACAGCCACATGCAGATCGCCAGCCCAAGGCCTGTGCCGCCATGCCGTTGCGCCGTCGTTGAGTCCACCTGGCTGAACGGATGGAACAGACGATCAATACGGTCTGCGGGGATGCCGATGCCGGTATCGCGCACCGCGAAATGCACTTCGTAGCGCTGCTCCTCACGGGGTTCGGCAGTGACGGTCAGGACGACTTCGCCCTTCTCAGTAAACTTTAGCGCGTTACCGAGCAGGTTGACGAGAACCTGCCGCAGCCGCGTGACATCGCCGATCAGGCGCTGCGGCACACGGTAGTCGATGAGATGGCCGAGTTCCAGCTCTTTCTGCGCGGCAACGGGCGCCAGTATGTCGATTGTCTCTTCGACGCAGGTCTGCAGGTTAAAGGCCTGCTGTTCCAGATCGAGCTTGCCCGCCTCGATTTTTGAGAAGTCGAGCATGTCGTTGATGACGGACAGGAGCGCATCGCCGCTATAGCGGATCGTCTCGACAAAATCGCGTTGTTCGGGCGACAAGGTCGTGTCGAGAAGCAATCCGGTCATGCCGATAATGGCGTTGAGAGGCGTGCGCACCTCATGGCTCATATTGGCCAGGAACTCATCCGTGGTTGACGCGCCGGGTTCGAGATGATCGTTTTGCATGACAGACATAAACCATGTGCTCAAACAGTCTCCTGCCGTTGAGCCTCTGTGATCATCATAGCTTTGGCGCGAGCGATCACAATCCGCACTATGGCTTATATACAGGCATGAAAAAGCGGCTGGTAAGCGAGTATGATACGGTCAACATGCAGCTGGCTACACTTCATCGCAAACCACCGGAGCCCAGCGCGATCATGGGTCGCAAAGCGCTGCAGGCTATGTGGCGCGACAAGTCTCCACTGGCCGCGTTGCGCGTTTTCCATGCCGAGCTGGGCGATTGCTTTCGCGTCAACGCGCCGGGCTTCACGCCAGTGATGCTGGTCGGCCCGGAGGCTGCGCGCTTCGTGCTGGTTACCTCACGCGCTGATCTGCGCTGGCGTAAAGAGACGGACCCCATCACCCGTCTGTTACAACACGGCCTGCTGGTTGAGGATGGCGACATGCACGACCAATTGCGCCAGACGCTGACGCCCGCGTTGCACAAACGGGTGCTGAGCAACTACGTCGACGCGATGATCCGTGGCGTCGATGAGGTCACTGCGGGCTGGACCGGGGAGGCGCCGCGCGATTTGCTGCCCGAAATGCGCAAGATCGCACTGTTGATCATTTTCGAGGCGCTGTTCAAGCACGACTTCGCGCCCGACCTGGCAACCCTGTGGCCTGCGGTCCTGCGCCTTCTGTCGTATATCTCGCCGGGGCTGTGGATGTTGTGGCACAGCATGCCGCGCCCAGGTTACGCGAATCGGATTCGTCAGATGGACGACTACCTGGGCCACTTGATCACCTCATACCGCGCACAGCACAAAGACGATGTCTCCGACATGCTCGGTATGTTGATCGCCTCCGGGTTGAGCGACAGCGTGATCCGCGACCAGTTGCTTACGATGTTGATCGCCGGGCACGACACGACCACAGCGTCGCTGGCATGGACGCTGTATCTTCTTGGCGCCCATCCAGACGCGCTGGCGCGCGCGCGCGCAGAGGTCGATGCCGTCGTAGGACGCGACGTCCCGAGGCTCGAACATGCGGGGCAACTCAAATATCTCGACCAGGTGATCAAGGAGAGCCTGCGCTTGTATCCACCGGCGCATCTGAGCGCGCGGACGGCGTTAGCCGACCTCGATTTCGATGGCTACAGAATTCCCGCCGGCACGCGCGTGTTGTTATCAATCTACCTCACCCAGCGCGACCCACATCACTGGCCTGACCCTGATCGGTTTGACCCGGAGCGATTCAGCCCCGAGAACAGCGCCGCGCGCGCAGCCTACACCTATCTGCCCTTCGGAGGCGGGCCGCGCAATTGCATCGGGTTTGCGTTTGCGGAATTGGAGTTGCGCCTGGTGCTGGCGCGCTTGCTGCAGCGTTATGATTTTGCGTTAGCGCTACAGCCCGCAGGTGTGCGGGTGCACATGGGCGCGACGCTTGAACCGCGACCGGGCATCAGATGTCTGACTTCTCCAAGACGCGTTAGCGAGACATCTGATGCCCCGCCAGCGTTATCGTAAACGTCGCGCCGTGACCCAGCGTGCTGGTCGCCTCAAGCGCCCCGCCGTGCGCGACGACAATCGATCGCGCAATCGCCAACCCAAGCCCGGACTCGCCAGCGTTGTCTGTTCGCGACGTATCTGCGCGATAAAAACGCTCGAAGACATGCGGCAGCGCTTCGGGCGCAATCCCTGCCCCATCATCAGCCACGGCAAGAAGAACGCGACCGGCGTCCTGCTGTGCGGAGAGCGTGATCGTCCCGCCCTCTGAGGTATATCGCAACGCGTTGGACACCAGGTTGCCGAACACCTCATTCATGCGCGCGATATCCACGTTGATATCGGAGATGCCTTCAGCGCAATTCACGCGCAACGCAATCCGGCGGCTCTCAGCCTTGTGGCTGAACGTGGCCGCGACGGATTCCAGCAGGTCGCGCGGACTGACAGGCTCGCGATTGAGCCGCAATTCACCCGCATCGGCCAGCGACAGCGTGCGCAGGTCTTCAACCAGAGTTTGCAGGTGCTGCACCTCGCGGTAAATCGTATCGAAGCGCTCGGTGGTGGGCGCCAAAACCCCATCGCGCAATGACTCGACATAACCGGAGATGACCGTCAGCGGTGTGCGCAGATCGTGCGCAATGTCAGCGGTCATCTGGCGGCGCTGTTGATTCGTCCGCAACAGATCGCCGCTCAGCTGGTTGAATGCTGCTGCCAGTTCGCCGATTTCATCGCGCGAGCGCACCGGCACCTTCTGGTCGAGCTGGCCCTTTGACATTGCGCGGATCGCCTGTGTCAGCTCGGCAAGCGGATGTGCAAGCGTGCGCGCCAGGATGATACCGAGCACAACCGCGATCACGGCGGCGCCCAGGCCGCCGAAGAGCAGCGCCTCATTGGTCTGGGCGATGAAACGCTCCTGGTTAGGACCCAGCGTGGGCGGGTTGCCGCCAGTGAGCACCGTGCCGACCGCTCGGTTATCAACGTTTATCGTGACGCCGCGCGCTTCTTCGTCAGCCGACGCCATATCGTCTTCATGGAAACGTCCTGCCGGCAGGATCACGCGATGGCGGTCATCTGCCAACGCGAAGAGCGCCGCCGTTTGCGGCTGCGGCCCACCATTGTCTTGCTGTCCTTTTTGTTTCTGGTTGCCGGGGACTTGAGGCGGCACAGAGGGTGATTGATGCATCGCAATGCGAATGCCGTCCCACGATCCATTCGTCTGGTAATAAGCTGTCACCTGGGTGACGAAGTCGGCGCGAGATTGATCAAGCACGAACTGGTCAAACTGGCGTGAGGTGGTCCAACGGGCAAACAGCGCCGCCAGCACCGCGCCGACCAGGCTGACGGCGAGGAACGCGAGCGTCAGGCGAATGGTGAGTGACCGCATCTTTCAGGCTGCTCGGAACCGATAGCCCACGCCAAAAACGGTTTCTATATATTGCGGGTGTGACGGGTCGGTTTCGACTTTGGTGCGCAGGTTGCGGATATGAACGTCCACCGTGCGCTCGATCCCTTCAAAGCTGGTGCCCTGCAGGTTTTCGAGCAGCGTGGCGCGCGAGTAAACGCGACCGGGCGTGGCCATGAGCAGCGCCAGCAACTCGAATTCTGATGGCGTGAGATTGACGACGCGGTCATTCACCTTGACGATGCGGCTGTCCTTGTCGAGCGTGATGTCGCCGCTGCGCAACACTTCGGCGGTCGGCGCGATCTCCGGGTATGCGCGCCGCAACACCGCCCGTATGCGCGCCAGTAACTCGCGCATCCCGAACGGCTTGGTGACGTAGTCATCGGCGCCCAGCTCCAGGCCAAGCACCTTATCCGTTTCCTCCAGCCTGGCGGTGAGCAGGATGATTGGCGTGGTCTTTGCCTCTTTGCGATAGGCGCGGATGAAGTCGTAGCCGCCCATTTCGGGCATCATGATATCGAGCAGGATGAGGTCGGGTTTCTCATCGCGCGCCACGAACAGCGCCTGCCGCCCATTTTCGGCGACGATAACGCGAAAACCCTCCGCGGTCAAATACTCCCGCGCGAGGGTGCGCACGCCGGCGTTATCATCTACTACCAGAATCGTTTTTGCCATAGTGAAGATGCGGAAAGTATAGCCCCATACCACACAAGGGCGCGCGATCATCGCGCGCCGCGCGCCCTTGTGTGCAAAGCCAGCCGGGGTCTATGCGTGCCCTGGCATCATTGCTTTGAATCCTATTGGACTGTGCTATTCGGAGCGGGCTGAGTGTTGGGCGCGGTAGTGTTATTTGCCGGCGGGCAACCCTGACCCTGATTCTGTGGGCCGCCGCGACCGGGGCCGCGTCCATCCGGCCCGCCCTGCGGGCCTGCTGGCTGATCGTTGACCACGATGGTTGTCGCCGTGAGCGTGCCATCCGTCTGCTTGGTTCCGAAGGCATCCACGAACTTGTCCACGGACACGTCTGCAATCGTGCCAAGTTTGCCGTTGACGTAGAACTGCGTTGCCGAACTGGTCGTGATTGTGATGACATCGCGATGCGCATCCACTTTGATGGTCGCGCCGTCTACCGCATTCACGTGGCCGCCGGCCCTTTCGCCTGCGGGCAGGATGACGACCCGTTGCGCATCCAGTGTGCCCTGACCCGTCGGCTGACCGTTGATCTGGATGTTTTCGCCCACCTTGATGTCACTGAGCGTGCCAGTTACCTGCGTTGTGAATTGGATCACTGTTGTATTGTTGCTGAGTGTTGCCGTGACTGCCATCTGGCGTTGGTCGGTAATGTTGACGCTCGTGTCACTGACGGCAGTCACGGCGCCGCCCATGCCGCCTGGACCGCCGCGCCCGCCTCGTCCACCGGGGCCGCCTGGCCCGCCACGACCCTGCTGGTTGGGATCAACCTGACCGGTCTGCGCGCTTGGCGCGCGCTGACCACGTTGCCCCTGCTGTGGCTGTACCGTCGCCTGCGGAGTGGCCGCACTCCCGGTTGTGCCCGACTGCGCCGCAACCTGAGTGAGCGCCACGCCCCCGATCACTGCCAGCACCGCCGGAATCGTCAATGCTATCTTGCCTAACTTATTCATGATTATTGCCTCTCTAAAACTGAACCTCTTGAATCTGTGTCTCTTGTAGGGAACAACCTACGAGATGAGGATAGAGAAAAGTTGTTCAGATTTGGTTCAGAAGGTTTGTGGAATCTGTTCAGGTCAAGCGGCCTTCGCATTTCATCCTCGCATCTGCGACTCCGCAAGGGGGTAGAATGACCTTTTTATAGTGATCGAATTTCAAGGAGTTATATGAAGATAGGTGTATTGGGTACTGGCCAGGTAGGTCAGGTGCTGGGCGCGAGTCTGGTGGGTCTGGGTTATGAGGTCATGATCGGGTCGCGCGACCCGAACAGTCAGAAGGTGAAGGATTGGGTGGCGCATGCGGCAGGCGGTTCGTCGGCAGGCACGTTTGAGGAAGCCGCCGCGTTTGGGCAGATCATCATCCTCGCGACGCAGTGGGCCGGCACGGCGAATGCAATTGAGTTAGCAGGGGCGGCGAACTTTGCAGGCAAGATCGTGATTGATGTGACAAATCCGCTGAAAGACGGCCCCAATGGGCCGGAACTCGCCATTGGGTTTAGCGATTCGGGCGGCGAAACTGTGCAACGCCTGCTGCCCGCGGCGAAGGTGGTCAAGGCGTGGAATCACGTCCCCGCCGCGCTGATGGTCAGCCCGCATCTGCTGGGTGAGACCGCCGATATGTTCATCTGCGGCAATGACGCCGCCGCCAAGCAAAAGGTCACCATTATCCTGAAGGCGTTTGGCTGTCCGGTGATTGACCTGGGCGGGATCGAGCAGGCGCGCTTGACCGAGGCGCTGACAGGGTTGTGGATCCGCTACATGGTGATCAGCGGCAACTGGCAGCACGCCTTCAAGCTGATTCGCAAGGACTAACGGAACCGTCAGGTCAACAATCTGGCGAGACCTCCTCGTCCATCCGCCATTTTGCTTTCGGCGATTTCATGTTCCAGTCGCGCGGTTTCATCGAGGATGATGCGCAAAGCATCAATGTTGCCCGCTTTCCATTGAATCTGTGCCCCGCGCAGTTTGCGCGCCAGGATTCCATAGTCTGCAATGCGCGGATCAAACTCACTGGCACATTCGGCCACCTCGTTCGCCAGGTCAAACTGCTGCTCGTGCAGGTAGTGCCTGACGATCTGCCGGGCGATGCCTGTCATGCACGCGTCGCCCGGGTTTTTTTCGAGGCTCTCGCGCAGATGCCGCAGACCGATGACCCGGCTATGCGTGAACTGATCGATCAACTCGTCGCGGATCGCCTTGATCAGGATGCGCATGCGCCCCATGATGTCGGGGTACTGATTCATCCACGGGAAGACTTCGAGCAGAAACTGAGTGCGGTAGTAGTCGTTCGCGGCAACCGCCTCGTTAAAGCAGCCGTAGAAGAATAGCAACAGCCAGTTGTCCGCGTCATCCACCACACATTGAAAAACCTCAACCAGTTCCTGCAGGGCGGCGCGGTTTTGCCCAAGCCAGGCATGATAGGCGTCGGTGAGATACTGGGCAACCTGGTGCAGGTCGTGTAT
>CAIXPS010000255.1 GCA_903921365.1 uncultured bacterium | reverse complement strand
TGTTTGAGCTATGCCTGCGATCAGCACACCCCCGCGCGATCCATACGCGATGTGTTCATGATCATCCCCCTGGCGCGCGAGATCGCCGCCTATCTGCGCGGCGCATTGGCGCAGGCGGATCAGGCAGCGGTCGTGTTTTACGAATGGTTCAAACCGTTAACTCTTACCGCGTTTGTGCTGGCTCAGGCGCTGTTGCCGCACCGCAAGTTTAAGGTGTGGGTGCTCTTCCGTGGCAATGCGTTAGTGGGCCCAAGGCGCTTCGCCTACCGGCTGTTAGTGCGCCTGTTAGGGTGGTTGACTGGACCGCGCGTTGTGCTGCTCACCGATAACGCCCACATCATTCCGGAATTGAGCCGCTGGTTTGGTCAGCCGGTCAAACCTGCGCCAATTCCACATTCAACCGATCCCCATCAGCACGTCTCCCCCGATTGGGTGCAGAGCATGGGCGCCTCGCGCCTGGTATGTTGGTGGCCGGGCTCGCCCCGTCCGGAGAAAGGCGGTGAGATTATACGCGCGCTTGCGCGCGACACCAGTCCCGGCGCTCAGGGATTGTGCCTCGTTGCTTCGCGCGATCTGGGGCTGGAGCAGACGGCTGGCGGTTGTCGTGTGGTAGCCGTCGACGACTCACTTCCGCGCGACGACTACTTCGCGCTATTGAGCGGCGTAGATGTCGTGTTGTTACCGTACACCCCGGGCTTCTATCGCAATACCACATCCGGCATTTTTGTTGAGGCGATTGTGGCGGGCAAAGTTGCGCTGACCAGCGCGGGCACCTGGTCGGCTAATGAACTGCTGCGCTTCGATCTGGGCGAGTTGATCATGGACTGGAACCGGCAGGATCTCCCTGCCGAGATCATGCGGCTGGCGCGCGACCCGGATGCGCGGCTCAAGCTCGAAATCATGTCAGCAGCGTATCAGGCGTATCACAGCCCGGCCGGATTTGCCGAGATGCTTCGCGAAATATAACCATGGCGCAAACACCCACACCCGCACCTGCGCCAATTCTGGTATCGATCGTCAGCGATGTGAATGGTCAGGCTACACGCGTCGATGCGCACCCATACCCGATGTGCCAGGCGCTGGGGCAGGCAGCAGAAATCGCGGGTTGGGCGTTTGTCGCAGCCGTCCCAACCGTCTGCCCGGTGCGCCCGCTTCCGGACCACTGGATCGCGTGTCTACGCTATCGGGCGCATCCAGGGGAGACGCTGGAGGTGGCGCGTGACATTATGGATATCCCGATGCTGGCGGTCGATATCGACGCCTTCCTGCAAACCCATGTATTCGCGGCTAATCGCCCGGTCATCCTGTACTACGAGTGGTATATTCCGACTACTGTGATCGCGCTGACGTTGGCGTTGTTGCGCGCCAGATTGCAAGGCCACTCGCCGACATTGTGTATGCTGCACCGCGCGAAGATGAGCTTGAACCGGACTCACGCGACTATCTGGGTGATGACGCGCCTGCTGAGAGCGATACTGGGTTCGCGCCATCTGCGACTGTTTGCAGAAAACGAGCGTTTCGTTCAACACTACGTCAACTGGTTTGGACAGCCAGTGCAAGTAGCGCCGATCCCGTTTGGCGCCCCGGTTGTGAGTTGCAGCGACCCGGCATGGAAGCGCGAAGTCGCGGATGGGCAACTCGTGTGCTGGTGGCCGGGCAAACCGGCAGTGCGCAAAGGCGAGCTCGTTGTGCGCAAGCTTGTGGGATTGACTGGAGCAGGCGCGGAGCGGTTGTGCGTCGTCGCAGCAGCGTCGTCACAATTGGCGCAGGTTCCCGGCGGGCCGCGCGTCGTGCTGGTGGAATATCAACTCGACCGCGCATCCTATTTGCAAACGATGGCTGCCGCCGATGTTTTGCTAATGCCCTACACCCCGGACATTCACTCGTGGCTGACGTCGGGCATTTTGGTCGAGGCCATTGCTGCCGGGAAAGTGCCGCTTGTTGCCACAGGCACATGGCTGGCGGATGAACTAGAGCGCTTCAACCTGGAAGATTTGATCGTTGACTGGGAGCGTCCCGATCTTCTTGCGGAGATCGCGCGGCTGGCGCGCGACGCCGACGTTCGACGCAGGCTCGATATCATGCGCACAGCATACCTGGCGTTTCACAGCCCGGCGGGGCTGGCGCAGTTACTGCGAGGGATCCAATGAACAACACGACGAACAACACGACTACCGCCCTGTCCGTTGTTGGCCTGGGCAAGCTGGGATTGTGCCTGGCCGTATGCCTGGCGGAACGCGGCTTTGACGTTCTCGGCGTCGACATTGACCCGCACCTTGTTGACCTGGTGAACCGAGGCATCGCGCCATGGCACGAGCCGGGGCTGGCCGATCTGTTGGCGCGCCACGCGGGGCATGGCTTTCGCGCGACGACCTGTCACGCCGATGCTAGCGCGCACGGCAACATGACCTTTGTCCTTGTCCCGACGCCAAGCGCCGCCGAGGGTGATTTCAGCAACCGATTCATCGCCTCTGCGCTGACGTCGCTGGCGCAGTCGCTCACGACCGATCACCTGTTCGTCATCAGCAGCACTGTGTTCCCGGGCGCCATCGAGGGCGCGCTGATTCCATTGATCGAACGCGCCTCAGGTCGGCGTCTCAACGAGGGCTTCGACGTGTGTTACGCCCCGGACTTTGTCGCGCTTGGCAACTGTATCAACGGCTTTCTGCGCCCTGACCTGGTGGTGATCGGCGAGAGCGCTCCGGCCGCTGGCGCGCGTGTCGAATCTGTCTATCGCCAATTGTGCGTCAACCAACCGGTTCTCGCGCGCATGTCGCTGATCAGCGCCGAAGTGGCCAAGGTCAGCCTGAACACCTACATCACGATGAAGATCAGCTTTGCCAACACGCTGGCGAACCTGTGCGAACGCATCCCCGGAGCGGACGTGGATGCGATCACGCAGGCCATCGGCGCGGATCGGCGCATCTCGCCGCACTACTTTCGCGGCGGCACGGCCTTCGGTGGGACGTGCTTCCCGCGCGATGTCCACGCCTTCACCCAACTGGCGGCTTCGCGCGGCGCGCAATCAGAGTTGATCGCTGCAATCGACCGGGTCAATACTCATCAGCAGGATCACCTGGCCGAGGTGGTGTTGAACGCCTCCGCGCCTGGCGCAGTCATCGGCGTGATTGGCGCGGCCTTCACAAGTGGGACGCCAGTCATCACCGAGTCGGCGGCGGTCAAGCTGATACCGGTGCTGTTGCAGAACAACCGGCGCGTTGTGGCGCAGGACGCGCTCGCGCTCGCTGCTCTCCGGGCGTTGTTCGGAGATCAGTTGACATACGCTGAGCGCATCGACGAGTGTCTGGCGCAATGCAGCGCAGGCGTATTGACGCTGCGTTCGCGCGATCTGGCGCAAGCCGTGGAACAGTTCGTCCCCGCGACGCCGCTGACGCTCATCGACCCGTGGCGGCAACTCGATCCCACGCGGTTGCACCCGCTCATCCGGCACGCGCCGTTGGGACGCGCGCTCAGCGCGTGAATATGACGTTGGACTCGCGCCAGAGATACCCCAGTTCTGCGAAGTATTTGGGCAGGTCGTCGATCGGTCGCTGCACAAAACGCCCGTTGCGGTAGACGTGGAAGTGCGACCAGAACTGGCTGCACACCGAGCGGTACTGCTCCGGGGTCACGCCGGCGCGCCGGATCATGTAGGGATTGATCTCGGCTACAGCAGGGACACCCCGCGCCAGTAGTTGCGCCGCGCCCTGGAACGCGTACGACTCATAACCCTGGATGTCGATCCAGATCAAGCTGATATCGTCGTGATACGCGGACGGCACTTTGGCGAGTAGATCATCCACGCGTTCGGCTTGAACGGTGACAGTGCCGCGCCGCGACTCGCCGGCCAGATCGCGCACGCGCCTGGCATTGTTGTCTGCAGCCTTGCCCGCGTTGCTGCGGATGCGGTGATCGCCGAGGTTATCCGGGCTGATCTCGAGTTGCAGCGTGGCCGGCGCATTGGAAACGGCGTACTGCAAGCCCATCACCCGATCCGCCAAATCATTGAGCGCCAGGTTGTGTTGCAGCAGCGCGAAGTTAGTCGGTTCAGGCTCAATCGCGACGGCGCGCGCAACCTCGCCATTCGTCAACATGCTGATCGAGATCACGCCGTTGTTTGCGCCGATATCGAGTAACGTCCCCTGTCCGCGCGTCGGTATTTTCCCATGCGCGCGCAGAAACGCCAACGCATCGGCCATCAGGTCGCTTTCAAATTCGCCAAAGAGGAACAGCCCCGCTGCCACGCCATAGCGGTCGCTCAGCGGTATCTTGTAGACGCCCTGGCGCGTGCGCCGCACAACTTCCCTGCGAAATGGCCTGAGCGCGTGCCACAAAGGCCACATGCTCAGCGCCCGTAGTCCTCTCGATGCGATACGAATAGTTGGATTCATTACAGATCAAAGTCCTGTGATTTCGAAGCTTTGTCCGAACAAGGTAAAGACGGCCGGCGCGCCAGCGGGTGGGCGCGCAAAGGTTAACTGGAATGCGAGCGATTCGCCGGGTGTGACGCTCCACGGCAAGGCGGGCAGGCTGGAGTTCAGCGCGACCAGGTTGTTGTTGCTGGTCAACTGGATATCCCGCAGCGACGTCGTCAGGAATACATCGGTGAGGTTGCGCACCGTGCCGACAATCCGCAACTCGTTGCCCTGGGGCGAGATGTTGACATTGAGCAACGACACCTCGGCAACGGGCGCGACGGTCGGGGCGGCGGTGGGTCGCACCGCGAGCGGTTGATACGGGATCGTCACGCGCGCCACATACGGGTTGTCCACCTCGGTTGCGAACGTCCACTCCACGCGCGGCCCCGCCATCTCGGCGGGAACGGCAAAGCCGGCCGTCGCCGTGAGAGTTTCGCCGGGGTTCAACACCCCTTGCGTCCATCCAGCCGCGCCAGCGGCGAAGGACCCCTGGCTCGACACCTGATAGTGGTTGCCCGCCTCGTCGATCAACTGCGTGCTGAACTGGGCGGCATCGAGGATGCGAGTGACCAGGCTGGTCGCCTGCAAGTTCACCTGGAAGTAGTTCTGATCCGCGGACAAGCCGACTGATGTGCCCGGCAGCAGACGGGTGTTGAGCGCGATGACGCGCACGTCGCCAAGGTTGATCGCCGTGCCGAGTGTTGTCAAGGAGTTCGGCGTCCCTTCATCGGTGTAGCGCGCGATGATGACGCGGCGCTCATCGCCGTTCTCACCCAGCAGCAGCAACGATAGTTGGGGGACTGTCTGCGCCAGCAGCGGCGCTTGTTCGTCCGTCTTGATCGTCTGCGACTCCATCATACGATAGCGCAGCGTGCCGTTGGCTGTGTCGAGCACGATCAGGTCGTTGCGCTTCAACCCGTTCAGGATGGCGCGGTTTTCGGTGGATGCGGGCAGCCCGATGACGTAGTTGACCAGCGTGCCCACGACCCAGTAGGCAGTCTTCTGCGCGTTGGCGTCGTATGTCCACTGACCCTTGGGATCGACGCGGCTTGCGGCGACGTTATACGGCGTGTTGCCGATCGTCAGACGCGTCGGCACACTCGGCGGGATCGGCGTGTTGTTCGCATTCACCACCAGCGATGTGGTGATTGGCTGGGTGGCCTTGGCGACGACGGTTGGGCTGATCGGGCCGGGGGTGGGCGGGTTTGATACCAGCACCAGACCCAGGATGAAACAGGACAACGCGCACACGCCAACCAGTGCCAGCAGGCTGACCAGGATCAGTGGGCGACCGCGCGGGTCGTCCCACAACGCGCCAAAGGGGACGCGCAACATATCAGTGACTGGTTTCAGCCACGTCGGGCTGCCAGCCGCTTCCGTCTGGCGCGCGGCGGGCTTGCTCTCATCGCTCTCCCACTGCCCTCCCCGGATTGGTTCAAGAACGGGCACATCAGGAATAGGCGCATCAGTTGCGGGCGCATCAGATGCGAACGCTTGTGACGCAGGCAACTCAGGGACTGGCGCACCAGAAGCGCGCGACGCTGGCGGACGATAGTCCGGCGCAGACGCTGGCGGCTGTATTACAGGCGGCTGCCAATCATCCTGGTCGTTCGGCGTTTGATCGCTGCGCATTCCTGCGTCATTTGGAGGCGGGTTCGCTGCCATGTCCTGATTATCCACCACCGCCGCCGCTGCCCTGGATGCCGCCTTCGGTCATCTTGCGAACATCCAGCAGTCTGTCGGCGTCTGCGGCGCTGAGTAGACCTTTTTCAACCACCACTTCCTTAATGGTGCGGTTGGTGGCCATCGCTTCCTTCGCAATCGCTGCGCCGTTTGCATAGCCGATGACGGGGTTCAGCGCGGTGACGAGGATGGCGTTCCTGGCGAGCCAGCCATAGGCCTTTTCAGGATTGGCGTTGAGCCCGACCACGCACTTGGTGGTGAAGGCGTTGATCGCGCCAATCATCACATGCATCATCTCGAACAGGTTGTGCGCGATGATTGGCATCATTACGTTGAGTTCGAGTTGGCCAGCCTGCGCCGCGAGCGCCACGGCATGGTCGTTGCCCTGCACATGGAAGCAGGTCATATCGAGCATCTCGGCCAGCACCGGGTTGACCTTGCCGGGCATGATCGATGAGCCGGGCTGCACCGCGGGCAAGCGAATCTCGTCGAGACCGGTGGATGGGCCGGAACTGAGCAGGCGGAAGTCATTGGCGACGCGCACGAGCGTGATCGCCAGCGTGCGGATGCTGGCGCTGAAGTCGGCCATGTCGGCCATGCTCTGCATCCCTTCGAACAGGTTGTCGGACTCGCCCAGGGGCTGACCCAGCAACTCGCTCAGGCGCTTAACCATGCGGGCGTGATATGCAGGATGCGCGTTCAGGCCGGTGCCGGTGGCGGTGCCGCCAATGGGCATGCGACGCAATCCCTCGGCAGCGCGCGTGATCCGCTCGCTGTCGCGCGCGACCGCTTTGCTGTAGGCGCCAAATTCCTGACCCAGCCTCACAGGCACGGCATCTTGCAGATGCGTGCGCCCGGATTTCACCACGTCGTCGAACTCGACCGCCTTCGCCCCCAGCGCAGCCGAGAGCCCGTTGACGGCGTCGAGCAGTTCGGGCAGACGCCACAGACACCCTAGCCGGATGGCGGTGGGGATCGTGTCATTGGTCGACTGCGCCATGTTGACATGATCGTTCGGGCTGACCGGTTTCTTCGCTGTGTCGAGGGGCGCGCCCATGATCTCGCTGGCGCGGTTAGCGAGCACCTCGTTGATATTCATGTTGTGGCTGGTGCCCGCGCCGGCCTGGAACGGGTCGACGACGAACTGGTCGGCCAGCTTGCCTGCGCACACTTCGTCGCATGCGGCGATGATGGCCACGGCCAGCTTCGCATCGAGCAGCCCGAGGTCGCGGTTGACGTCAGCCGCAGCGCGCTTGATCACCGCCATACTCCACACAAATGCGGGATACGGGCGCATCCCGCTGATGGGGAAGTTCAACACGGCCCGCTGCGTCTGCACGCCATAATACGCGCCGGCAGGCACCTGCATTTCACCGAGCGAATCTTTTTCAATCCGATAAGACATAGTAAACCTCTATAGACAGAGACGTTAATCCAATCCAAGTTGCGCTTTCGCTTCAGCGAGCGTTACTCTGCTGGTCTCCTGTGCGCGTCGATCCAGAAATTCCATCAGCGTTTTGTTCTGGCGCGTTAACTCAATCTCGCGGTCGAAGTCATCCAGTTCCGGCGCATTGAGCGCATCAGATGCGAGTGTGCCGGTAATTTCCACCATTCTTTGCGGAATTCCTATTAGTCGACTACCGGCGTTTTAGCAGACGCTTCAGCCAGCGCTTCCTTCTTCGCGTTGCGGCGCTCGGTAATCTGATGGATGAATATAGGTGACAGCGAGAGCACGATGATCACCACCAGCGCGATTTCCAGGTTGTTCTTCACAAACGGGATGTTGCCGAACATGTAGCCAATCAGTGTTATACCGACCGCCCACACTAACCCGCCGACGAGGTTGTATAGGAAGAAGCGCTTGTAGTCCATGTCCACTGCGCCGGCGACGATGGGCGCAAAAGTGCGCACGAATGGCACGAACCGCGCCATGAGGATCGTCTTACCGCCGTTTTTCTCGTAGAAGGCGCGCGCCTGCAGCAGGTACTTCGGCTTAAAGAAACGCGACTCGGCGCGGCTGAAGATGCGCGGGCCGGTTTTCCTGCCAAACCAGTAACCCACGTTGTCGCCAAAAACGGCGGCAAAACCGAGTAGTGGCAGCAGCACCCAGATGTTGAACGGGCTGGTGGGCAGCGCGGCCAGCGCGCCGCACGTCACTAACAGGCTGTCGCCCGGAAGGAAGAAGCCGAAGAACAGACCGCTCTCGGCGAAGATGACAAACCATACCACCGCATAGGCCAGAAATGGAAAAGGCCCCTGGCTCAGCGTCGTCAGAACTTTCTCGATTAGATCAACCATGTTGTTTTGTGTGCTCCTATGCGGTTCCAAACTGCCGGTCGCCGGCGTCGCCCAGGCCGGGGACGATGTAACCCATCTCGTTCAGGCGCTCATCGAGCGCGGCGAGATAAATCGGCACATCGGGATGCGCGGCTTGTAGATTAGCCACGCCCTCGGGCGCCCCGATCAGCCCGACAAACTTGATGCTCTGCGCGCCCCAGCGCTTCAGGATACTGACCGTGGCAACGGCGCTCCCGCCCGTGGCGAGCATCGGGTCAAGCACCAGGCAGACCTGCACAGTGGGGTTCACGGGCAGCTTGTTGTAATACTCTACCGGGCGCAAGGTGTGCTCATCGCGATAGAGCCCGATGTGCCACACCTCCGCGTAGGGCAGCATCTCCAGCGCGCCATCGACCATGCCCAGCCCCGCGCGCAGGATGGGGATGAGACCCAGGTTGTCACGCAAGCGGTTGCACATCGAGACCCCCATAGGGGTGGTGACTAGTGTTTCGATGGTTGGCAAGTCGGCGGTGGCGTCGACGATCATCAGGATCGCCAACTCGCGCACCACTTCGCGGAACTTCTTCGGCTCGGTTTTCTGGTTTCGCAGGAGTGCCAATTTATGCTGCACCAGTGGATGAGTAGACACATGCAGTTGAGACATCGTGGCGATTTTACCAAAGATACGGGAATGATGGCGCGCCGAAACGATCAGTCACCCGCCAATACGCCGCCGCTCTCAATACGCCGCCGCTGCCATGTACCCGACGGTGTAATTCCCCGGCCTGCGATCTCCTGTGATGTCGCCCGAATTCGTGCATGTGAGCACCCGCGCGCCGGTGGCGCCAAGCAACTGGGCTGCGCGCAAGGCTGTCACCAGCCCGGTCGCCCCGCAGGCATACACCTCGCCCTGCGCCAGCGCCGCCGTCAGCGCGGGAATGTCGAAAGCGTTGATCAGTTCGACCATGCGCTGATCGATGCGCGCGACATCGGCATAGTTGTCGAGGTGGCTGAGGTCGGTGCTCGCGACGAACAGCGTGCCGTCGTCAGCAAGATGCGCCAGCGCGGTTGCCAGCGCTTCCAGCGCCGCAGGCGTGGTCGGGGCGCTGATGTCCAGCCCCAGCAGAATGGGGACAAGCGTGAATGACTCGAGCGCCAGTTGCAGGAAGGGCAACTCGATCTCGATCGAATGCTCGTTGTCGTTTTGCACGCGGGTCAACGGGATCAGATGCGACAGGGCGGTGATGAAGTCGACATCGACAGGAATCTTGCCCAATGGCGTGGCATACGCCCCTTCGCGCGGGACCATGAAGTCGCCGATGCGGTTGCCGGAGATGGGGCGGTGCAGCGGCCCAAGCAGCACCACGCGATTGAACCCCATCGACCGCGCCTGAGCAATCGCCGTTGCCGCTGTCTGCCCGCCGAACATGTGTCCGGAGTGGGGACACACCAGCGCCTTTAGCCTGGCCGGCAACGGTTGTGCTGTTACACTAGCGAAATATCTCGAAACGCTCATGCGCAGATCCGCCGGGCTGCCTGGATACCAACTTCCGGCATAACGCGCCGCGCGCACCGCTGGCTGATTTACAGGTTGAAATGAATCCATTTTGCGCCTCCGCCATATCGACTTACACTGTATACCAGATTCCAGTTTTCACGAAGGGTAAGAAGGTTAAATTGAGATGAAGATTACGAGCATCGAGACGATTGCGTTATCCGACCCCGGCGTCACCACCGCAACAATCGTGCGCGTCCATACAGATGAAGGCATCAGCGGCATCGGTCAGGCCGAGTCGCCGTCACTGGTGATCGACGCGATCATCCGGTGCAACGGCGGGTTGGCAGAACTGCTCAATGGTGAAGATCCGACGCAGGTGGAGCGGCTGTGGCAGAAAATGTATGCGCGCACCGGGCTGTTCGGGCGGCGCGGCGTGACTATCGCAGCGATTGGCGCGGTCGAGACGGCTTTGTGGGACATTGCCGGGCAGGCGCAGGGCAAGCCGGTGTGCGAGTTGATCTGGCGCGCCTTCGCCACAACGCGCGAACGCGCCGAGATCAAAACGAAAGTGACGCCCTATGCCACGGTGTATCCGCCCGGCGACACGCTTGAGGAGATGAAGGCGCGCTTTACGCTGGCCGTCGCGCGTGGGTTTCGGGCGCTCAAGCTGGAGGAGTGGCCGGGCGGCTTCGGGCACGTCAACCCGGCGCGTGATGTGGCAATCGCAGCGATGGTGCGCGAGGTGATCGGCCCCGACCGCGAGATGCTGATCGACATGCAGAACGGCTGGTCGGAGGTAGGGCAGGCATTGACCACGATCCGCGCCATCGAACCCTATCGCCCGTACTTCGTCGAAGCGCCACTGCCTCCTGACAATCTGGATGCTTATGCGCGCCTGGCTGATGCGGTCGACACGCGCATCGCCGCTGGCGACTGGGGCTTTTCCACGCGATTCGAGTTCGAAGACCTGATGGCGCGTGGTCATGTGGACGTGGTGCAGCCGTCGTCGGTGCGCTCCGGCGGAATCAGCGAAATCCTGCGCATCGCCGAGGCCGCCTACCGGCGCGGGGTGTTGTGCATCCCGCACGCGTGGTCGCATATGGTCGGCGTTGCGGCAGAAGTGCACATGGCTGCGGTGGTGCCCAACATGCCGTACTTCGAGTACCCCATGGCTTTCCCCGATTCACCGGTCATCTCCGAACTGCTCGAACCCGCGATCACGGTTAATCCTGACGGCACGATCGACGTTCCCACCCGCCCCGGCCTCGGCGTCCGGCTGAATGAAGAGACGGTGGCGCGGTATCGGGTGAAACCGCATTGAAGAGAGATTAGGGACTGGAGATTCGAGATTTTAGATGGCATCTCATACAACAAACTCTATCTTTCTGAAAGACCTGTACGGCGCCGACGAGATGCGCGCGGTATTCGACGACATGAGCCTGCTGCAACGCTGGCTCGACGCCGAAGTCGCGCTTGCGTTGAGCGAAGCCGAACTCGGCATCATCCCACCTGAAGCCGCCGCCGAGATCGCCCGCAAGGGACGCGCCGAGTTAATGGACGCCGCGCGCATCAAGGCGTTGATCGATCAGACCGTCCACCCGATTGTCCCGCTGATCCGCGTGTTCGCCGCCGTCTGCGAGAACGGCGCGGGTGAGTACATCCACTGGGGCGCGACGACGCAGGATATCATGGACACTGCCACTGTTTTACAACTCAAGCAGGCGACGGTGATTATCGAGCGGCGCATGGGCGAACTGGCCGATGCGCTCTCCAGCCTTGCGCGCGCGCATCGCGACACGGTGATGGCTGGGCGCACCCACGGTCAACAGGCGTTGCCGATCACGTTCGGGTTTAAGGTGGCAGTGTGGCTGGCGGAGTTGCAACGCCACAGCGAACGCCTGACGCAGTGCAAGCCGCGCGTGCTCGTCGGGCAACTGTCCGGCGCGGTTGGCACGCTCGCTTCATTGCCCGATCGCGGGCTGGAGGTGCAGCGGCGCATGATGGACACTCTGGGGCTGGGCGTGCCGGTGATCACGTGGCACACCTCTCGCGATGGTTACGCGGAGTACAGCGCGTTGCTGGGCATGATCGCGGCCACACTCGGTAAGATTGCACATGAGATCATCCTGCTGCAAATGACCGAGTTGTGGGAGGTTGAAGAACCGTTCAACGAAGGCAAAGTGGGGTCGAGCACGATGCCGCACAAGCGCAACCCGATGCTGTGCGAGGCGATTGTCGCATTGGCGCGGCTGGTGATGAACCTCGTCCCCAACGCGCTCGACAGCATGGTGCAGGAGCACGAGCGTGACTGGATCAGCGACCACATGGACTGGGCCTACCTGCCCGACCTGTGCATCATGACCGACGGCGCGCTCGTGCTGACGACGCGCGTCATCGCCGGCCTGAGCGTGCATCCGGAGCGCATGGCGCATAACCTTAACGCGACCAACGGCCTGCTGTTATCCGAGCAGATCATGCTCGCGCTCGGTCACGCCATCGGACGGCAGACTGCCCACGACGTGGTGTATGAATGCGCGATGGCCGCCATCGACGGCACACGCACTTTCCGCGAGGAACTGCTCGCCAACCCGCGCGTCGCCGCCCACCTCACCCCCGCCGACCTCGACAGCCTGCTCGACCCGCGCGGCTACACCGGGTTGGCGGGGGCGTTCGTCGATCGCGTCCTTGCGGCGCGGGAATAGCCAGAATCATATCAATGTGGATGGAGTTGAATCATATGGCCGCCAATCAAAAACTACAAATTGCCATCGCCGGTCTGGGCTTTGGCGCGGATTTCGTTCCCATTTATCGCGATCATCCCAATGTCGAATCGGTGATTCTCTGCGACAAGGACGAGAAACGACTGCACGCTGTCGCCGACCGGTTCGGCATCGATAGGCGCGTCAGGGATGTCGAGGATGTCATCGCTGCGCCCGATATCGATGCCGTGCACCTGTGCACGGGCATCCCTGACCATGCCGCGCAGTCATTGGCCGTGCTGCGCTCAGGTAAACACTGCGCCTGCGCCGTGCCGATGGCAACCAGCCTTGACGATCTGAGCTCCATCGTCGCCGAACAGCGCAAGTCGGGACTGAACTACATGATGATGGAGACCGGTGTGTACACGCGCCAGTTTCTGTATGCCAAAGCGCTCCGGGATCAGGGTGACTTCGGTCGTATCCAGTTCCTGCGCGGCGCCTATTACCAGGATCACGACAACCTGCCCTATTATTGGGCCGGCATGCCGCCGATGTGGTATGCCACACACGTCGTCGGCCCAATGCTGGCGATCGCGGAAACGCGCGCCGTCAAGGTGCATTGCTTCGGGTCTGGTGTGATGCGTGAGGAACTCCACCAACAGTATGGAAACCCGTGGCCCGTGGAGACATCAATCTTCCAGTTGGACAAGCCCAATCTATCCGCCGAGGTCACGCGCGTGATGTTTCACAGCGCCCGCCCCTATATTGAAAGCTTCACCGTCTACGGCGAGAACGCCTGTTACGAATGGCAGATGGAGGACGAACCGCCGCTGTTGTTCCGCGCAACCCCGGTCGTCGTTGGGCAGGCGCGCCAGTTCAGCGCCGAACGTCCTGCGCCGCCGGATCGAGCCGATTTGTTGCCTGCTGAGATCGCCAGCTATACGCAGCGCTTCATCCATACGGATGCCAAACGCAACCTGTCATACGAATTAGGCGGCGGCCACCATGGCTCGCACCCGCACCTGGTGAACGAGTTCGTGCGCAGCGTTATCGAACATCGATTGCCGTGGCCGGATGCCGTCAGATCTGCCGACATCACGGCTGCGGGCATCTGCGCGCACACCTCTGCCATGCACGATGGGGCCGAGGTCAACGTGCCGCGTTTTGACCAAGATACCCACCGGTAGTGGAAAGGGTGAGTAGATTGAACCTTAAATGATCTTGTCGTTCATCCTGATCCCTGGCGCAGGATGTCGGTCTGGCCGGTGTGATAGGTTTCGTGCCAGATCAGAAAGTTCAATGTCCAGCCGATGGTCCAATCGGTTCCTCCCTTGATCACTTCCTTACCCAGCGCATCGAGGTCGGCTTTCATCTGATCGAGCGGATATTTTGTTGTACATCGGCGCCCCTTGCGAAGGTTGGACTTGCAAGTGACGAAATCATCCCGCGACCCTTCGCAAGGGTGAGGTCACGAGTCAGAAACCCTGCGAAGGGGCTCAGGCGGATGACGTTTCGTTTTCACAGCCTTCGCAGGGGATCAGCAAGTTTGGCATTCGCTTCTACAATACTCACAATACACATCACAAACTGGAGCACGCGATGAAAGTCACTTCACTCAATGGCCTGTGGGAATTGCATGATGAACCGCTGGATGCGCCGCGCATCAACGATCTGGCGCACGGCTGGATCATCCAGCCTATCCCCGGCGATATCCACCAGGGGTTGATTCGCGCCGGGCGTATCAAGGATCCGTTGCTGGGACTGAATAGTTTCGATTGCGTATGGACCGAGGAGCGCGCGTGGTGGTTCCGCAAGCGTTTCCCCACCGACCCGGCCTGGTTGCGCAGCGATGCCGTCGAGCTCGAGCTGAATGGGCTGGATGCGAACGCGTCGATCTATCTGAACGGCGCGCACCTCGGCGACCACCACAACGCCTTCTACCCGTTCGCCGCCGACATCAAGAAGTTCATCTCGCCCAACGAGGAAAACACGCTGCTCGTCCGGCTGACGAGCGGTGTTGAGAAAGTCACTCAGGAGCAACTGGCGACGCTCGGCGTCCCCGTGAGCACCGAGGCCGGCAACGGCCGGCCGGAGCGCGGCGACTCACGGCGCGCCTATGTGCGCAAGCCGCAGTACACCTTCGGTTGGGATTGGAGCCCGCGCGTGGCGACCACGGCCATCGGAGGCGATGTCGTGATTCGCGCGTGGAACAGCGCGCACATCCGCGATGTGGTTGTGCGCCCTGAGCGCCTGGGCGACGGTTACGATCAGGTGAACCTGCGCGTCACGGTAACGGTCGATGCGTGGCACTATTTCAGCAGCGCGAACGGCAGCGTGACCGTCACGGTCATCGATGCGAATGGCGCGCGCGTCACTGATACACGCGCGGCGCTGCTGCGCTCCGGGCTGAATCATATCGAGTTCATCTTGCCACTCACGACGCCGCGCTTGTGGTGGCCGAACGGCATGGGCGACCAGCATCTATACACGGTGCAGGTTGAGTTGAGCGCACAGGGCAGTTGGGCGGGCGCTGGCGTGGAACACAGTATTTGGCCGGCGTTCAGGTATGGCCTGCGGTTCGTTGAACTCGACACAGGCACTACGGGCGAGGCACGATTCGCCTTCGTGGTCAACGGCCAGCGCATCTTCAGCAAGGGCGCGGACTGGATTCCGGTCGACACGCTGTACGCGCGCGCGGGCGCTGACCGCTACGCGCGGTTGGTGGACGAGGCGAAACAGGCCAACTTCAACATGCTGCGCGTGTGGGGCGGCGGGCTGTACGAGCCCGAATCGTTTTATGCCGCGTGCGACCGCGCCGGCATCCTGCTGTGGCACGACTTCATGTTTGCGTGCGCCCCTTACCCCGATCACGAGGCATGGTTCCGCGAGGAGGTGCGCCGCGAGGCTGAGTATCAGACAGTGCGGCTGCGCAACCACGCCTGCATGGCGGTGTGGAGTGGCAGCAACGAGAACAACTGGGGGTTTGACGAATGGTGGCACAACCAGACCAACGGCGGCGCCTTCTTGTACAACACGCTCTTACCTGCAGTCGTGCATGCCAACTGCCCCGACATCCCCTATTGGAACGGGTCGCCTTACGGCGGCGAGCATCCGAATGAAGCGCAAACCGGCGACCGTCATCACTGGTTCGACTGCATGATGAATCCGGTGATGGACAAGCGCATTACACCTGAGGAGTACGACAAGTGTGCGTCGCTGTTTATCTCGGAGTATGGGTATATCGGCGCGCCCGATCAGGCCAGTGTGCGCGAGTACCTGGCTGGCGCGCCGTTCGACCGGCAGAGTCCGGTATGGCAGCACCATAACAATACCTTCGAGAAACACACTGTCGAAGCCGGCATCCGCAAGCATTACGCCGATCCTGAGTCGATCACACTCGACCAGTACTTCTTGTACAGCGGGCTGACGCAGGGATTGATGTATGGTTACTCGCTCGACTCGTTCCGGCGTAACCCGGCCTGCCACGGTGGGTTGTTCTGGATGTACGCCGACTGCTGGGGCGAGGTCGGCTGGACGATCATCGATTATTATCTGCGCCGCAAGATTGCGTGGTACTTCGTGCGGCGCGCGTTGTCGCCGGTGCGGCTGATCTTACGCGAGGCCGAGGGCGTCGTGAGTGTGACGATGGCGAACGACACACAATCGCTGGTCGAGGGCGTGCTGGAGTTTGGACGCGCGGCGCTCGACGGCGCCGCGACGAAGCAGAAAGAGAAGGCGTTCAAGTGCCCGCCGCTGGCGCGCAAGGTCATCGCCACATTCAAGCGCACTGCCGATGATCCCACCCGCGAGGTGTGGTTCGCGCAGGTGCAGGGCGATGCTTCCGGGATTTGGCCGGCGATCTTGCGCAGTGCGGACATGCGGCAGTTAAGCTTGACGCCTGCGAAGTTGAAGGTAAAGGTTACGCGCGCAGGCGCAGGGCATTGGCGCGCGCGCGTAACCACCGACGTATTTGCGCACGCCATACACCTGACGTTGCCCGACGGCGCCGTTCCCGCCGACGACTACTTCGACCTGCTGCCGGGCGCTTCGCGGGATGTGCTGGTGACGTATGACGGCACACTGACGGCGAGTGCGACGAGTGTCATCCTCGGAGGGGGCTAGCCTCAAATCTCAATGTCTGAAATGCCGGGCGCCCGTGAAGATCATTGAGACGCCGACTTTGTCAACTGCGGCGATCACATCCTGATCCTTCACGGAGCCGCCCGGCTGTGCCACGGCCACGATGCCGGCCTTCACAGCCTCCAGCACGCCGTCGGGGAAGGGGAAGAATGCGTCGCTGGCCATCACCGCGCCTTTCGCGTTCTCGCCGGCGCGCGTCGTCGCGATGCGGACGCAATCAACGCGGTTGGGTTGTCCGCCGCCGATGCCGACCGTCGCCATCACGCCGTCGGTCTCTTTCGCGAACACAATGGCGTTGCTCTTGACGTGCTGTGCGGCTTTCCACGCGAACTGCAGCGCGCGCAATTGCTCATCGGTCGGCGTGGTCTTGGTCGCCACGCGCCACGAGGCCATCGCGGGATCGCCCTTGTCAATCGACTGGCGCAGGACGCCGCGCGTAATGCTGCGGTACTCGTAATCGGGGTCGATCTTCAGGTCGGGCATCTCCACCACGCGGCAGTTCTTGCGCTTGGTGAGGCGCGCGAGCGCGGCGTCGGTGAAGCCCGGGGCGATGAGGCATTCCACGAACAGATCGCCCATCGCTTCGACAGTCGGCAGGTCAATCTCCCAGTTCGAGGCGATCACGCCGCCGAAAGCGGAAGTAGTATCGCAGGCATACGCGGCTTTGAACGCCTTGGGCAGGTCGGCTGACGAGGCGATGCCGCAGGGGCTGAGGTGCTTGACGATAACGATGGTCGGCTGGTCGAACTGTACTACGGCTTTCCAGGCAGCGTCGAGATCAAGCAGGTTGTTGTACGACAGTTCCTTGCCCTGCAGCATCTTGCCGCCCAGCGGGCCGTCGCACGCGTTGGTGTAACTATAGAGCGAGGCGCGCTGATGGGGGTTCTCGCCGTAGCGCAGTTCCTGCACCTTCTGCAGTGTCAGCGTCAACACCGGGGCCTCAGCTGACTGGACGCCGGTGAGGTAGTCGCGGATGGCCGCGTCGTAAGCTGCTGTGTGCGCAAACGCCTTCAACGCCAGCACTTCGCGCGTCTGCAGCGAGACAAATCCGTGCTGGGCAATATCGCGCATCACAAGGTCATAGTCGCATGGGTCGCACACGACGGACACGCGCTGGTAGTTCTTGGCGGCGGCGCGAATCAGCGCCACACCGCCGATATCGATATTCTCGATCGCGTCGGCCAGCGTCACGTACCGCTGTGCCACCGTTTTCTGGAATGGATACAGGTTCACGACGACCAGATCGATCATCTGTGCGCCGATCTTTGCCAGGTCGGCGCGGTCGCTGTCGGTGTCGCGCGCCAGAATGCCGGCGTGGATCAACGGGTGCAGCGTCTTGACGCGCCCATCGAGCACTTCGGGTGAATGAGTGACTTCTTCTACAGTTGTTACGGGCAGGCCGGCCGCTTTGAGCGCGCGCGCCGTGCCGCCGCTTGCGACAAGTTCAACGTTGTATTCTTTAAGGCCCGAGGCAAACTCAATCAGGTTTGTTTTGTCGGACACGGATAGGAGCGCTTTCATAGTGAAAAGGATTATAACTTGATGTCGGCTTTGCTCAGAGACGGCTATACTTGCAACGATGACTACCTTGTCGTATCACGATGCACTCGCCTATCTTTATGGACTCGCGAATTACGAGCGTATCGCGCCAATGTCCTACTCATCTGAAACGTTGAACCTGGAACGCATGCGCGATTTGCTGGCGGCGCTTGGCAACCCGCAGGAGCGTTACCGCGCGATTCACATTGCCGGGACGAAAGGGAAGGGGTCAACGGCTGCGATGATGGCGCAGTGCCTGAGCCAGTTGGGTCAGCGCACAGGTCTGTACACATCGCCCCATCTGACGACTTTCCGCGAGCGCATCCAGGTGAATGGCGAATACATCAGCCAGGAAGACGTTGCCCGGTTGACGACGCGGCTGAAGGCGCTGATTGAACGCCATCCAGGCATTACTACCTTCGAGGCGTTTACCGCGCTGGGCTTCGTCTACTTTGCTGAACAGAATGTGGACTGGGCGGTGATCGAAGTCGGGCTGGGCGGGAGGCTGGATGCGACGAATGTGATTGTGCCGCAGGTCAGCGTGATCACCTCGCTCAGCTACGATCACACAAAGTGGCTGGGGGATTCGCTGGCCGAGATCGCCGCGGAGAAGGCCGGCATTATCAAGCATGGCGTTCCCGTAGTCAGTCACGCGCAACCGCAGGAGGCGATGGCGGTGATCGAGCGCATCGCCCAAGAACGCAACGCTCCGCTGGTTATTTCCGGCCGGCATTGGCGCTGGACGCCGGGCACGGTCACGTTGGCGAAACAGAGCTTCCAGGTGCAGCAGGCGGCGCGCACTCTCACCAATGAGCACCCGTTTGTCAACGACCTGGAGGGCTGGTACGAAATCCAGCTGCTTGGTCAACACCAGGTGGACAACGCGACCGCGGTAATCGCCACGATGGACCTCCTGCGTTCCACAGACTGCGGGCTAGGCGCGCTGATCGCCGCGCGCCCGATCCGCGATGCGCTCCGCATGACCCTGTGGCCGGGGCGTTTTGAGATTCTGCGCGCCGATCCGCCGATCGTCGCCGACGGCGCGCACAACGTTGACAGCGTGAACAAACTCGCTGCGACGCTGGCCGAAGTGTTCCCCGGCAAACGCTGGGTGATGGTATTTGGTTGCTACAATGATAAGGATGCCGAAGGCATGCTCAAAGCGCTCGGCCCGCGCGCGACACGCTGGATCATGACACAGATGGACAATTCTCGCGCGACGCCGGTGGAGCATCTGGTGGAACTGGCGCGCGGGCTGCATCTAAAGGCCGATGCGTTACCCAATGTGGAAGACGCGATGGATGAGGTGATCAACGGAAATGATCCTGTGTGCATCACCGGCAGTGTAGCGCTGACCGGCGCGGTTCGCGCCGTCTGGGCGAGCAGGTCGCGCGGCCAGATACCAGAAAGAGATTAGAGATTAGAGATTGTAGGGGACGCAAGTGCCTTGCGGCCGCCCATGAGAGATTGTAGGGGCGCGCCCTTGCGGCCGCCCATGAGATTGGAGATATTACAGAAGATATGAGAGATGACAGGGTGTTCTCTGATCTCAGCGAGAACATGGCATCCGATAGAGATTACCTGATACCGGAGATGCGGAATTGGCTGATCGCTGCCACGTTTGATGAAAACCTGAATGAGGGTTTGGGCGACCGGGACAATGCTGCGAGTGTGCAGTTGCCTGAGGTGCTCGATGTGTCTGTTGTGCCGCTGCGTGAGATGCTGGTCTATCCGCATGCGTTAGTTCCGTTGTCGGTTGTGCGAGCGCGCTCGTTGCGCGCCGTCGAGGCCGCCGGTGAACATGGCCTGATTCTGACCATCGCGCAGAAGAATAGTGATGCCGTCGATCCACGCCCATCGGATTTGTATACTATTGGCGCGCTGGGCCGGCTGGGTCGCGCGCTACGGATGCCCGATGGCGCTGCCAACGTGCTCGTGCGCGGGTTGGTGCGGGTAAAGGTGCTCGAATGGCTTCAGGTTACACCGTTCATAACCGCGCGTGTGCAGGTGATTCACGAGTCACAACAGAAGCCCCCCTCCGCCGAGGCGCTGATGCGCGCGGCGATGTCGTTGTTCCAACGCATCATTGATCTTGATCGCAGCCTGCCTGAAGAGGCGCTCGTGTATGCGATGAACGTGAACGAACCGGGGCGACTGGCCGACTTGATCGCGCAGACGATCCCGCTGGACATTGAACAGCGCCAGGCCATCCTCGAGGCTGTTGAGCCGTCGGTGCGTCTGCAGAAGCTGAGCGTGTATCTGGCGCGCCGGCTGGATGTGCTGGAACTGGAAGACCGCATTCAGGCGCAGGTGCAGAACGAGGTTGACAAGGGACAGCGCGAGATATTCCTGCGCGAACAACTGCACGCTATCCAGAATGAGCTGGGCGAGGGTGAAGCGCAGGTTGGCACGCCCGAAGTAGTGGCGCTGCGTGAACGCTTGCGCGGCAAAGCCATGCCCGATGCAGTGCGCGCGAAGGCCGAGGAGGAATTGGCCAAGCTGAGCCGCATGGATTTCATGTCGCCCGAGATCGGTATGACGCGCGCCTATATCGACTGGTTGCTCGATCTGCCGTGGGTTGAACAGAGCCCCGAGCGGTTGGACGTGAAGCTGGCCGAGAAGATTCTAAACGAGCGCCATTACGGGTTGAAAAAGGTGAAAGAGCGCATTCTCGAACATATCGCGGTGCGCCAGTTGCTTGGTGAGAAGCGCAGTGCGCGCACGCCAATCCTGTGTTTCGTCGGGCCGCCCGGCACCGGCAAGACGAGCATGGCGCGCAGCATCGCTGAAGCACTCGGACGCAAGTTTGTGCGCATGTCGGTGGGCGGCGTGCACGATGAGGCCGAAATTCGCGGCCATCGCCGCACGTACATCGGCGCGCTGCCCGGGCGCATCCTGCAGACAATGAAACGAGCCGGGACGATTAACCCGTTGTTTGTGCTCGACGAGATCGACAAGCTGGGCGACATGTATGGCCTGCGGGGCGATCCCTCGGCTGCGTTGCTCGAAGTGCTCGACCCCGAGCAAAACCACGAGTTTGAAGACCATTATCTCGACATCGCATACAACCTGTCGAAGGTGATGTGGATCACCACCGCCAATGGGCTGGACTCGGTGCCGCCTGCGCTCGATGACCGCATGGAGGTGATCGAGTTCCCGGGCTATGTGGAGGAGGAGAAGCTGGAGATTGCAAGGCGGTTCCTCATCCCTCGCCAGATTGAGGAGAACGGCCTGTCACAACAGCCGCCCCTGTTTGCTTCTGACGCGCTGAGCCACATCGTGCGCGAGTACACCTATGAAGCCGGCGTGCGCAACCTTGACCGCGAAATCGCGACGATCTGCCGCAAGCTGGCGCGCAAACTGGCTGAGAGCCAGCCCATCCCGCGCCGATTGACGCCTGGCATGCTGCACAAGTACCTTGGCCCGCCCGTGTTCGACTTCGGCATGCTTGACGAACAGGATCAGATCGGCGTGGTGAATGGCGTGGCCTGGAGTGAGGGCGGCGGCGACCTGCTGCCGATTGAAGTGACGCTGGTGGAAGGGAAGGGCAGCTTATTACTGACCGGCCAGCTTGGCGAGGTGATGCAGGAATCCGCGCAGGCGGCGCTGAGCTACGCGCGCTCGATCAGTATGCGCATCGGAGTGCGCCCGTCGAAGTTTGAGAAGAGCGACATCCATGTGCACGTGGCCGAGGGCGCCGTGCCGAAAGACGGCCCATCCGCCGGCATCGCCATCGCGACCTCGTTGATCTCGGCGCTCACGCGCACGACCGTTCGGCGCGATGTCGCGATGACGGGCGAGATCACGCTGCGCGGGCGCGTCCTGGCGATCGGCGGGTTGAAGGAGAAGCTGCTGGCTGCACACCGCATCGGCATCCGCACCTTCATCATGCCCAAGAAGAATGCTAAAGACCTTGAAGAGGTGCCGCGCAAGATTCAGCGCGACATGAATCTAGTGATGGTCAGCACGATGGATGAAGTGCTGGCGACGGCGCTGACCCGTTCGGTTTTCAGCCGACCGGTTAAGCGACGAAGAGTGAAACGTGATGTCAGCGCGACATGAGTTACCAGCAGTGGATGATTTTGTCATTATGTGTTGTTGAACGCGCAAGATGAACCTTTACTGCAATCCAAGACTAGGCTGAGTAAAATACTCGCTGGAACCTTCTTTTACCGTAGTCTTGTGTGAGGGCATATCGGTAACAGCAGTTTCAACCTTGGTTTCTACTGGTGGATCAAGATTGATCAGCCATCTACATATTGCTGCCATCTGATCATCTTTGGTCAGGTTTGCAGCGTTTGATAGAACGCCACTTTCAAGGTCTACCCACATTTCGGCGGCCATCTTCTTGGCGATCGCGGCTCCAATGAAGAGAATATACGGACTGAGGTGATGTGTTGCAAAAGGGTCTCTTATCCTTTTGAGAGCTGTTCCTGTTGTTTTCCAGTGTTCATCTGCGCCAGCCGGATCGATTCCGCCTTTTAATTCTCCAAGTGCAATATAGTGTTCTGGTTTCTTAATCGCAGCTTTGACGTGGGTATGTGGACAATCAAACAAGCATATATCGATATTTTTCTCAACAATTGGCACCCCAATGTCGAATAATAGTGTTCGATATTTTTCATCCCTTGACCAGGAAATTCCCTTCGTACTAATCTCAATATCTGTATCGTCGCCCTTTATGGAGGTCCACTTACCATTTGTTGAAGATAAACAGAGATATGGTATCTTTTGAATACTTAGTGCAGCCATTATTGACCTTGCGAGCTTTCTCTTGGCTATGGCTCCAGCAATATTCCTCATCACCCCTCCCAAGGTATCGCCACGTATTAATAAAAACCGATAAACCAGTTCATCGACAAAACCTGCGCCAGCTGGTTGGAGGTATTTCGATGCGAATTCTTTGACCGCGTAATCTGTGTCTGCCGATGAGATATTTCCTAATGCTTTATCCGACATGCCTGCTGCCGTCAGTATCGGCAGGCGCAGCTCCGGCATCTTCAGTAAGTCATCACAATTTGCTGCTCTCGCTGCTGCTGCTTTCAATGCCCGTGCTTGCGCAACGTAAGGGGTAGATCGCCGGTTCTTCTCTAATGCAATAGAAAGAAAGCCGGATCTGATCTCTTCGTTGCTAGTCACCAAATCATTACTGTCATGAAGGTATTCATGGTGTGGCTGTATTGATGCCATCGCGTTTTCTCCAAAAGTAGACCGATTTCCTTAGTTGATTGC
>CAIXPS010000254.1 GCA_903921365.1 uncultured bacterium | reverse complement strand
TGGCAGCCAACAGCATGATTGGTTCAAAACCTTCGCTGGACTGACAACTGGCTCATTGACCGAGAGTTTAATTGCCTGTCATTACCATGCTCGGAATGTCTGGAATCTAGAGGAAGAACTGCTTACGACTGCCTACAAGTTATATCAGTCTGCGCATCCCTTCAATGCGGTCATCGACTGTGGTTGCGATTGCAAGATCACGTTTGAATATCAGGCTTTTGTTGCAGCGTATCGGCGAAGTTGGGACTATTTAGGCCAGGCTGTCGGCGCATATTTCGAACAAGAGATTGGCTCAATTAAGGATTTTCAATCCCCTGCAATCCAACAGCATATTCATGAATCACCACGCGGCAAGGCGATGCCCGATGTGGTGCATGAAGTCTTGGCGTACATGACTAGCCTGATCGAAAGCGATGTCGAGAATTTCGCTGCGAAACAGCAACGTTCAGGTCCCGACCGTCTGACTCCCTGGCAAAATGTGTTTGCGGGAACTCTGGCTGTAATGAATGTTCCCGAAGAGGAGATGCAAGAAGAAGCGCTTGAAATCGGTCTGCTGCGCGGAAACTTTGAACTCAAAATACTATATCAGCAATACGCTGATGATCGTTTTTTTAATAAAAGAGGGATGTATAACCTTCGGCAGCACCTGCTCAACAGCTGCCATGTACTTGAATACCGAGTTGGGCAAGCTTATGCCCATATGCGGATTATTCGTGGCCGTACTGCTAGTGGGGATTTTAGTGCGATGCCTTAACGAGAACCACATGGGAACCGATAACCACCGATGAAAATTGCCATTACAACCGACTGTCATATTCAGATGTTGCGCCATCCCGAGGCTGAGTTGTCTCGTTTTATGGATTTGGTTTTGGCGGAAAAAGCCGATGTGTTCTGTGTGCTCGGTGATCTGGGAGATGGGCTGGCTGGATACGACCCTAACTATCAGATATTACTTGGTAAACACCCAACCACATTCTTCGTCCTCGGCAATCACGATCTGTATCGCCAGCGTGGCATGAAGTTGCCACCGCATGAGTCGTTCGCCTTCAATTTGAAACACTTCGCAGTGGGCACACCGCTGGAAAACTCATGGAATGATATTGAGACGATCCACACCATTGCCGACGACTGTGTGTTCGTGGGTAGCATCGGCTGGCCAGATTTCGAACATCCTCTGATCTGTGACAGTAAGCTCCATTACGACTCTAGCGTCGATAGCTGGAATGCGGCTACAATTGACCCGCAGTATATTGATCTAACTCGTGGGTGGCTCCAATCCACGCTCCCGTTGCAAGAAGCCTTTGCCAGTCGGCTTACAAAAGCATTTGCTCAACCCTGCTCAAACGTCGTTGTTTTGACACATTATCCGATTCTGCCTGGTCAATGTGTACTGGACCCTGACGATCTCACGATGTGGCCCTATTTCTTCAACTGGACAATGGGGCAAGAAGTCTTGCGACTGGCTCGCATACATCCCGCAAAACGCGTCTGGTGCTTTGCCGGTCATAGTCACGATTACTGCTTGGGCAAAGTAACCCAAGAAGCGCCAAACGTATTTGCTTATGGCCACAACACTGGTTACGGGCGCCTCCGTTACGCAGTATTTGATACACAAGCCCCATCTGAATCAAACCCCACGACAATCAATGAACTTGATAAGCATTGATTCCGACACCGCTACCGAGCACAATAATGCTGTCAACCGCTACAACTGCAAGAGGCAAATAAGCGATGTGAAGCCGCAACATAACGACATAATAAACCTACTCCATGGCTGATAAACTTACTTTCGATTTAGGTATGAAACTCCTTGTTCAAGATGG
>CAIXPS010000253.1 GCA_903921365.1 uncultured bacterium | reverse complement strand
GAAAGTTTCAAACCCCTTTCGGGAATTAACCTCTGACCGGCAGGCTTATTATCGGCAGTTGTGGGCAGACCTTAAGCAGGTTTCAAACCCCTTTCGGGAATTAACCTCTGACCGGCTGAATGATATGCCGATTGAGCGCTACAAGCACCTGATGTTTCAAACCCCTTTCGGGAATTAACCTCTGACCGGCGTTATCGCAGCTTGGGTTGTGATCTGGTTAATATCCAGAGTTTCAAACCCCTTTCGGGAATTAACCTCTGACCGGCTCTTAGCATCGCCGTCCCCGTCACAGAGACCATCTCTTGTTTCAAACCCCTTTCGGGAATTAACCTCTGACCGGCTGCCGCAGCCGTCGCGGGTCACGTGGGACAAGATCGTGGTTTCAAACCCCTTTCGGGAATTAACCTCTGACCGGCGTCCATGCGGATCGGGCGTATGTCCTGGCATGGGTGAAGTTTCAAACCCCTTTCGGGAATTAACCTCTGACCGGCGGTGATAAAATCACCTATGTCAAGGCAACAGTTGCTGAGAGTTTCAAACCCCTTTCGGGAATTAACCTCTGACCGGCCTTGCTTTCATGTCCATTGAACCTACCGCCTACGGTAGTGTTTCAAACCCCTTTCGGGAATTAACCTCTGACCGGCTGATTTTATCAGACTGATTTTATCAGACTGATTTTATCGTTTCAAACCCCTTTCGGGAATTAACCTCTGACCGGCGCGCTCCGGCTAAAGCTAGCACGCCACGGGCCGCCAGTTTCAAACCCCTTTCGGGAATTAACCTCTGACCGGCAGCTAGCACGCCACGGGCCGCCAAGCGCAAAGTGGCTGTTTCAAACCCCTTTCGGGAATTAACCTCTGACCGGCCATCCGTACCAGCCGACACCCCCGCGGCCGATGACGAACTGAGTTTCAAACCCCTTTCGGGAATTAACCTCTGACCGGCAAAATCCGGCGCATTAAACCCCTTGAGGGAATGCAACGTTTCAAACCCCTTTCGGGAATTAACCTCTGACCGGCGTGCAATCAGTAAAGAATTTCGAAATGGAGTTAAAGAGTTTCAAACCCCTTTCGGGAATTAACCTCTGACCGGCATGCCTACTCAGGAGAACTGGGTGATGGCAAACACAAGTGTTTCAAACCCCTTTCGGGAATTAACCTCTGACCGGCGACAGCCATCGACGAGAATCCGGAGCTCATGGAACAGCGTTTCAAACCCCTTTCGGGAATTAACCTCTGACCGGCGCGATTTTTGCTGTGGCTATTGGCTACGGTGAAGCTCGTTTCAAACCCCTTTCGGGAATTAACCTCTGACCGGCTTCTAAAGATTGTACTAATCGTCTTCGCTTGCGCCAGTGGTTTCAAACCCCTTTCGGGAATTAACCTCTGACCGGCATTTTCGCCAACAAACCCCATATCTCGTCAACCAGTTCAGTTTCAAACCCCTTTCGGGAATTAACCTCTGACCGGCCTTCTCGAGCTCGCATTGGTAAGCATTCCCTGCTTGATCGTTTCAAACCCCTTTCGGGAATTAACCTCTGACCGGCATAAACTATGGCGGTTTTAGACAGGTCGGTTTGATTGTTTCAAACCCCTTTCGGGAATTAACCTCTGACCGGCCGTCGTTTTAAGGTTTGCACTTTTCACACCACATTGCGCATCACCTTATGCCTTATTCTATTCATTTCCCCCACTTTCGCAACTGAACCCTAACACTTGTCATTTTATACAGTCCACGTTTTTCATCGGAACAAACGATCTAATGCAGGCCTTTCAAAACACGTATTTTTCATGCCATCTTTCCTAACGCCCTTTCTGCCGCCTGATGTTGTTTAATAGGCATATGTCTCGCTTGCCGGCCTTCAACGACATGTTGCACGATGTCTTTAACCTGCTTCTGTTCTTGCAGGCGCGCGATGTTAAACTGCGCGGCGAGTGGTTCCTGCCACCAACAACGCTGCGCCAGTTAGTCCCACTTATGCTTTCAGAAAGCCAGTGTGTCGTCCCGTCCCTGCGTCATGATCTGCCCACTCAGCGTGTGCGCTTTGTCGTGTTCCTGGCGCATTGCGCCGGTCTTGTCGCTGCCCAGTCATCACCGCGTGGGGCTTTGTTGAAACCATCTGCTGCTGCATTGTCCTGGCTAGGCGCCCCCATGCCGCAGCGCACCGCCATCCTCGCTCAGGCGTTATTTTCCGATGAACCTGCGTCGGCGCAGCTCTGGTCGCGCCTGCATCTGCCCGGCTGGCGTGTCATTAAAGCTGGCCTGCTGCATGCCCGCCCATTTCGCTTTGGCGATGTGCGACATGCGCTGTTGCATCTAGCGCAGCCACAGCGCACCCCCTCCCAAAACATTCTGTCCGTTCTCCCCATCGTTATCGAACCCCGCATTAAAGACAGCGACGCCCGCACTTCCACGCTGTTGCATGCCATTCTCACAGCGCTCTGCTGGTTTGGCGCTATCCGCCCAGCCACACTGGCTCTCACCCGTTCGGCGCCTGCACTCTTGCGCAATGCGCCAGTGCCTGTGCAGCCCGCCGCGTCATCGGATGGGGCGCACTTGTCGCTTGTGCTGGATCATCCCGCCCATCACGCCCTGATCGGGCTGCGCCTTGTAGAGTCAAAACCGGCAGGATGGTCATTGTTATTTGATCTTGCGCGAATCATGCAACTCACTGGCGCGCGCCCGCGCACTTTTACACTCGATCATGTACTCGTCCTGCGCGCGTACGATGCGGGACTCAGCATTAATGCGGCGCTTACCCTGCTCGAACGCGCCGTTGCTGACGCGCTGCCGCGCGCCGTCAGCCTGTTATTGCACCGCTGGCGTAACGAATACGAGCATCTACAGCTGCGCTCTGCCATCATCCTGCAGACCGACTCACCAGCTTTACTTGATCAGATCCTTGAGCACAGGGATATCCGGCGCGAACTTCACCGCCTGTCGCCCGACACGGCCGAACTGCGTTCTGGCAAGGTTGATTCACTCATGCGCCGGCTCAAACGCCTTGGCATCGCGGCGCACAACCACGTCGTTGTTAATGATCCTGGTCTGTTGACGGACGGATTTAGACCGGCCGACTGGGCGCTCATCTATCAAGCGTTGGAGCTCAACCAACATCTGACCGACATAGCGCCGCACCTGGCAACGCCGGGCGCAATTACGCCACGCGCGCTGTTGCAATCCGTGGCAGCGCGTTTAGAGCCAGCGCAGGTAGATGCGATTCGCGCAGCGGTTCAGGAAGACGTAAATCACAGTCTGACGCACTTCAATGAAAGCGCTTTGCTGCACAAAGACGATGATGCAACGTCTCGACTGATTCGCGAACGGCTTGAACAAGCCATTCCAGCCAGCGCGTGGGTGCGCTTGACCTATTATGCCGCCGGCAGCGCCGAGGTCACCCTGCGCGACGTGCAACCGCGCCGGATCGAGTGGCGCGGCGCCGTGCCCTATCTCATCGCCTGGTGCAACCTGCGCCGTGACGAACGCACCTTCCGCATCGATCGCATCATGGCGCTGGAAGATTCACCGCCGGGCACTCCCGCTTTACCCCCGCCAGATCTGCCGCACTCACCCACTACCTTCTGATTCGCCATGATTCACTTGGATTTGTGTGGATTCGCGGATTCTTTCTTGATTTCGACGATATAAAACGGCTGCGCCCGTTCAACCGGCCGGTTGCCGATCGCCTCGATCTTCTTGATAGCGTCTTCATCCAGAAAGTAAAACCGCACGTTGTCCTCCTTTGGCACGATCAGCTTCGCCAACCCCTCACGCATGCGCTTGTACGGCGTGTCCTGCAGCTCGCACTCAAACACGCTCTCCTGCACGTGCGCGCCGTAATTCTTCAGCAGCTTCATCACCTTCGTGCGCCGCCGATCATTCGGGATGTCGTAACTAACCACCACAAACATGACCACTCCTGCATGGGCGGCACGCATTCTTCCACGGATGGCACGCATCCTCAGCCATCGCATCGGCCAACTCATTCTGCTCCCTCGGCACATGGCTGAAGCAGATGCGTGGATAGTGCGTCGCCAGCCCCTTCGCTCTGCGGTACAGCGTCCGCAGCGTATCGCTGTTGACGCTGATCACGCCCTGCATTTGTTCGATCACCACCCGACTGTCCGAGTAAATGTGCACATCCCCCGCGGCAAACAGCCGCGCCTGTTCCAGCGCAAAAATCAACGCGCAGTATTCCGCCTCGTTGCAAGTCATTGGCTTGTCACGTTTGCCCAGCCACAGAATCAGCCGCCCATCGGCATCCTTAACCGCCAGGCCAATCCCCGTAATCTCAGGCTTCACCGAAGCATCCGCAAAAACATGCACCGCGCGTCCCTCCTCCTCCCCTCTTCTCCCCTTCACCTCTTCACCTCTCCCTCCGGCGTTGCCCCTGCCGGCTCCATAAGCCTCCCCCTCTCCTCTTCTCTCCTCCTCGCCTCTGCTCCCCATCTCCTCCTCACCTCCGCTCTCCCTCTCCCCCGCTCCTCCCCAGTTGCAGTGGCATGAACTGCTCCGCCTCGCCCTTGACCACCCGCGCCAGCTGGCGCGCCTGCAACTCAATACAGCGCCGCAGCGAGGCCTGTTCGCCCGTCATGCCGTACACGTTGATCTGCTCCAGCCGCTGCTCATGCGCCTCAATCACGCGCTTCAGCGCGTCCGGCTTCATCATCACCCCCGGTCCATCCGTCTCATCGTGTTTGAAGTCGCTTGCTGTCACCTTGCCGCTATTCACCAGATCGAGCACCACCGCGTCAACCACGACCGCGCGGAACTCCTCCATCAGATCCAGCACCAGTGACGGGCGCCCATACTGCACTGTGTGAAAAAACCCGATGTACACATCAAACCCCACCAGCTTCGCCGCGGTGGTCACATCTTTTTGCAGCAGCGCATACCCGAAACTCAACAAGGCATTCACCGGATCGGTGGGCGGGTGATACACCCGTCCTTTGAACCCCAGATCGCGTTGCAATAACTGACCGAACGCCGGCCAGTAATACGTGGCGGCCTTGCCCTCAAACCCGCGCAACGCGTCCGCATCCGTCGCCGCCAGACCGCTTGTCAGCATCATGCGCATGCCGCGCAGTTGCTCCGCCATCCCAGCGCCCTGGCGCGGCTGCGCAGTCAGTGCGCGCCCGCCCGGGAGTGCTGGCGCTGCGGGTGCATTGCGCCCGGTCAGCACGGCCTCCTGATTGGCAATCTTGCCGCTGACAATGCGTTTGGCCAGCGTCAACGCTGTGGCGCTATTCGTCAGCGCCTGCAGTTGCTTCACGCGCAACTCGCCATATTTCGAATCGTCCGCAGTCAACCGCCCGCGCATTTTGCCCGTGGTCGACATAAACACCACATCCGTCCCCGCGTTCAACAACAGCGCCATCGCCTGGGTGGTCATCTGCACGTTGCCCATCACGATCAACTGATCCAGTTGATGCAACGGGATGCGCGCAAACTCCTTGTGGCCCTTCAGCACCACCAGCCGTTCATCCACCTTGTGGATGGTCGCGCCCTGCTCGCGAACGTAATAACTTGCCATCACTCACCTCTCTCCTGGTTCCTATCGCCTTCGGTGTAGGGGCCGCTTCGCACCATGCCGTTGTCACCCGTTACGATTGGATCGGGTTACATCGGGCAGGCGCAAGGCCATGCCCCTACACGGAACGTGCCGCGCGCGACATGTCGGTAGGGGCCGCTTCGCGCCTTGCCGTTGTCACCCGTTACGATTGGATCGGGTTATATCGGGCAGGCGCAAGGCCATGCCCCTACACAGAACGTGTTGGTAGGGGCAATCCCTTGCGGTTGCCCTACTTGCGGTTGCCCTACTTGCGGTTGCCCTACTTGCGGTTGCCCTCTTCGCGGTTGCCTTCCTAACCCCTCCTAACTTCCTACCGCCATTCGGTTCGGCGCGCGGCGACGGTCACTGCCGGATCCCGGTTGGGCGCTGCGCCCGGCGATAGATAAAAATGCTCATCGCGCAGGAAGAACACCCCCAGAAAACAAAACCCGTGCTCAAAAGTCGTCACGCGCGTTTTGTGCAGATTGACATTCAGGCCGATCTTGCGCAGTTCGCTCCGGGCCAGATCGAGCGCGTTGCGCGCCTGCGCCTCGCTCGCGCACAGCACCACCCAGTCGTCCGCATAACGCGTCAGCACCTGCCTCGCCCGCGTCATGGCGGTGTCAAACACATGCAGGTAAATGTTCGCCAGCAGCGGCGATACCGCCCCGCCTTGCGGCGTGCCTGCGGCGGGCTGTTGGTGCGATGCGGGCGTCAGGTCGTTCAACACCTCCGCATTCAGCCACGCATCGATCAGCTTGAGCACGGCCCGGTCGCGCACCTCGCGCCCCACCAGGTTCAGCAGCAAGCCGTGATCCAGGCTGTCAAAGCACTTGTCGATGTCGCCGTCCACCACCCAGCGCAACCCCTGGCGCCGTCCGGCGATGATGCGCGCCACGGCGTCCGGCACGCCTTGCCCCTCGCGATAGCCCACACTGCACGGCAGAAACTGGCGCTCGAACACTGGCGCCAGCGCCTCGTGCATGGCGCGCTGGACGATCCGGTCGCGCAGCGCCAGGATCGCAATCGGGCGCCGTCCGCCGTCGGCCTTGGGGCGCCAGATGCGCCGCACCGCCAACGGGCGATACTGCCCCGTCAGCACGGCGCGCCGCACCGCGTCCAGGTTCTCGTCCAGCCGTTCGCCAAAGTCGCGGATGCTTTCGCCATCCACGCCCGGCATCCCGGCGTTGGCCTTCACCTTGCGCCAGGCGCGCAACAACCGGTCGGGCGCGCACACATCCGCCAGCGTAACCTTAATCTCGTTCATGATTGCCTCCCCTGGGCGTCTTCAGCGCGCCCCTTCGAACGCCGCAGCTCCAGCCGTATCGTCAGGCGTGGCACTGGGATCGCGCGCCCCATTGCAAAATACTGCTGCACGGCCTTGCCCATCAGCCATGTCCCGCCCGCGGCAAAAGCGCCGGAGCACAGCCAGCCCACATAGGGAACCATCTTCGTCAATTGCTGCCCCGCGATGCGCAGCCCGACGCTGGTGATCATGGTGGCCAGCATTTCACGGCTGTAGCGGTCACCGGTGGGTTCGCCATAAATCGCCGCCAGGCGCAGCATCGTGCGCAGTTGTACCGTGACCTGGTACGGAATATCCAGCAACGGGACGGGTTCTGCGCCCACCAGTCCGCTGATGGCCGTTGCGCGGACGATGACATGTTGCGCCGCCTGCTCGCGCCACGCCGACACCTCGCGCCCCAGCGCAACATTCAGCTTGTCGCACGTCTGCACTATCTTTGGCAGGAGCACGCTCACCGCCTGCGCGGCATCTTTGGCGTCAAACGCCAGCACGGTGCAGCCCAGCGTCCTTTCAAAATGCGCGTCACGCTCCGACCCGCCGCAACCGTCGCGCATATTCATCACCACCAGCATCGGCTTGCCGGTTCCGCGCAGGCGACAGATCCACTCATGCTCCCAGGCGCGCAGACCGGCCCGCCCATCCAGCATCCAGATCACCACATCGGCGCTCAGCATGCTTTGCCAGGCCTGGTCGATCAAAATGCTTTCGCCCATATCGGACGCCTCGAAGTGCGCGGGCACAATGGTCACGAGGCTGAACAAGCCCAGATCTTCCAGCTTCACATCTGCTTGCGCCGCCGCGCAGGCTGCTTCCACCGCCGAAACAGTCGCGTTTTTCAACGCATTCAACAGTGTGGATTTGCCGCTGCCTGGCGCGCCGGCAATCACGATGCGCCCGCGCGCTTCCTGATCCACCTCCGCGCGCACGTTGTCCCAGTTCAGGCTGTTGAGCAGGCTGCCCAGCGCCGCGATTGGCGCGCCGCCGCGCGATATCGCTGGCATTTGACGCCCCAGATCAGCCTGATCGTCTTCCTGTAGCGCCACCGCCGCGCGTCGCGGCAGATTGCCCAGCTTGTGCAACCACCGATTCACGCCTTCGCCCACTGCCTGTCTGACACCTGGTATGGGCGCGGGCGTTTCCCCATAATCGATTGGCGGTTGCACCGCGCTCGGCATCCCAGCCCCTGAAATCGATTCAAAGTTGTCGACGAACTCTTCCTGCGTATACTCCGCCCGCCGCTCGCGCCGGGCGTGTTTCTGATGCCTGTAATGATGACTCATAGCGTCCCCCTATCAACCTGCATGGCAGATGGCTGCGCTGACCGATAGAGCAGCGTCACCTGCGCACTAATCCTGACTTCATCCATATCGTGCAGCGCGACGGGCGCGGCGTCTGCCTGCGACCCGATCTGACACTGCATCCCGCGCTCATTCCTATAGAGTGTCGCAACGGGCGTCCCTCGATCGCGCCTGTCCGCAAACCGCAGCGGGGCCATGCACACAGTCACGCGACCGCGGAATTGCGTCAGATCGACGCCGTCCAGCCGCTCATTCGACCCGGCGTTGTACAGCCCCGCGATACCAGACAACGCGTCGGGCGGTATGGCCCCGCGCCGTCGCAGCACGCCGGCAACAATCGCCGCCGCCACAATACTCACAACCCCCGCGCCAATGACCCCACCAGCCACACTTGCAGTCGCTGTCCCCGCTCCTTCTTCAGCAGCCGCCTGTGTCGCCATGACTGCTGTCGCCGTCACTGCTGTCGCCGTCACTGCTGTCGCCGTCACTGCTGTCGCCGTCACCGCTGGCATCGTCGTTGCCTGTGGCGTCGCCGCTACAGTGGCGAATACCGTCGCCGTTGACAACCGTACTACCGGGGTTGACGACGCCTGCATCACAACCGGAGTAGGTACAGTCGGTGCGTTATTGACTGGCGTGGGCGGTGCAGCGGCTGCATACACCAGAAAGTAGGCGCTTGACGAATACAGCGGCGGCGCCAGATCCACCAGCGCCAGCGTCACGGTATGCAGACCGCGCGCAAACAGCGCGCTCACATTCTGGGGCGCCACAGGCTCGATGACCCCGCTGCCGGCAGTGCGGAAATCGTGCGACCATGTCGTTTTTGTCCCATCGGGTCGTTCCACCACCAGGATAGCCTGATCATCGGTGCTTACATCCCCCGTGCCATTTGGCCGCGCCGCCAACACCACCGCGCCTGCGCCGATCTCAATGACGACACTGGTGCGTTGAAATTCGCCAACCGCCCGCGTGCCCGCGCTTGCCCGGCCTTCCACCACCGCTCTGGCCAATTGCACGGCCATGCGTGGGGTGGGGGCGGGTGGCGATTGCCAACCTGTCGCCAGACACATCACCGCTGCGATCATCTGAATTTTGTAACCCATTGCTTCCCCTATTTCGTCATTCCCGTGCCAACGGCGACTGGCGTTTGCCCTCCCCGCCGTCAGCATTGCTCGCGATGTGAACCTGCGGCGTCTGCCGCAGTAGTTCATGCCCCGGCGGCAGCACCAGCATCAAGTAGGCCATCGGGCTCGCCACATCCCCCGTCTGCGATTGCACACTCAGCGGAATCTCCACCGTGCTGATGGCAATCGACCCGTCCCCCAACGTGACATAGGCTTCGTAAGTGGCCATGGCTAAACATCCTGCGCAGTATGCCCGTTTCCGTTCACAGCCGGTCGCGCCACCCTGTCTGCCGTCAACTCGACCGTGTTTGCGATTACGTTGCGCACGGCGTCTGCGCCGTCTGCGTCGCCTGCATCGGCGCGCCACGCCTCAGCAATTTCTTCGATGATGAAGAACTCGCGCTTGCGCAGCGCCTCGCGAAACTCGTCAACGCCCTCGCGCATCACCTGCAACTCGTCCAGCGCCACGTCGGTAAACACGCGCATAAAGGCAAGCTCGTGGTGCGGGCGGGTGAAGCGCGCCGCGATCAGGCTGGGATGCGCAAACAGCGGGCGGGTATCGCTGCCGATCTGCAGCACATACTCCCGCGCGCGCGCATTGTTCGCCAGGCGCAGCCCGGGGCGCTTGCGGCGGGCGATGTCGAGCACGTGCGCCGCCACAATCAACGGCGCGCGTTCCGGATCGACTGTTTTGCCCAGCACGGTCGTATGCGCCGCCTCGCGCTTAAACAACTCGGTCAAGTCGAGCGCCCCCAGCGTCGTGGCAATGCTGCGCGCGGCAATGGTGTGCGCCGTTTTCACCACATTGGCGCCGCCGTTGTCACGCGCCTCGCCGATTAACTCGGGCAGCCCAGCCGCGATGCTATCTTCGCCCGCGCCGACGGCAATCACCCGATCCGCATCCACCACATAGTCGGCCACGCGCCCCTGCGCACTCATGTTGCGCATGACCTGATCCGCCTGCTGTTGCGCCTCCTGCGCCCCGCTCAGCGCCGCCGCGCGCGTGCCTTCCATCCCACTGGTCAACCGCTCGCACATCGCGACGATCTGCGCAATCACTTCAATCGTTGCCTGCAACGTAGCCCGCAGCAGATACAACCGCTCGCGGTCGTTGAACGCATTCACGGCCTCAGCCATCGTCACCGCGCCGCTCAGCAGACGATTGACCATAGCGGCCAACCCGCCGCTTCCGCCGGTCGCCCGCGCCGTTTCGTCCTGCCAGCGCCGCAACAACTTGTCGGCCTTGTCGTACGGCTCAGTAATTGCGCGCAACTGCATGTCGAATCCGCGCCGCAGTTCCAATGCCGCATCGCGGGTCTGCCGCGCGACTTCCGAAAATGACGTTTTTGCGTCCAGCGCCGACAGTCTGTCGGTCAGGCTCTGCCCGGCGCGCAACAGTGCGGCCTGCTGGTTGGCGCTCACGATCTGTTCATGCCCGCCGATCGGACTGGGCGCCGTCATATAGCGCATGTGCTGCGCCAGTGTGGCGGGTTGCGCGTTCTTCGGCAGCGTATCCAGATGCACCGGCGCATAGGCGCGCTTGTCCTCGCGCATGATCAGCTTGCCCGGCAATCCGGGATCGATACCGCCGGCGTCCAGCACCTGCCGCCCGTCAGTGTTCTTCTCCACGTCCTTTGTCGCCTGTGGATCGCCCTGCGACCCAAACATTAACTGCGTGCTCATGTACTTATCCCCCTGTGAAATAGCACCTTGTGGCCCCTGTATCGGGGCGACTTAGGCATGTTCCTGTGTCGCTGGCGTCGTCGGCGTCGCTTCATGCACCGCCAGCCGTTCGGCCAGTTCCTGCAACAACTGCGCCTGCCTCAGCCGAATCGCGCGTTCGATCAGCGCCGGCTTATCCACGCCGGCAGTCGCCACGCTCATCGTCGTCAACCAGCGCAGCCGGCCATCATCCACTGCGTCCGCTGGCGCATCCGCATTGACCGCCCGCGCCAGCACGGTTTCCCAGGCATTGCTGCTCAGCATGACGCCGATAGCGCGCGCGCTGCGGTTGTAAAAGTCATCCAGCCCGGCCTCGGTGGCGCGGCCGGCCGCATCGCTGGGCAAAGTGCTGTCGTCGATCAGGAACACATGGTCATACGGCGGGAGATCCATGTCGATCTTCAGGCCGTTGATGAACTCGCGGTGCAGCCCGTGATGCGCCATGTGATCGAGCGAGTACAGCAATGCGCGGTAGTTCGTGACGATGTAGGGCGTCAACCCCTTGAACGCCATCGGCCCCAGCACCGCGCCGATCAAGCGGTAATTGGCGATGCCCATCTCGCGCAGGATGTGCCGCACCAGCCACGGCATGATCTGCAACAGCGCGTTGCCTGTCGCGCCGGCGCCGCCCCCGACCAGCACGATATTCCACATGCGGCTGTTGCGCTGCTCCTGATGCGTTATATCCACGATCAGCCCGCCCAAGTCGCTCAGCGCCTCGCTCTCGTGACTGCCGTACAGCCAGCGCAGTTGCTCCTGCAGAAACGTGTACAGGGTCACGATATTCAGATCGATATCCAGCGCCGTCACGCTGGGGATGGCCCCGCCGCCCGCGCCGCTCATGCCCAGTTTGCGATCCTCGTACACCGCGATGCCGCGCAGGATGCGGTCTTGACTGTAGCGACGGCGCAGCAGATCAAACTGGCGCGCCCGGTCGCGTCGATCGGTCGGTTCTCCCACCGGGCAAAACGGCTCAGCGCACAGTTCCTCGCTCGTGTCCGCCCCGAAGCGCACCGGGATCGGGCTGATGCCGGGAATCGGATAGTCGAGGTAGGCAGTCGCCAGCCCCTGCCGAATGCGCTCCAGCCAATACCGCGCCGTCAACTGTGTCACCCTCGCCCCGGCAGTGCCCAGGCCAATCACCTGCACCCCCGGCGTCGGCGGCGGCAGCCTCGACACCCGCTTTGCCGCGCGCTTGCTGGCGTTCTCGCTGTAATACTCCAAATCCCATACGTTGTCGCCCATGGTCAAAACAGGCTGTGTCATATTCCCTCCCAAGGAATGTTGAATTCTTGTTGTTGTGGCAGCCGGATGGAGCCCCCTCCACGTTCGGCGCAGTGCAACTGCGCCTGAACACCGCAACTGGTTTGGTGCAGTTGCACTGCGCCTGAACACCGCTAACATCTCTAAGCCTTCATCCGGCTGCCTGGGAATATCATGCCGCATTACGGGCGCAGATTCAACGGGTTCGACCCTAATGGTTGCTAGGGTGAACCCTAACTTGAAAAGACGCGCTGCAGGCGCGGTTCAGACGTGGTTCAGGCGCAGTTGCACTGCGCTGTTTGCGTCACTGTGAGGACAAGGCCGTGGAAGGGGGGTGAGCGCTGGTTTACCCGATCATCCCGGCGGTTCCAGCAGCTGGCGCCACTGGAAATACGGGCCGAAAATGCGAATAGCCTGTTCGCGGAAAGAGTGCGGCTCGATCGTAATATCCATGCGGTCTTCGATCAGCAGCCGCAGGTGGCTGGTGAGTTGCTCGATGCGCTGGTGCGACAACCCCAGCCGCGCGCCGATTTCCTTGTTGCCCAGCCCATCGACCACGATCAACGTGAGGATTTGCTGAAAACGCGGTTCGAGCGCGCGAAAGATTTCACCGCGCTTTACCAGATCAGCCGCAAAACTTTTCGGTGGCGGCGCAATCGGGATCGGGATGATGAAGGCGTCGGCGCTTTTTTCGGTGTGCAACAGCCGTGTGCGCTGGAATTCGGGCGTGGATCCGAGCAGCCATAGCTGGTCGAGTGGAGACGCAAAGCGAAACTGTGCGGCGGCCATCGCATACATCGTCATGCCCTTGCGCCCGCCCGCAGCACTCAGGTGAATCACCCGGCCAGCGTCATGCTGGCGGAGCACCTCCACATCAATGGCGCGGAAAACGGCGTCGGCATCTGCTTTTGAGTAGATATCGTAGATGGGGGCGCCAAGCGGCAGGCGCAGCGCTACGTAGTGATCGATTCCCACGATGCCTTTTCGAATGTACTCGGCCATTTCCGCGCGCACAGAATCGATCGAGAGCTTTATCGGATCCGGCGTCACTATTTTCTGCGTGGGCGTGTCCACCACTCTGGCAGGACGCGGCTCGGTGTGAATGATGACGGCCTCATCAAACCTTATGTTGAACTCTTCATGCAGTCGATCGATGACGACGGTCACGACCTGTGGCTCCAGTCCCAGCGTGGCGATGAAGGCGTACTTCGGCAGTGTTTCGTCAGCCATCCCATTCTCCCAGGCGTTGCGTCTGCCCCATCCCCTGGGTCGTCTTGCGCCCCGTGCCGCAATAAAAGGCGTACTCAACCAACTCCGCGAGAATCTGCAACGCCGCACTGTCGCGCGCGCCTGCGCCGATCACTTCGAACTGAACGCGCCCCACGCAGCCGATCTGCAACCCATCGGGAAAGCGCATCGGCACGGTGTGCAGGTCGAAGCGCGAAATAGCGATGCACTCGCGCACCCAGGCCAGCCACTCATCCCCGATGCGCAACGCCTCCGGCCCGAACTCATTCCAGCGCCGCCGGTAACTGTCAAACACCAGTTCCGGCTCCGGCAGCGGATAATCCTTGCCATTGCGGCGGAAACTGACCGGCGACCGGAAGCGCAGGATGAAGCGCCCACTTGCCGCCGACTCCGACGCTAGCAGCGGGTAGGTGGTTGCCACGACCGACAACGGCCCCGAGATGGGCATATCGTCGCCGAGGACATTCACCCACGGGCGCTTCTGCATCCCGGTTTCGAGGTGATCGAACAGCGCATCTTGCAACAGCGTCACGCGGAAGGAAGCCCACTCCTGCTCGACGAACAGCGGTGACACTGTAAACGGCTTGGCGCCCTGCGCGCGATCAAGCTCGCGCGCCAGGACGGGGTCGCTCTCCTCGATCCAGCGGAAGAAGTTGGCGTGCAACGCCGGAATCGCGTTGCGCGGCAGCCGGTCTACCTGGCGTTTATCGAGCGGAATTTCAATGGAGCAGGGCATGGCGATTTTTCAGCGCCGTGCTCGCGCGCCATCACGCGCGCTCTGCAGATTCATGATTTCCGCGACCTCAAACTGGGGTGGGGTGCTGCCAGCGACGGGACGCAGTCGCAGGATGGTGGGGAAGTAGCCCATGCGCCCGTGCAACTCGGCAAGCACTAGTCCAGCAATAATGCTTAAGCTTGGCAGATTGATCAGCAGCGGCAAAGCTTGCCACTCCTGGGGCAAAAGCCCAACCGTGTTGGCCAATTCCGCCGCCTGCTCTGTGAACGGGCGCGCCGGGTCAAACTGCGTCGGCACGTCAATGACGCGCTCGATAGGCTGGCCGGTCAGCTCTTCGATGCGCGCCCGCTGGGCGGGGGTGAGGGGGTGGGAGAAGTTTAGGATGAGCATGTGTACCTACTTCAGTTCGCCATCCCGATCAACGAGCCGTATCCCTCTGCGATCATCTTCTGCAAGCGGCAAAACCAGTCTCGGCCCGGGATATTTGCCGCTTCGTTTATTTCCCACAAACCATTCGAAATTCTTGCCTTCTGCCTGGGGTTCGGGCTGAGAGCGAGGGTAATGAATCGGCAACAGCGAATTTATGGGAGCACTTAACAGTGTGCGCAAGTCAGCCACGTTTTCTAACGAATTAAATCGATCATCCCTATGTCTATAAAGCATTGAGATGGCGTTTTCGAAAGTGGTGATCCAGTTCGTTATCTGATCTATCTTTTTCTCCCAACCTGATTCCAAATCCTTGCCATAGCGCACCAGTGGGTCGAAGATAGCAACATCCTGTACTTCGATATGCACGCTGCCAAAACCTAATGGTTTGGCATAACCCAGGCGGTGATGCATACCTTGTTCGAGTTGGATTGACCACAGCAAGGCCCCAAGCTCCACTTCTGAAAGATTCTCGAAATCCACAGTGAATTTAAAAGCGTTGCCTGGCTTTCTTGCGTCAATTATGGTGCGGCTCTTATCATCAATGCCATCATGGTCCTGGTCGGTCATGCGCGTATATTCGCCCGGGTTCATTGCATTGTGATGACGGTAGAACTTGCGTCCGCGTAGGGTTACGTCGTCCGCGTCATAATCTACTTGGCAATCTTCCTCTCCATCGGCAGGCCTACGTGATTTTGGGCGCAGATAAAATCGAGTTGTGGTCGGTTTGGGTGAACCGAGCACAGCCAGCGATATTTCACTTTCCACACCAGCATCACTGCTTAATATTGCATTTCCGAAGCGCACGCGGCTGGCATATGCTGTGTGTGATTCGCTGGAAACGTCATTTGTGTTCTGACTTACCCATCCGAATGTGCGGCATGCCGGACACAGTTTGTCATACTCGCGACACTTGTGTGAAAATTCTGGCAGTAGTTCCTGGCGTTTGGTTCGATACCGTCGGCGCGGAATTGTGACCGCACGCAACACGTCTATACTCACTCCATCTTTGTGATCTTCGAAGTAATACACCAAGTCGCCCACCTTTAGTTTGCGTCCCGGTGTCACAAAAACGCTGAGTTGTGGCAGGGTGACTTTGCTTGCACCTTTTGCGTGACGATGCCAATATTCTGCCAGGTGCTGGTTGTATTCAGCCACGCCTTCCTTACTACAGGTGATTGCCAAGTGAAGATTTTTAAGTTCGTCGTTGGATTTTGGATTCGGGTTTGTTTCCCAGCGGAAGAACAGCCGTTCATCGTGCTTATTCTCAATGTTAGGACCTGTGGCGTGCAACCACCCATATACCATGATGTGATTTGGGCTCATCTGAAGTTGTAGTGTACTCGCTTGGGAGGCTGGTACAACTTCAATTACCTCAAACGCGCTAAAGGGTCTCCGCGCGTGTTCAATTGGCTGTTTGGAAACAATCGCCGCAACACGTAAACCATCGCGGTCGGCAGGCAAGCCACGGAGTGAACTGTATCTCTCATTGTACCAATTACCATTTGTTTGAAGAACGCGCGGCGGATAAGCTGCCTTCACCGCACCTGTCATCATGACATTTGGCTTGCCATTTGTGGAGACTCCGCTGGGTAAACCCTGGGTGCAGTCCAAGCGTTCAAGCAACGCGCTACCGTCGTTGCATAATTCGATCACACGCACCGGAATGAAGTCGGGCGAATGTGCTTCGCGGTATTCGAGTGGATACTTGTCTTCTTGGAATGATGACAAACATGAGTTAGTAACCGCTTCGAACACGGAGCGGATGACACCGCGCAACGTTGTCGCAGGGATTGCGGCTTTGCCATCGAGTTGGAAAAACGAATAGGCTTTATGCCCGTTTTGTCGTTCCTCTACGCGTTCGGAGTCTGACACGAACAACAGGGAATCGGCGGTCAGTTTACATATCAGTTGACCACTCAGCCCTACCCAGCGGTCGTGTGGCGGTGGCATACATCGCCCTAGTAGTTGCTGGGTAATCGGTGTAGTTGGCAGTATTGTCGGTTCATTGAGAAAACGAACGAAATTATAAGGATTCAGGAAACGGTATTCACCCTGCGGTTGGACAGGCGGCACAATTGCCCGAACATTTATCGCCCGGGACTTGCCGCCCTGTTGCCTAACTTCGCATGTTACCTCCAATCCTTCGCGCAGGTCATTTTCCGTCAGGCCGGGCGTGTCGTCTTTATGGAAGAAGGTATCTATATGTTGACCTTCCAAAATGATAAAGCCATATTTTCCGTTCCATCTGTTGATTCTGCCCCTTATCACTTTTCCCTCCCGTTGTGGCTGTTAATGCAGGAATCCGCATTAACGATATTCCGAAAACGCACAAATTGTGTTACACCATGTGCTGCATATTCATCGTATACAACTCCGACATGCGCTGATGTGAGTGTGTCGTCATACGCCAGATTTGCGGCAGCGACACGCGATTCCGTCCGAGTCGTACCGTTCAGTTGCCCCCATAACAGTGCCTGCTTTCCAGGGACGTAAAAGTATCCCGAATGGTCTGAAAGGCAATGGCCTCCAATTTCTGCGGGCAATACATTCGTGTCACCAACGAAATGCCACAGCCAGCGTGTCCCGTCCCGTCGTAGATCCACATCGCCGCATGCGCCAAAGATGCGCACACGGGCCAGAAAACTGATATCAGCTTTGGCTTTAACGATGAGCTTTTCCCACTTGCCTAGCCAAATCTCGCGCAATGTTTCCACCACTGCCCATTCCGTCTTTAACCCAGTCACAGACCACTCGTCCAGGAATTTTGTCACCGCCTGCGTCGTCTCCTGTGACGTTATCTGGTTCCCCAACTGTCCACCTGCAACACAAAAGTCGGTTCCAACATGCACAGTAGTCAAACTAACCGAGAGGTCCCGTAAGTGTTGTAAGAAGTCATTCATCATCTTTTCTCCACATTCTTAAAGGCAACCGGGTAGTGCGATTGGGCACTCGTGCCAAAGTAGCTATCAACTAAAACATCAGCTTTATGGTTACCAAGACTGCGTGCTACAGTTTTTAGTTTTGCCTGAAAAGCTTCTACCCAACCACTTATCGCTATAGCCCATTCTGGGTGATGATCCCAATCTGCCTCACTGCAAGTGATTGTGTCAAAGGCACCGCTGGAAGCGACATTGCTCCAATCCAATTGCGCCCCAAATCGCTCACGATCGTCTTGATGTACGGTGCCCAGACAAATCTTCATATCTTCAGCATGCACATTGCCGTAACCTTTTGATGCGCCCATGCCCACTTGTATCATTCCGTCGCGTAAGTCGCGTAGCGCAAGCGCCAGCCATCCCATTTCCCACGGCGTCGGGTTATCCAATCTCATATTCACCGTAAATCTGGCATTCATCACTGCCAAAGCATCAAACTTTGCGCCGTCTAAGCCACCACCGGTGAAACGATCGATTGCCAGGAAGTCTTGCACCTTGAGACATTTGGCCGGAAGACTCACAGACCAGCATGCGTCTTCTATCTTCAGCCGACTACCACTTTGGGTGCTTCCAAACAAGCGGCAGGCCAGGCAAACTCTTTCAGGTTCGACCTCATCCAATTCGTTGAGACTTCCCAGTAATAGTGTGTCACAACTGGACAAAGCAGCAGTGTCGCGTGACTCGACCGGATTGCATGCAGGACAGTGTAGAACAAACTCAGCAGTCTGGTTTTTCGGGAGTTGCGCAATGCGTTGTGTGGTCAGGGTGCGGGCGATCTTTTCGGCCTGTGCGCGCAGCACACCACGCAAGCTTGAACCAGGCAACACCAGATCCAATGGCCCAGTCCCAGTCGTTGGCGCTCCTGTGAGCCAACGAGCCAGGATGGGTGCGTGGTCAAAACCAGTGAGCGCAGCCATCGTGGTGTCATTAACGAGCAGTGGGCCATCACCTACCAATGTGAATGTCACGTGTGCGAAGGCGCGGGTGACAAGGCCTTCTTGTTTGACATGAGTTGCAGTTCGTGATTGTTGCTTTAAGCGAGCGCGGACACGTGCACTGGCAATTACAAACCATTCAGTATCGACGCTCGCTGATTCCCACGGATTGGCCGTGCGCAGGAACGCCATTAGCCCGCGCGCGTCATCACCAATACTCACTCTGCGTATATCTCTGAGGTCAAAGGCTCCCAAGCCACGCGATGTTCTTCCTCCCAACGCGCCACGACCTTCCGCCCATTCCATCAACGCTGCAGCCAGTATATCTTCGCCCACCTCGTCCACTTGTGGGGAGAGTTCGATACGCAATTTAAACTCCGCCCTGAGTGCAAGCGTCTCCATGTCGAACTTCACCGCACCCGCACGCGCAGCAGCGCCATCCGAACGGTTTATCCCAACCCCATCGCGGATGGAGGTGCCTGCATCAGACAGTCGATCTGCCACCAGATAGGCGTCAGCCGTGAGAACACGAGAAGATGCTGTATCGGCTTCGTACACATCCTTCTCGGGTTGTCGGTCACCGTTGCCTGGCAGGATGTCGCCAAACAACTGGCATACAGGACATTTACACGGTTGCTTTTGCCCCTTGAGTACGCCGTTTTCGAACTTAGCCCATTCACTCTCGGGTTGCAATGCGTTACACGCACGCATACCGAGTTGCGGAGCAAGCCGTGTAGCGATGCCGCGTAATGCCCCCGCGATAGCAGTGCCAGGGATGACCACGGCACCAGTCGCATCTCGTCGCAGGAATGCATCTATAGCATCCGTAGCTCTGCCAGATCCAACGTGAACCGCAGTGCGAAATATGATCCTTCCCAAAATCGCTCGGTATATCACATCATGCCTCCTGTCGCCTAGGGTTTGCGCGCTTGCTGAACCTGCGCAGCAATTCGCTCAGCCAACATCTCAATCCCAATAGTGAAACATTGATTGCGTGTCTCCTCGGGCGCCGCCGCCACTACAACATCAAGGTCCGACAGCAACGAATTGTCTGTGCCATCCAGCAGGGTCAAGCCCCTCTGTCCATCACCTTTGGTAAACCATGCTTCTTTGTCACGCTGATGCACCCCCAAGACGGTCAACAACGTTTCAGTATCTCGCAGCCGTTGTATCTCCGCACGAACAGAGTCTCCCCCATCGCGAGCTATGACAAGCAGCAACCGCACCACGGTGACATACTCCACGTGTCGGAATGTCGTCCAGTGCTCTACAAGGTCGAGTTTATTAGCCCAAGTCTCACGGAAGTCATGCTCTGCAGTGATTATCGACATCTGCTCATTCGACTCTCTCTGAACGGCAGTGGGTATGCTGATGCCAGCATTGTCAAGCAACTTGCCTGGCACATATAGTGGGTGGTTAAAGGCAATGCGGCCAAAGCCTTCACTGCGTCGCAAGCCGATGCCACGCGCTTCGGCTTGCTGTAACAGGCTTACAGAGATTCCAGGTTTGATCTGGATCGCGACACTCGACCCTGCGATCAGCACGATATCACGCCAGCGCGGTAGTCCGAGGTGCGAGTTGAATCCATCAACCGGATGCGCACCTGCGGCATGCGTGGCTGGTAATACCTGCACACTACCGACCGGCAACCCTAACTCCTCCTCCAGCCAGCCACCCTCGAAGGAAGTAACAAAGCGTCCCCATGTATCCGTCACGATAGCATCGCTTAATAACGTTAATAGCACCGGCTTGTCGAGCGCCAGCACTCTTTTGGGAAATTCAATACGTGTTTGGCTATCAGGAGAGTCTACCTTTGTAAAAACAAGTGTCAACAGGCCATAGCCACGCCGCATTGCCTTGCCGACCCGTACTGCAAACGTTGTGTCAGTGCTGATACCGGTCAGTGCGGACAGATTTAGCCAGTCGCTCTGGTCAGCGCAGGTCAGGTCGCCAACAAAGTATTGCCCCTCTTCCAGTGCCACATAGCCAAACAGGTTTGTCTGCGCAACGCGTCCACTGCGCGGGTTAATACGCTGGTGCATTTCCTCTCGCATACGCACATCGAGATGCTTCGGCACGCCCTGCAGAACAAATGGTGCTGTCAGTGGTTCCAGATCTGCTCCACAGCCCATGTATGGGCATTTATCTTCAGGAGGCAGGCTGCCTAGCATCCACACCCCATGTTCGCCATGGCCTGTATCGTAACCGGGGTGTAACTTGCAAGTCATCAGGTTGAGCGGAGGGTTACATGAAGAATATAACTGCGTACCATCGTAACGCGCCGGCATCAGTGCACCAAAACGAATGCGCTCGCTAATAAACAAGTTGCTAAATAAGGCGCCTATACTTGCATTACCCACGTCGTATTTCGCGTCGACACGCGCAGCCAATGCACCCCGCAGTACTGCGCCTGGGATGGAAGTGAGTGACTCATATTCATTGCCAGCTTCGGCGCGCCGGGCAATCAGCACTGGTTCCTCAGTGCGGGCAATTACACGCAGGCTGTAAGGTTGCATGGATTGAGCGCTTGGTTGCGTTATCTGTTCTTTGACGTTCTGGACGCGCTTTCGTGGCAGCGGTATGCGATCAGGATGTTGAATCCAGTCTATTTCAAACTGGCGCAGCCACAACTCCATGCAATTGCCGTCGCCGGCAAGCACGGGCTCACCCTCAGCGCTATCGGCATTGACAAGCGTTATCAGGCACTCGCCTCGCCCACGTGAGCGATGTGCGCCAAGCCGTCGGACAAGGCGTGCAGCTGCCGACAGTAGGAGCGCCTCATATAAGCTGTTGTCGTCATCCGACTGGCAAGTGACCGTGAAACGAAATGCCAGTCGCTGGTCGCCCTCTTCATCAGTGAACAGTTTTCGTGCTTCAACCCGCCGCGTGCGCAGATTTATGCGTGTGCGTGTGGCCACGTGACCGCCCCAGTTTTTCGTCTCTCGCATGCCAGCTACTGCTGGCATAGGATCCGGAAACTCACACGGTCGTCCTGACGAGAATACCCATCGTTTGGCATATCTCGGTGTGCCGAAAATGCGGCATTCCCAGCAAGGCTCGCTCCGCTCACATTGCTCGCCGTAATGGTCTTCGGTATGGGGGCAATGGGCTGCAAACGTAGAACTGCTCAATAACTGTCGCATTCCTTCACGCAGTAACGCACACAGCATAGTGCCACGCAGTACAGGTTTTCCATCTGCATCGCGCAGCAATGCCGAATCTACTTCCGTTCCGAACCCGTGTCCGGAGCCGACATGGTAATCAGATTGAAGGGTCAGGTCAAAGACGAGTCGAATACCATTCATGCAGACCTCCGGGCATAGTCCTCTTTCTTTTTATCCAGCCTATAGCTATAGTCCCACATTTCGATCAGGTCGGGCAGACCATGCGCATATACCCCGTGCCCGTAGCGCAAAAAGTACTGGAGACACCCTGGTTTTGCCGTATTGCTGCCCAACTCACACCAGGACAGATTAGGGTCGCGAGCATCGAAGCGAACCAGACGGTCACGTAATGCCGCCCATCGGATTTGCCAACCTTCAGCACTTAGTTTGGATGAATCAACATCAAAGAGTTGGCGTAGTTGTGATATTCGTCCATTCGGGTAGTTGTGTAAGGCGTATCGCTCGTTGAGGATTTTGGATGTATCCAGGCTCACTGCTTGCAATACCGCAGATTCGGTGGCCCCATCGGGGATTACCCAATATGGGCGCATGCTGATTGTTCCATTCCGCGTAACGGAATCTTTCGATATCATGCTGTCTTCATCGTGCAGCACTTTATTCCCGGTAACAACCTCGAAGTCCACCATTGAGGCGACTTCGCCGCCCGTTTTCGATGTTTTTGCTAGCTTTTTAGCCGCCTTCAACATCTCTTCTGCCCGATCGTGCGCAAGCGTATAAGGATAATTGCTCTTGCAGATAACCAATGCCGCAGTAATCGTGGGACGCTGATAGTCGCCGGCTTGTTGTAGGCGAGCTTTCAAAGCGTCCAACGGAGGTTTACATAATAGCGCTTCCATTTGTCGTTCGAACTCCAAGCAGAAACGCCGCGCATAATCCAACGCATATGGCGCAGGCACCAGTGCGAAGCAATCATCACCGGCCAGTAGTAAAGGTGTTATGACGCCTTCCGCTTCGTAGCTCCACTTTTTTTCATCATTCAACCGTGTGATTAAGGCACCCATTGTCCTATCTGACTCAAGCAGGCAAGCGTGCATAACCTGATCCAACGCCAGTGACAGTGCTTCCAGTTCATCACGGTCACACTTGCCAAACCATTTGCCCATCCCATTACCGTCAGCTTTAAGGTAAGCCACATACCCTTTCGGGTCAAAGTCCGCAATTGCATCAGCCGGATCGGCCGGATCCAGAAACTCATTGTCTCTTCGTTGATGAGCAGGGCCAATAGATGCTTTTTCACGGCATGTGTCGCACAAGTAGTTCGCGCGCTCGTCGCTATGGCGCTGCTCGAATGTTGTTGCGAGTTCTATCCCACAGGATGCACACAATGCGATATGGGGAAGATGAGATGTGGATTGAGTTGCACGCCCCATCCTCTTGGCCTGTCGCAGCGCTGCATTCGCAAGATTCTGCGCAATCACAAACCCGCCTTCTTTGAATTCAATCAACTCGGCAATGCTCATCGACGCATCAGCCACCTGACGGTACATTTCGGCAAGGCGGCGGCCAAAGCAGAGAGCATTTTCCTGGTTGTTGAAGACGATTCGGAATGCGCCACCAGCGTTGCTGACGATTTTCCAGTCCTGGTCTGTCAGGGACAGATTGCCGGCCAAGATACTTGGCACATTTTTGCAGAATTCGTCCAGCATCCGGCTGGCGCCACGAACCTCTCGTAACTTGGCCGACCGAAATACAAAACGCTGAATCTGATCTGCTTCCGCGGCAAACAGGTATTGTTTCATAGCGTACTCCTCACTAAATTACACTTTAGCTACGTTGTAAAGTCGATCAACCTCAAGTCGTTTAGCCCAATGAGCGCAAGCAGGTCGTTCCAAGGGATTACTTCACACTGAGCACTTTTTAGCTGATTTTTTGCATCAGGAAACCCCATCCTATCCAGCCAACGATCCTGAAACTCATTGAAATTAGCCTTGGTAATCTGTAATGCTGCCTCTGCCAATTGTTTCGGCACGGAATAATGATAATGTGTCAGGTTGTTGCGTGCCTGGCGGAAGTTCTTCATCACCGTATCCGAGTAATGCATATCGTTCTCGTTCCAGAACTTCTTCATTGTGAATGCCCCCATCACGGTCCTGACGCTAATTCCTCGGAAACAGCGTTTAGGGTCAATGTCATATGGCATTAACTGAGTTTCCGTTAGTAACTTGATCAATGACTCGTAGTCCATTGAGACATCAAGAAGATCGGTCGGATAGTGCAACCCCTTAATATTGCACAATTCCACACCGCTTAGCTGCTTTGGGTCAGAATGGAGTGACCACTCAATTCTGTCAGGCTGTGCGGCTGTCTGCCCAACGCGATAACACAATCTGCTTTGAAGTAATAACTCATGCAGGCCAAAAGCCCGAACAAAAGCTGATCGGTAATCGTCAGTATATTGAATTATACGGTTCAGCTTAGCTATTTCATCTAGAGCATAGTGCGCAATAAGTATTGGGAATCGAACCAGATTTGCATGATCCTGCGAGGCTATGTTCTCAAATGACTTCGGATTCGCGGTCATATCAGGCCAATAAGGAGACAATAGATCGATGATTGGAGGCATGCGGGACTGGATCTTCTTGTCCATAGCGCCGCATAGTTTCTTTGCTGTCAGCGTATCTCCACTATTCCAAGCATGGTATGCAACCAACACCTGCCTAAGGACAGAGATAAGACCGATTTCCTTACCCTCGGATGATAACAAACGAGTAATTGCTGGCATGATATCATCAAGTGTCCGGATAGCGCTATCGAAGCGGTATTTTTGATAGTGACTTTGGATTGATTCCCAATCTCTCAAGCTGAAAGCTTCATATGGATTCTCAAAAACATGCACGAAACAACTCTCGTCCAAGGGGCGGTTATGTGCAGAGTCGTATTCTTTAAAATCCACGTAGGAGATTTGTATCCCCCGCGTATATGCGGCAAATAGGAATGCCCCACTGACGATGCTCTTCTTGCCGCCGGTAATGTCCATGACAAGACGCAGTTTCTGAGTGTTAAGTGCTTTTTGCGTGATCGCAATTGCACCCGGCACGCCGGAATCGGCAGCACGTAGATCAGCGAAGACTTGGGTTGGAGAATCGCTCTGCAGCACACAATCCTGAGGTAGCATCTCAACTGAATTCAGCTTTAGGTGATTAGCAAGCTTCTTGATGCGCACATTGAATCTCGCGCTAACGGTGCTTCCATCGATCTTCCCATACATCTTGTTGCGAATCAGCAAAATACGCTTTGGCCGCCAATACGCAACTGAGATAAGCAAGGGTTCGAAACTCATTCCCAGGCAAAGTATCAATAGGTCTGGTTCCAACCTCTGTGGGACATTTAGGTTATCTTGTGCAAGGTCAATTAACGACGGGAAGAAATGCTCAATGTAATAATCGTGCAGGTCTTTGCTCCAATCGGAATCAGACGGCGATTTTTCGATTTTCCTATTTAAATCGTCGACTTTGCGATGGTATTCATCGCGAACCCGGGCCATATCAAGCTTCAGCAAATCGTTGTTACTCATGGTTCATTCTTATAGCAACTAAAAGTCAGAGAAAATCACTTTTATCCCAAACTCTTGATTGGTTGCAGGCATACAACCACGCACAAAACTGACGACCTGTGGTTTGCCATCCAGAGTCGTAGTTGCTTAATCGAAGCACGGATCAAAACGTCACGCGATGCCAGTTACAATGCCAATACCCCGATAAGCTATCAATGCGTGAAGAAGGCATTTCTCCTAAGCTCCCAATCAACTGCCTTCTCCGTCTGAGCAAATGACCGATGGGCTCCATTTTGACACCGTCTTTACAATTGCGCAAGTCGGTATCGCGCTGGCTGTGCATCTGCGGATCCAGCTCAGCATAAAAATCGCACAGACACACTGCCTCCCGAAAAGTGCGGTGGGGTATCAAGTGTGCTGGATCGAACAACTGCTATTGGCTGACAGGTATCAACTTAACACTGTGCCGATTGTCGTTCGCTTGCGATTCGCCCCGGCATACATACTCTGAATCGTCTGATCGTATTTGTCATACTGACTCACAATGCCAGCGTGGTCATGAGACGCTTTGCGCACGGTGAGTTTACACCGAAATAGTCGAGTTTCGGGTGGTCAGACCCTAAGCTATTTGAGTATTTACTCACTCTTCTCGCTCCCTAACATCTCTTCTTGAATGAACGACATGCCAGTTATGCTGACACAGATTATGGGTTGGCGCTTG